>CAYZFF010000001.1:0-74872 GCA_964477305.1 uncultured Cytophagia bacterium
GTAAAGTCATCATGTTGCTTCGCACCATTAGCGAAGTGCATTACGTCGTGCGTAATTTTGTCCAAAATTACCCGGGCCGATTCTTGCCCGTGTTGGCTGACGAGCCGGCTTAAGCGATCTTCGCCGAACTCGTCGCCATTTTTGTTCATCGCTTCGGAGATGCCGTCGGTGTAAAACATGAAGATGTCACCCGGTTGAATTGGTATGGCTTTCTCTTCAATGGTTGAAGCGAAGACCGGGCCTTTTTCCAGCCCGATCGCCAGGCCGCGTGGATTGAGTAACTCCGGCGCACCGCCGACACTTTTGCGCACGATCAAAGGATTGTGGCCGGCCCGGGCAAAAATCAAAGTATTGTTTTGCACGTCAAAAAATCCGTAAATCAAACTAATAAAAACTTCCTTCGGCGTGTTTTCATAAAACACCGTGTTCATGTCGCTGAGCAGAGACTTGGGTGAAGGATTGATGCGCGACAGCGCTTTGATGATGCCTTTCGCCATCGTCATAAAAAATGCGGCGGAAACGCCTTTGCCGGAAACATCGCCGATGACGACGCCGAGGCGTGACTCGTCATGCTTGATGAAATCATAATAATCGCCGCCGACCTCCATCGCGGGTTTGCACAAACAGGCAATATCCAATTTCGGAAACACCGGCGGCGCGTCGGGCAAAAATCGCATTTGAATGTTGCGGGCGATTTCCAATTCTTTTAGAAAACGTTCGCGCTCGGCAATGCGGCTGACGTAGGCCGGCACGTAATGCTCAAAATTTTTGACGGAGTTTTTGCTGAAAACCAAATAAATCCCGGCGGTAAAAATCGATAAGATCAAAATGCCGGTGGTGATACCGGCGACGCTTGAAAAACCCGCGGGTAAAAGGGTGATAAGCGAGAAGCTCGTGAAATATTGTACCGCCAGCAAAGCCAGCAACATTGTAAGCATATTTTGCCGGTAGACAAACCATGCCCACAGAAAGGCAATAGGCAAAAAGATCAACAAAGACCAGTAAGAGGGTTTCAAAAAATTCAAATGCAACCCCGACAGACCGAAACCCAGGCCGGTTAGCGATAGCAAAATTTTCAGGCTCGCCGTTTTGGCGCGCAAATAGGAAGGCCAAAATGCTAAAAACACCAGACCGATAAAAGTGCCGTTTAAAATAATCGAACTGATCGCGGCCACGACATGAAGCTGGTCCTGAAAAATCCATAGATCGTCATCATCGACCTGGAGCGTGGCCAGGTTGAAATGCGTGGTCAACCACATCGCTCCGCCTAACAAGAGCAGAGTCACACCGGCGATAAAAAAGGCGCGCAGAATCGCATGGCCCATTTGATAGACCCGCGCATAACCGCGGAAGAGCAGGTCGAGGAGCGCCAGTTTTTCCTTCCACGCGTCGCGCATGAGCGATTCGGTGGCGGCATAAATCATCACGATGCCGCCGCCGGTAAACAGCGCGGCAAAAACGCCGCCGATCAATACGCCGCTCCACTCCGGCCAACTGGAAACCGCGACGATAATCCATATCGCTACGCCAATAAAACCACCCAACCAGAAAGCACGCTTAAATTCCAACTCATCGTGGCGCAAACGCCGAAAGAAGACGATGAGCAGAAATATGCAAATCACTACCCACACCAGCGGCGTCACAACCGCGGCGACGACGTCGCTGACCTCTTCAAATTTGGGGCGTTGGGTTTTGCTTTGGTCCAATTTAATATCGGCGTCGTATGCTGTGATCGCGTCACCCAGGACGGTGACTTCAAATAATTCACGCCAATCAAGGGAAGACGCTGCTTGCGTAAAAGTGAACGCATGCCGGGTTGCCTTGCCTTCTTGCGATGATTCCTTTTTGGTGATTTGCACGGTTCCGGTATCCACCGCCAGCGTGCTGAGAAAATTTTTTGCCTTTTGCAAAGCGGCGGCTTCATCTAAATGGGTAGAATCCAGCGGTTGCGGCCTGGCCTGCTCAAGCCCACGCAGATTGCCGGCAAAATCGTAGCGTACGATAAAGCGGCCAGTTTCATTTTTTTTGTTGTCATCAATATTCACGACCACCGGACCGCCGGCGGGGGCCAATTTTCCGCGAAACGAAATCTCCCATTGTCCAAGCGGCAATGCCGTTTGCGTCTCTGCGGTGCTGGGTAAATTCTGCGCATAACGAAAGAGAGCGTCATCAACATTGAGTTTCGAGGTGTGCGGCCAATTATATTCGCCCAACGGTGAAGCCTGATATGCTTGTACAGCCTTCGCTAAAATTTCTTCTTTGGTGGTGTGAATACGCAACAACTGGATGGGCTTGGAATAGCTGAAAAATGCAAAATAGAGGGCCATGCTCAGGACGCCGGCCAGCGCGAGCAAAATGGATTTAACGCGGGAATCGAAATTCATGCGCAGCTCATTTTAACGATGATCCACGTGATAGGTAGCTTGATTTTTGGTCACGGCAACGTTTACGTTTTACGGATGAAAGTGTAAAAAGTTAGATTCAAAATACAAGAGCGTCCGGCAAAGTCAAGAAATTTTTGTTGCGTTCCATGGGTTTTGGAATTAGATTGGGTGCATTGCTTTCGGCAAAGCGGGTTTGGCTTTTAGATCATTTACGTCATAGGAGAGAGTATGAGAAAATTTTCTTTTCTTGTTTACATCAGCGTTATTTCCCTGAACTTCGCCTTTGCGCAAAAACTCCCCACCGGCGCATATCACGCCAATCGCGAGCGCCAGTATGACATTCTCCATTACAAAGCCGAATTGGCGTTTGATTTTGAAAAAAGAATCGTGTTCGGCAAAGCCACCATCCGGCTCACGCCGTTGCGCCGGCTCGACCGGTTTGCGCTCGATGCCATCAAATTGAATGTGAAAAGCGTGGCACAAGCTGAGACCAATGCCAGTTTATCTTTTGGGGCCCAAAACGATTCTCTCCTCATCGCGTTGCCGCAACCCAAAACCCCCACCGATACCTTCACTGTCGTCGTGCAATATGAGGCCGCGCCGAAAAGCGGCATGTATTTTCAGCGCAATTCTGCCAACCCGCAGCTTTCTTATGTGACGACGTACGGTGAAGACGGCTTGCACGCCAATTGGCTGCCGATTTACAACGACACCAATGATAAATTTTCTACGGAAATGCTGGTGACGGTGCCGCCGCCGTATGTTGTGATTTCCAATGGCCAGTTGGTTGAGACGCTTGCGCGCGCGGACGGACAGAAAACATTTCATTGGTTGCAAAAGCTGCCGCATCCGAATTATCTTATTTCCATTTATGTCGGTGATTTTGAGAAGGGCGATCTCGCGCCGGCGTTCGGCACGATTCCGCTGAGTTATTGGGTGCCGCGCGGCCGCTTGCCAGAAGGCGCGTATGCGTTTCGGAATACAACTAAAATGGTGGAATTTTTCTCGCAGCGTTTCAATTACAAATATCCGTGGGACAAGTACGATCAAATTGCGGTGCCGGATTACGCCATCGGCGCGATGGAGCACACCGGCGTCACCGGCCACAAGGCCAACGTATTGCGCGATGAAAAGGCGCCGCTGGAATTCGACCCGCAGCTTGATGAATATTCCGCGGATTGGACGAACGAAGCGATCATCTCGCATGAGTTGGCGCATCACTGGTTCGGCAATAATTTGACGTGCCGTAATTTGAGTTATATCTGGCTCAATGAAAGCTTCGCGAGTTATTTGATGATGTTGTGGGATGAAGAATCCGTGGGCCGGGACCAGCTTTTGTTTGATGTGCAAATGGCGAAGCAACATTACATTGACTTCGTGCGCACGCAGCACATGATTCGCGGCCTGGAGCATCACCATTTCGATGACGCCAACACGATTTACAACACCGAGCATACCTATTTGAAGGGCGCGGTCGTGTTGCACATGTTGCGCGCGATTTTAGGCGACGAACCATTTTTCCGCAGCCTCAGCCATTATTTGCACAAACATGAATTCTCCAACGTCGTCAGCAATGATTTGAAAATCGCCATCGAAGAAACGACCGGCGAGAATCTCGATTGGTTTTTTGCGCAATGGATAACGAACGGCGGCCACCCCCAGTTTGAGGTGAGCTATCGTTATCTCGCCGATCGCAAGTTGATCGACCTTTCCGTTAAACAAGTGCAGCCCATGGTGGAAGGGCTGGGAACCTTCGATTTGCCGGTGAAAATCACGATCGGCACGGCGACGAGAAGATGGCAGGAAAAAGTTTGGCTTAAAAATGAAAGCGCGAATTTTCTCTTCCCGTGTGAAGAGAAACCGCTGATGGTGAGCTTCGACGGCGAAGGCGATCTGGTGGCTGAAATCAATTTTCCGAAGAGCATCGACGAGTTGATTTATCAAACCAAAAACACGCCGGTGCCGGGAAGAATTTGGTCGATTCGCGAATTGGCCGCGCGCTATCCGGTGAACCCGCGCAGTGTTCGCGCTTTGTCCGAGTTGATTTCCAGCAATGAGTTTTGGGGCGTGCGCGCCGAAGCGGCTTTGCAACTCGGCACGATTCGCACCGCTGCCGCCGAACAGGCGCTGGCGGCGGCATTGAAAGCGAGCGATTATCGCATTCGCAAAGCCGCGGTGCTGGCATTGCCGAAATTCGGCACGGCAACGGCGGAGCAAAAATTGAGAGATCTCATCAAAACCGATTCACACACCGACATTGTCGCGACTGCAATTCTTGCGCTGGCGCGTGCCAATCCGCAAACGGAGGCGGAATTGATCAAGCAACAATTGGCGCGCAAATCGTGGATGGATGAAATCGTCATTGCCTGTTTGCGCGCGTTTGGTGAAATGAAGAATCCCACGCTCGTGACCATGATTAAGAAATACACCGGCGACGGGTACAACCAAAACGTGCGCGACGCGGCGCTGAATGCGTGGGCTGCTTGCGCGCCAAATGATAAAGCGTTGCACCAAACGTTGATTGACTTGGTGCCGAGCCAAATTTACGGACTGCAACAAACGGCGCTGAACATGCTCGGCCGCTTGCAGGTGAGTGCCGCCAAAGCCACTCTGCAAGAAGTGCTGACACAAAATGCGGATGCTAATTTTATTGTGGCCGCGAGAAATGCCCTGGAGGAGATTGCGCGGGTGGAGAAATAATCAAACTGGAATATGACTTCCCGAATTTTTTGGCGTTATAAAATTTTCATAAACCGCAAGGATTAGAAAATGAGCAAAAGCGCTCGCAGCGTCTTTGTATTTGGCCTGTATCTCGCCGTGCTCGGCATCGTTCTGCTTGTAGTACCCAATTTTCTGCTTGGAATGTTTTTTCTTCTTAATACCAGCGAAGTTTGGATTCGTGTCATCGGAATGTTAGCACTTTTACTGGCGTTTTATTACATCCAGGCAGCACGCAAAGGGATAACAGACTTTTTCCAATGGACAGTGTATGCTCGCTCCACCGTCATTGTCTTTTTCACCGCTTTTGTGCTGTTGGGTTTCGCCGGTCCAACGCTCATTTTGTTTGGATTGGCGGATTTACTAGGAGCCGTTTGGACAGGCTTGACGCTACGACGTTCAAAAACGGTGTAAGCAAAGATTGGTTTGGCAGCAAAAGTCCGCATGAGTTGGATTGCTTCTTCGGGGTTAATGTCCTCATGACCGCTTGATTTGGGGAATCGTCATTGCGTTTTGAATGATCGGCCGTCCTCACTTCTTTGAGCAGTAGAATTGAGGAGACCTGAGCTGGATCCCCTTGTCGTGGAAAATTCGACACTGAGTTGCCTATTTCTTTTATGGATAGCGTAAGATCGCCGAGACCCACTTCTGGCCCGAAAAATCGGTTGGGTTCTCACCTCATGTTAGCCTCTCTCCGCGAAATATTAGATTCCCGCTTCAACTGCAAAAAACTTTTCCGCTACGAGCACCCATGCTTGTAAGTATTATCGAATATTAATTAAAAGCTTTTCCGTTTATATTCGTTCAAAAATAGGCGTAACCATTCGGCGCTGTCGTTTTTTTGTGACACCGCGCGGTGGGAAGATTATATCGGTTGGAATTTTTTTCCGCTGTAAATCGCGAATGCTTGTAAGTATAAGGCAGTAAAAAGTGCACATTAAGTTTGCATGAAATTTTGCGGCGGCTTGGCTCGCGCCGAAGCCGGCCAGAAATGATAAGTTGAAAACTAACCGGAACGATAAAACACCGATGTTGATGATGGTTCGTAAACACCTCGCAAAGTTGCTACTTGGCTGTTGGTTGATTGGGAGTTTAGCGGTCGGGGGATGCGGCGGAACCCGCCCAGCGCTATCCGACGCGGGAAGTGCGGTTGATGCCGCCAACAACGCACAAAATTTTGTAACCACCGGGACCGCCCTCGCACCCTTGCCGCCCGCAGTTTATCGAATCAGCGCGCTGGACGAACTGGAAATTCGCGTACGCTATCACGAGCGGCTCAATAATATTGTTAAAGTGCGTCCGGATGGCCGGATCACGCTCGAGGATCTCGGCGATATTATGGTCGCGGGAATGAAACCCGCGTCGGTTGACAGCTTGATTACCGATTTATATTCCGGTATCGTTCACGAGCCGGAAGTTTCGGTGTTTGTGCGCAGCTTTGCGGATTTGTCGTTGTACGTGGTTGGTGAAGTCCGCGACCCGGGAACTGTGGAGATGAAACCGCAAATGACGGTTTTGCAAGCGCTCGCCGCCGCGAAAGGCCCGGTGCGCACGGCGAAAATGAACAGTGTCATTCTCTTGCGCCGCGCGGCGAATGGCGAATTGAAGGCGACCCGTTTGGATTTGGCCGGCACGATGGTGAAGAATGCCGCTTATCAAGATTATTATGTGCAGCCGGAGGATATTATTTTCGTTCCGAAAACGTTTATCGCCAGCGTGACTAATTTTCTCACGCAGGTGTACGACGGCTTGTTTCCGCCGATCGATATCTATCTCCGCGGCTTACGTGAATATAACCGCAACAATCCCTAATCGAGGCGCACTGCCAACATGACATTGACGAAGCAACTTACGGCTGAAAAAGGGAATCACGAGCTGCAATTAAGCGAAACACGGTTGCCGCAACCGGCAGCCCGCCCGGCGCTGACGATGAAAGACGTCGTGGCGATGATTTACCGGCGCCGCTGGCTGGCGCTGGCGCTGTTCGGCGCCATCTTCGCGATTGTGGCGACGGCAACGATAATGCAGAAATCGCTTTACGTGGTGCGCGCCAAACTGCTGTTCAAAAAAGAACGCGCCACCACGGTGGTTTCCGCCAGCGGCGGCGCAGCAACGGAAGACAAGCCACAACTTTCTGAAGAGGCGTTGAACTCCGAGATTGAAATTTTGCAAAGTACGACGCTGCTGCGGGATGTGATGCGCGAGAACCGCTCGTACGCCGACATCATCGGCCCGGAAAAGACCAAATTGTTGGACAGCACCGCCGCGCTGGAATTGGCCGTGGCGTTATTTAAGGCGGACATGAATTGTATCGTCGTGCCGAAATCCAACATTCTGCAAGTGACTTACGAATCGTATGACCCGCAACAGGCCGCCGCGATTATTAACGAATTGTGCCAGCGCTACGTCGAGCGCCACTTGGAAGTGCACGAGAGCAAAGGCGCCTATTCGTTTTTTCAAAAGCAGGTCGACGTGTTGCAGGATTCGTTGCAAAACTTGCGAGCGGCGTTGGAGTATTACGAGGTTGAGCACAATTTGATCGCGCCGCAACAGCAGCAGCAATTGTATTTGCAAAAGCTGGCCGAGTATGAGGCGCAACTCAATACCCAACGTGCCAGCTCGCGGGCGGCGGCTCAGCAGGTTAGTTTTCTGGAAAAGCAGATTGTCGCGGAGCCGAAGCGTTTGCAGTCGCAAAACCAGGAAGTTTCGACCACGGTGATGGAGGGGTTGGAGGATCAGCTCGCTTCGCTGAAAGCGAAATATACGGAAGTGGTTTCGACGGAAAGAAACCGGAGCGAGCCGAAAGGCCAACTGGCGCGCAGCTTAAAAGCGCGCATTGCGAAAATCGAGGAAACGATTCAGCAACACGAGCGCACCCAACAACCGGAAGTGGCAACCGACATCAATCGTTCGATGATGGATTTGTCGACGGAATTGACGCGCGCCCGCTTTGACCTGATTGGCTTTCAAACGAAAGAGCGCGAATTAAAAACCGCCGTGACGGAATTGCGGCAAGAGCTTAAAGCGCTCGAGCGCGCCAGGTATGCGCATGAAGCCATGCTGCGCAAATTGGAATTGATGCAAAATAATTTTGAGCTTTACACCAAAAAGCAGGAAGAAGCGCGCATCTCCGAGGCGTTGGATCGTGAGAAATTTGCGAACGTAACCATTATTGATCCGGCCAGTGTGCCGTTGTCGCCGGTTAGCCCAAACCGCAAATTGAATATTATGGCCGGTTTTTTTCTGGCCATGTTTATCAGCGTTGGCGCCGTGCTGGGTCTCGGCTTTTTTGACGGCGTCGTTCATGCGAGCAGCGACATCGAGCGACAGCTCGATATTCCCGTCATCGTGTCGATTCCGGAGGGTGAATGGCCGCCCAATTTATTGCCGGAAACCATGTTTGAAACCGGCAGTTTGCCTGCAAACACGAAATAAACGCACGCTTAATTTAAAATGTTGGCCCGATAGCCGGCGACTAAATCTGAGAGAAAATGAACATAGCGAAGGACGCGTTGCCTTTGAGCGGGGAATTCGATCTGCATAGTCCAGCGACGGATTTCGCCGCGACTTCCGATCTGGCGCAGCCGCGCGTGACGCGGGACGTGCCGCGCAACGGTGTCGAGACCGAACCGTTGGCAGACGCGACACCGCGGATGATTCCGGAATTGAGCCGCGAACAATTGCGTTTGCGCAATAATCTGTTGCTCGCCCGCGAACGCCAGGGTGTCCGCTCGCTGGTGGTGACCGGAACCAGCGAGGGCGTCGGCGTGACGGCCGTTGCCACCACACTCGCGCTCGGCTTGAGTTTGGATCAAAAGAAAAGGGTGCTGTTGATCGAAGCCAATTCGCGGCGGCCCAAACTGCACAAATTGTTTGATCTGAAAAGCAGCCACGAAATGGCGACAGAGGATATTCTTGGTTTTTTTGATATGGCCGCCGTTAACGGCATTCCGAATCTGCGCGTCATGCCGATCGAAGGCGTTCCTGCCGGCTCGGCTTTCGACATGAAGCGCTTTGTCGCGGTTTTGCCGGCGCTCCGCGAAGCGTTTGATTTTATGATTATCGACGCGCCGCCGCTGACGTTGAATTTCGAAGTGTTGATGTTGAGCCTGCATCTCGATGGCGTGATGGTGGTAGCAGAAGCAAGTCGTACCCGCGTGGAAGAAATCCAGGAATTAATGAAAGAGCTGCGCCGTACCGGCACTAATTTTCTCGGGCTGGTGCTTAATCGCGAGAAAAACGATGTGCCGGGTATGCTGAAGAATTGGCTTTAGCATGGTAATCAGTAACCCGAAATTTTTTGTTTAAGATAATGGAATCCAATGCGACTGGTGAAGGACTGATGAGCTTATTCTTTGAAACATGGGTAATTGGAATCATCGTCGTCAGCGCGGGCCTGTTTGTGATGGGTTTGCTGTGGCGCCGGCGCAAAGTCAATCATGCCGTTACCAAGGGGTTGTACGGCAACTGGCATACGGCCATTCCCCGCTATCGCCGCTCGCTGCACCGCATGACCGCGGAACTGGAACGCGCGCGCCGCTACGGTAATTCTTTGACCATCGTCGTGTTGGCGGTCGATCAAGAACAACTGAAACAGAAGAAACGCAATCTGTTGCAGGTGACCGAGAATACCGAGATCGCCTCTTATTTTTTCTTTTCGCTGATTAGCGCGCTGTTGCGCGATAATTTGCGCGCTTGTGATTTGTTGACGTATGATGTGACCAACGATTATTATGTGATTTTGATGCCGGAAACCTCTTCCGCCTTGGCGGAACAAGGCATCGTGCGTTTGAACGAATTGATCTCGGCGCGCATCAAGTTGACGTTACGCGCCGGCATTGCAGAATTCCCCGCTGACGGGTTGACCATCGAAGATCTCGTTAGCCATGCCCATACCAGAAGCCATCGGAAGGCGACTGACAACCCACCTCAAAAAGACGCTGCCAGATCCAGCCAGGGTGCGCAGCGCAAGGAATCTCTGGCAAAGTAGCTTTTTAATGAGCGGCGCATGCGCCTCTGCAAGCGGCGGCGCAGTGCGAGTGCTAACTCGGCAACTATTTAAACGCTATTCGGAAATTTCACGTCTTAGTTAATTTTTTCGACGCGAACGGCCTGAGTGAAAATTGTCCGAATGGAAAATTGATAAATAGTTGCACCGCTTTTTTATTTCAACCGGAGATAAGGTCTAGAGGTTGTTTATGCAAGGGATTTCCAGCGCTTATCAATTGCAGGAAACCGTTGAGCCCGGAAGTTATTCGCAACCGGAGAAACCGTGGTACGAATGCGGGCCAACGGCCAAACTATTCGGACAGGGCGCGGTCTATCAAGGCCTCAAGCGCGCGACGGATCTGGCGGTTTGCTTTGCGGCACTGCCGCTGATTTTGCCCGTGCTGTTGCTTTGCTGCCTGGCGATTCGAATCGATTCACCGGGGCCGATTTTCTTTTTTCAATGGCGTACCGGCCGCGGCGGCAAGCGGTTCAAGATGTTCAAACTCCGGACGATGGTGCGGAATGCCGAGGAATTGAAAGAAAAATATATGCACCTGAACCTGTTGACTTATCCGGATTTCAAAATCGCCAATGATCCGCGCATCACGCGCGTTGGACGTTTTTTGCGCAAAACCAGCCTGGATGAATTGCCGCAAATTTTAAACGTGCTCACCGGCGATATGGCGCTGGTCGGCCCGCGCCCGACTTCATTTAAAGCCTCGACATATAATTTGTGGCACACGGCGCGCTTGCAATTGAAACCGGGCTTGACCGGTTTGTGGCAGGTTTGCGGACGCAATGAGCTGGACTTCGATGAACGCGTTCGGCTGGATATTTCTTACCTCCGCAATCAATGCATGTGGCTGGATTTCCAGATTATGTTCCGCACCATCGGCGCGGTTTTCACCGGGCGTGGAGCAAACTGAAATGCTGACGTTTTCAATTTCCTGGTTTGCTTTCTGGATTTCCGTCGCGATGATCGTTTATTCCTATGTGGGCTTTATCCTGCTCACCATCATCGTTGCCCGACTGCGAAACCGCCGCGTGCAGCAAAAGCCGATTACGCCCAAAGTGAGTTTGATCATTCCGGTGTGGAATGAAGAACGCGCGATTGCCGAACGCCTCGACAATGCTTTGGCGCTCGACTATCCGGCGGCGCAGCTTGAAATTGTTGTCGCCTCGGATGGCTCGGATGACCGGACCCACGCCATTGTCGCGGATTATGCAAAACATGGCGTGCGCCTAATGCCTTTTCCGCGCCGCGGAAAAATTTATGCGATTAAAGATACGGTCAACTTAGTTAATGGCGAGATTCTCGTTTTCTCGGACGCCAACTCGATGTACAAAAGCGATGCGCTGCGCATGTTGGTGCGCAATTTTGCGGATCCGCAAGTTGGCGGCGTTTGCGGCAATCAGGTTTATTTGAAGGCGAAAAAAGCCGATACGACCAGCGAAGGCGAAGGCATGTACTGGTCGTTTGATAAATGGTTGAAGACGCTCGAAAGTTTAACCGGCAGCATCGTTTCGGCGCACGGCGCGATTTACGCGATTCGCCGCAGCTTGTATGAGCCGCCGGCCAGTGCCGCGGTGACCGATGATTTTGCGATCTCGACTGCGGTTATCGCGCAGGGCCATCGCCTCGTTTTTGAAAGTGAAGCCATTGCGTATGAAGAACCGACGGCTTCGGCAGCGTTGGAATTCGGCCGCAAAGTGCGAATCATGACGCGCGGTTTACGCGGCGTGTTGCTGCGCCAGCGTTTGCTCAATCCATTTCGCTACGGTTTTTACTCGGTGGTTTTGTTCTCGCATAAAGTGTTGCGCCGGCTCGTGCCGGTTTTTTTGCTGATTCTCCTGGGGGCCAGTTGGCTGTTGAGCGGCACGCATATTTTTTATCTGAGCGCGGCCGTGGCGCAAACGCTGTTTTATCTGTTGGCCGGCGCCGGGTATTGGTTGCGCGGCCATCGCTGGGGCCGGTTAAAATTTTTGTATATTCCATTTTTTTATTGCCTGGCCAATGCCGCCGCGTTGATTGCGGTCACGCGGATCTTGCGCGGCCAGCGCATCGAATTCTGGCAGCCGCAGCGGCACGGCGCCGTGGCGCAGCCGGTTAATCAGAAGGCATGACACGGATTATCAGTAAAAAATTTAAAATTCCAAATTGAAAATTTGTAACTATCCAGCTATTGTTTTTGTAAACAGATTGAGCGGATAAAGCGGATTTCAAGAATTTATTGGCCAAAATCGATATCTGTTCAATCTGCTTTATCCGCTTACAGCCTTGGTTTTTGTGAATCTCTGAGCTGAATAGTTGCGAAAATTTTAAATTGAAAATATGAGGTCAAATTCGGATGTCAAATAATGGCGCATTTTCACCGGCGCACAATCATGTTGATTACGATATTCATGGACTCGTCGGCATTCGTCTGCTTAATCCCGCCACGGGTGATGAAGAGGCGGTTTCCCGGCAGCTCGGGCCGTTGAAGAAAGCCTTGAACCGCGAACCCGATATTGTGGTTCGTTTTGTCGAGCATATTCCCATCACCGGGTTGCGGCATTTGACGCTGAATGAAAATGGTTTCACCGACGATAGTTTTTTTATTTTGCGCAGCAGCAAAAAGGCCGCGCGAGTGAAAATCGCTTTCGAGCAAGTCGGCAGCAAACAATGTGAAATTATTTGCGAGACCGGCGTGCGCGCCGTGCCGTTATTGCTGGCACTGGTGAATTTGACGATGTTGCGCAAAGATTGTGTGGCGTTGCACGCGTCCGGCTTTGTTTATCAAGACACCGGCATCGTGGTGACCGGTTGGGCGAAAGGCGGCAAAACCGAAACGCTGTTATCCTTTGCTGCACATGGCGGTCGTTACGTTGGCGATGAATGGATTTTGCTCAGTGGCGACGGCCAAAAGATGTACGGCATCCCGGAAGTCATTCGCTTGTGGGACTGGCATATCGAGAATCTGCCGCATGTGCGTCGCGAGGTTAAGCGCGAAAATCTTATGATGTTCAAGGCGATTCACGGTTTGGACAATTTTCAGCAGAATTTGAACGGCCCGTTCGGTAAGATGCTGCCCATCAAGCTTTTACGCGAAGGGATGCCGCGCATCAAGCGCCAGCTCAACGTTCGCGTCGAGCCGGAGGTGGTTTTTGGCGACCGCTTTGGCCCGTTTTCGGCGCGTCCGGACAAAATATTCTTTGCCTTGAGCCACGCCGACGCGACAACCACGGTTGAGCCGATGTCACCGGCGGCGATTGCGAAGCACATGATCTCCTCGATTCGCTTCGAGCAGATTCCGTTTATGCAGCATTACCTGGCGTTCAAATTTGCTTTTCCTGAACGCGCCAATGAATTTCTCGACAATGTGCACGAGTTGCAGTACGAAATTCTGCATCGCGCGCTCTCGGGTAAAGAAGCGTATACTGTGCGCCATCCGTACCCGGTATCGTTTCAGGATTTGTATGAGAAGATGAAACCGTACTGCAAGTCCGTAGTGACGCCTTCAGGTGTACCGGCTTGACGAAAAGCAAATAGGTTCGTAGTAATGCCAAGCGCCGGTTTGATGAAAAGCTAACCCCGGAAGGGGTTACTACAAGCGGGCTACGGCAAACATTTTTACTGCATTAAAAAAAAATTACTCGTAAATTAGACAGAACATGCAAGCACTTATTTTAGCCGGCGGCCTCGGCACGCGACTCCGCCCAGTGGTGAATGACAAACCGAAACCCATGGCTGATATTGCCGGTAAGCCGTTCATCGAATATCAGATCAAGCTGTTACAACGCGACGGCGTGCAGCACGTGATTTTTTGTGTCGGGTATCTTTACGAGCAAATTCAAAATCATTTTGGCGACGGCAAAGCGTGGGGCATGAAATTCGATTATTCCATCGAGGCAGAGTTATTGGGTACCGCTGGCGCTTTGAAGTTGGCGCAGAAATTTATTCGCGGGCCGTTTTTTGTTTTGAATGGCGACACCTATCTCGATGTCGATTTGCGGGATTTGGGTAAATTCCATCAGCAGCGGACGGAGCGGCGCGGCGGCCTCGGCACCATGGCGTTGACGGAAATTCAGGATGCCAAAGAATACGGCTCGGTGACCATCGGCGCTGCCGATGAAATTCTTAGTTTCAATGAAAAATTTGCGAGCGCCGCGCCGGCGCAATTGATCAACGCCGGCATTTACATGCTCGAGCCAACCGTGCTGGACTTCATCGCGCCGGCCAAAAAAGTTTCGCTGGAAAAAGAAACATTTCCGGCGTTGTTAAATCAAGGTCACCGGCTGTTTGGGTATGCGACCGACGGCTATTTTGTCGATATCGGCACCCCGGCCGGTTATCAGGGATTCCAGAATTTTATCTCAGGGAAGGGATAAGTTATGATTATTCGCAGCAAAGCGCCTTTGCGCATCAGCTTTTCCGGCGGTGGAACGGAAGTTTCGCCTTATAAAGACGAGTATGGCGGCGTGGTGTTGAGCGCCACCATTGAAAAATATGCCTATGGTTCTTTGCGCTTGCGCGACGATCGCAACGTCACGGTGAAGTCACTCGACTACGATATCGTGGCGAAATATAATCTCGATGAAGAAATGAATTACGACGGCGAATTGGATTTGGTGAAAGCCGTCATTAAAAATAAAAATTTGAACAAAGGCTACGAACGGGGGTTCGATTTTTTTATTCACAGCGATGCGCCGCCAGGCTCCGGCCTCGGCTCGTCATCAACGATGGTCGTGGCGCTGATCGGCTTGCTGAAGCATTTGCAGCGCCTGCCGCTGACCAATTATGAAATTGCCAATCTTGCGTATCACGTCGAACGTGAAGATTTGGGCATTAAAGGCGGTATGCAGGATCAATATGCGGCGGCCTTTGGCGGATTCAATTTTATCGAATTCGGCCGCGGCCCCGGCCTCTCCAATGTCGTGGTGAATCCGTTGCGCATCGACGCTGATGTCATCAATGAACTGGAATATCGTTTGCTTTTGTGCTACACTGGCCGCACGCGGCTGTCGGCCAATATTATTTCCACGCAGGTCGAGGCGTACACGAAAAAAGAGGCCGACGTGTTGAGCGCGATGGACGAGCTGAAAAAAATCACCATCGAAATGAAAAACGCGCTGCTGCAAAAACGTGTGGATGATTTTGGCCTCCTCCTCCATGAAGCGTGGGATAACAAAAAGAGAATGGCGAAGCAGATCACCAATGCGGCCATTGACAAGCTTTACGAGAGTGCCCGGCAGCACGGCGCCCTCGGCGGCAAAATTCTTGGCGCCGGCGGCGGCGGTTATCTGCTGCTCTATTGCGAGTTCGATAAAAAGCATGTCGTCGCCGAAGAATTGGAAAAATTAGGCGGCCAAGTGGTTGAGTTCACTTTTGATCATCACGGCCTGCAAACGTGGGACGTGCGCGGATAGATTTTTTACGCAGAGTGTCGTTCTGCCAACCCCAATTCACCTTGAGTTTTCATGGCCCATCGTTGTGTTTTTCTCGATCGTGACGGCACGATCAATGAAGAAGTCAATTACCTCAGTCATCCGGATCAACTGCGTTTAATCGCCGGCGCGGCCGAGGCGATTAAGTTGCTGAACCAAAACGGCTACAAAGTTGTCGTGGTTACGAATCAGGCCGGCGTCGCGCGCGGTTATTTTACCGAACAAACGTTGCGTGAAGTGCATGAGGTTTTAGAAAAAATGCTGGAGGCGCACGGCGCCGCCGTGGATGCGATTTATTATTGCCCGCATCATCCGGCGGCGGGCATCGGCGTTTATCGGCAAGATTGCAACTGCCGCAAGCCCAAGCCCGGCATGCTGGAAAAGGCGGCGCGTGAGTTGGATCTCGATCTCAGTGTTTCTTTTGTCGTCGGTGATAAAATCTCCGACCTCGAAGCCGGGCACGCCGTCGGCTGCCGGAATATTTTGGTGCACACGGGCTACGGCCAGGAATCTAAAAACGAATTTTCCGGTTCCGCATGGCAGCCGGAGTATATTGCTGATGATTTGTTGGAAGCGGCGCGCTGGATTTTGCAACAGTGCTGATCGTGTTTTGGTAAATAGAACAATGTCATCGTGAGTCAACGGCCACAGGCTGCGCCTGCAGAGCTGCGAAGCACTCGCTGTGACGATTGCAAGTTGATTTTCATCGAATAGATCTCATCCACTTGGTCAGGGTGGCCGATGCGGCGAGCCGATTTAAAATTCGCCATTCCCGCGACGGTGCTCATTCTCGCGGGGCTGGCAATTGCAAAAGAAATTTATAAAGTCCCTAAACCTCTGGTAGTTTTTATCGGCGTGATGTTTGGCGTTTGCTCGCTGGTTTTTGCCATATGGCGGCGCCAGAGCAACGGGTCGGCTTTGGTGCAAATGGCGACCTGGCTGCTGAGTTGGGGAATTTTAACCACGGCTATTCTGGACGCCGTTTATTATTTCGATAAAGGCGGTTGGATGTGGTTTAAGTTATCCGGTTACAATGTCACTGTAGCCGAAGATTTGCAAATGCAAGTGAATGTGGCGCCGGCGACTTTGGTGGCGCGCTATCCGTTTTTTAAGCGCGACGCGGCCGACTCCATGCTCTTGTCGATTGGTCGTGGCCAACACGATATTGATGAGACGATTATCGTGCCGCCCGGACTGCGAGTGATGATTGCGCCGGGCGCCGTGCTGCGTTTGGGAGTGGGCGCTTCATTGATTTCTTATAGCTCGATCATTGCCCGCGGCACGCCGGAAGCGCCGATTATTTTTACAGCGCAAAACCGCTGGCGGAAGTGGGGCGTCGTCGGCGTGGTGCGCGCCGGGCGCGCGATTTTTGAACACGTTCGTTTTGAGCATGGCCGGCAGGCGTTTGTCAATAATATTGATTTTCCCGGGGCGTTGTCTTTCGTCGACACCGACGCGGAAGTGACGCAATGTTATTTTAAAAATCTGTTCGGCAAAGATGGCGCGCAAGTTCACAAAGGCCAGGCTTTTTTTCGCAACAACACCTTTCAAGATTGTTTTAAAGACGGCCTCGATTTTGACAGCAGTGTAGGCGAGATTAGCCGCAATCGCTTCGAGTATTGCGGCGATGAAGGCATCGATCTCGACGCCGACAGTCGCGTGCAGGTTTTTGATAACGTCATTATCGGCTCAAAAGATGCGCCCAAGCGCGATCAAGCTAAATTAAGCGAGACTACGGCGAATATTGTTAATTGAGGATTGATTGTTATGTTACGTATGCTTTTCATCAGGATGGCGGCGGTGTTGGCGGTAGCGAGCGGATTAGCGGCGCAGACCTCCAATATAATCACCGTCAAGCCACGAATTATCACCTCCTCAGTGGTCGCCGACGCTGACGATGCCGCGATCTGGATGCATCCCACGGACCCGGCGAAGAGCTTGATTCTCGGCACCGATAAAGGTTCGTCTCCAGACGGTGGACTGTACACCTGGAATTTAGACGGTACACAAAAACAGCGACTGAGCCTGGACCGGCCGAACAATGTTGATGTACGGTATGGCTTTAAGTTGGGAAATAAAACGGTTGACCTCGCGGCGGTGACGCTGCGCGATAGTCAGAAAGTGCGTATTTTTGAAATTGACCCAGCAACGCGCAAGTTAAACGATGTGACTTCGCTCGATGACACCAACATCCTCAATAAAATGTTCAAGTCGCCGTATGGCCTGACGATGTACCGCCGGCCGAGCGATGGTTTGATGTTTATTATTGTGAGCAGCCGAAATAGCGATGCCAAAGGCCGGCTTTGGCAAATTCGCCTGGAAGATGATGGCACCGGCCATGTTAAAGGCGTGTTTGTCAGAGAATTTGGCAATTTTATGAATATCGTCGAAGGCATGGTCGCCGACGATGAGCTGGGTTATCTTTATGCTTCTGAAGAAAAAGTTGGCATTCACAAATACTATGCGAATGCGCTTATGGGAAACGCCCATCTCGGTTTTTTTGCACAGGAAGATAGCCTCTCCGGCGGCAACAATGAAGGTTTGGCGTTGTATCGTTGCGCCAATGGCACGGGATATATTCTGGTTTCTCATCCTGAAACGAACAGCATTAAAGTTTACCGCCGCGAAGGCGAGAAAGGCGCGCCGCATCAACATTTATTGCTCACGCGCATTCAAGACGATAGTTTGCGCGCCGGCGACGGCCTGGAGATGAACAGCCGGGTTTTTGCGCAAAATTTTCCGCATGGCATGTTGGTCTGGCATAATCAACCGGCACGCAATTTCCGGCTGTATGGCTGGGAAGATATCGCGAAAAAATACCTCACCGTCTGCCCGGAAAGCGGCGGCACCAATGCGGTGCGCGCCGGAACGGGAGGCGTGTTGGATAGCGACGGCTTTGTCATTTTACAACAGAATACGCCGAATCCGTTTTCATTGCGCGAGGCGCAGAGCGGCGCAAACACGATGATTCATTTTTCCTTGAAAAAAGCCACGCCGGTGCAGCTCACGGTTTACAACCTGCTTGGCGAAGAAGTGCGACGCTTGCTGAATTCAACTTTCGCGCCGGGCACTTATAATGCGCGCTGGGATGCCAAAGACGGCAAAGGCGCGCCGGTAAGCGCAGGCATTTATTTTTATCAATTGCGTGCGGATAAATTTGTCGCGACGCGACGCATGGTGATTTCGCGGTAGCGGTGTGAGCGGCAGGATTGCACGAAGGCAAATCTCGACCATTGCTTCACTTAATCCACGCCCACAAGTTGCAAATAGCAAAGTAGTACACTGTTACCTTAATTTGTCATGGTGAGCGGAGTCGAACCATGACCGCACCCTTCGACTTCGTTCAGGGTGACACGCTAATAAGATATGGTAACAGTGTAGTAGTACGATTTTAGACCCGAAATTTTACCGGACGCAAGCCGGTTTTTATACAATAATTATTCTGTAGCCGCCAGTACTCCGGTTGAATGGCTGGCAACGAACACTCTCCGCTTTCTCGACCACCTCTTTATCACCTCCTCAAATTACAATTTACGTTTTTATTCACGGCTTGAGAATTAACTCGGGAGTTATTGCATGGATACGATGATGAACAGTTTCGTCCGGCACAAATTTCAGCAGCTTATGCTTGCTTTATCTAACGGCAGGCTCAGCGCTGGAATTTGGGCGTTGGCCATTTTGTTGAGTTGTACGCCGGTTTTCGCACAGACTCCGATTGACGCCGGTTACCGCGATTTCTCTTATGGTTCCACGGTTTTTGAAGCGCCTACGGCGGACAAGCCGCAGAGCAAGCTGTGGTGGAATGACGGCTCATGGTGGGGCGTGCTGTGGAATCCCTCAGCGAATAAATATCGCATTCATCGTTTTGATCTGGCGACTCAAAGTTGGGCCAACGTCGGACCGGACGTTGACGACCGTTCACAATCGCTTTGCGATGCTTTGTGGGACGGGCAAAAATTATATATCGTTTCGCATGTTTATAGCGGCGGCTCGCAAACCAGCGGCGGCGCGTCCGCCTCCAGTTCGGGACGGTTTTACCGTTACACTTACGAAGCGGCAACAAAAACGTATAGTCTCGAAAGCGGTTTTCCGGTAATCGTGAACAACGCCATCTCTGAAACATTGGTGCTTGATAAAGATTCGACCGGGAAATTATGGGTGACGTGGACACAATCGAGCAAAGTGTATTTGAATTATTCGGCTAATGACGGCGCCACGTGGGCAACGCCCTTTGCCTTGCCGACGCAGGGGGCGAATACGAGCAGCGATGACATTTCAACCTTGATTGCGTTCAATGGCAAATTAGGCGTGGTCTGGAGCAACCAAAGTGACTCCAAGATTTATTTTTCGGCGCATAAGGACAACGATGCCGCGACGGTTTGGGGCGCGCAAGAAGTGGCGTTGTCCGATCCAAGTCTGGGCGCGGTGGCGGACGATCATCTCAATATCAAAATGACCAACGATGGCGGCGGTAATTTGTATCTTGCGACGAAGACAAGTTTGAGCGGTACAACCGCCCCCGGAATCTATCTGCTCAGGCGTGGTTTTGGCGGCGGCTGGACAAAGTACGTCGTCGCGACGAAGGCCGACGATTACACGCGACCCATCGTGGTGATCGACGACGAAAATCGCGAGTTGTATGTTTTTGCCAAGAGCAGCAGTTATATTACGAAGAAAAAAGTCAGTTTGGATAATATTAGTTTTCCCTCCGGCAAGGGCGACGCTTTCATTGAAAGCTCGGACAATTCGGATATCAATGATGCGACCACGTCGAAACATAATGTTAATAGCTTGACTGGAATTCTCATCCTCGCCAGTGATGAAGTGAACCGCTATTATTATCATAATTATTTGACGTTGGCCGGCAACGGCGGCGCGGCTCCGACGATCAGTTCATTCACACCGACAATCGGGCCGGTGGGCACGGAAGTGACGATTTACGGCAACAATTTCACCGACGCGACGGCAGTGGCGTTTACTGGCGTGGCGGCAAGTTTCACGGTGAATTCGAATACGCAAATTACCGCGACGGTTCCGTCCGGGGCGACCACGGGGAAGATTAGCGTGACGAAAGCGACCGGTACCGGCAAGAGTATAAATGTTTTTAATGTCGGATTGCCAACGACACAATATGCCTTATCCGTTATCAACGTGGGTTCTGGAAACGTAACGTTGAATCCAACAGGCGGTACATATGATTCCGGTACGATGGTGACGTTGACGGCGACGCCGAACGCGGGTTATCAATTCAACGGCTGGAGCGGCGATTTGAGTGGTTCGACGAATCCCGCCACGATCATGATGGACGGCAATAAAAGTGTAACTGCGACGTTTGGGATCATCATTCCGAGCGGGCAAGTTGTACATCAGCAAACGGTAACCGGCAGTTCGAGCAGTTCCACGACAGTAGCGACCTCGGCGAGCCTCGCCGCAATGAACGGTGAACTTTATCTGGCGGCGATTTCGATGGATGCCAAAGTTGCGGTGTCGGCGGTTTCCGGCCTCGGCTTAAACTGGTTGCCGGTAAAAGTGCAATGTTCCGGTAAAAATAAAACCGCCATTGAGGTTTGGATGGCGCAGGGCGCGCCGAGCAGTAGCGGCACGGTGACCGCGACGTTTGTGTCGAAGCCGAGCAATGCAGTCATTGCGGTGTCACGTTATGCAAACGTCGATGCGACGGCGCCGCTCGGTAATATGGTTGCGGGAAATACCGCCGGCGTTAATGGCACGTGTGCTAATGGAGTTGAAGGCAAAACTTATTCATTCAACTTGAATACGACCTTAAATGGTTCGGTGGTTTATGGCGCCGCGGCGATGCGCGATCGCTCGCACACGCCGGGGTCGGGCTATACCGAACGTGCAGATATCAAAAAGAGCAAAGCCGCGGCGGCCGTGGAAGATAAAGTCATGACAACCGCAGGAACGACGACACTCAACGGCACCTTCAGTGGCAGCGTCGATTGGGCCGTCATCGGGCTGGAGATTCGTCCACAATCAAGCAGCGGCGTGCAATTCACCTTGACGACGAATGCTAGCGGTTCCGGCAGCGTCACGCCGACGGGCGGCTCATTTAGCGCCGGCGCCATGGTGATGGTGACGGCGACGCCGAGCACGGGTTATCAGTTCAGCGGCTGGAGCGGCGATTTGAGCGGCACGACGAATCCCGCCACGCTCAGCATGAACACAAATAAATTTGTCACGGCGACGTTTACACCAATACCGGTAACGCAATATACGTTAACCACTAACATAAACGGTTTGGGAAATGTAACATTGAATCCGCCGGGCGGTGTTTATAACTCCGGCACGCCGGTGACGTTAACTGCGACGCCCAACAGCGGTTATCAGTTCAGCGGCTGGAGCGGTGATTTGAGCGGCTCGACGAATCCGGCCGTTATTACGATGGGGGCGAATAAGAATGTAACTGCGACGTTTACGCCCATTGCGCCGGCACAATTCACCTTGACGATGAACACCACTGGTTCCGGCAGTATTGCGCCGGTTCCGGCAGGAGGAACTTATAATTCCGGCACGGTCGTGACGCTGACGGCGACGCCGAATTCCGGTTTTCAGTTTACGGGTTGGAGCGGCGATTTGAGCGGCTCCAGCAACCCGGCGACGCTGGCGATGACTGCCAATAAAAATATCACAGCTAATTTTTCAAGCATCGGCGGCAGCGGGCAAGTGGTGCATGAAGAAACTGCAATTGGTGGTTCGAGCGCCTCGACGACGGTTTCAACTGCGGCGAACCTCACCGGAGCGGCTGGACATCTTTATTTGGCGGCGATTTCGGCGAGATCGAACGTGTCCGCGACCAGCGTTTCCGGTCTCGGGTTGACGTGGACGCGTGTGCTAACCCAATGTTCCGGCCGCAACATCACCGGCGTGGACGTGTGGATGGCGCAGGGCACACCGACTGGCAATGGCGCTGTGACGGCGACGCTAGCCAAAGCCCCGGATGCCGCGGTGATTATGGTGTCGCGCTACTCCGGCGCGGATGGAATAGATCCTATTGGCACGCTGGTTTCCGGCAACACGGCCGGTGGCATCGGTGCGTGCTCCGGCGGCGTCGATAATGCGGCGTACGCCTTCAATTTCACGACGTCCGTAAACGGCGGGATGATTTACGGCGCGATCGCGGTGCGGAATAAAACCAATACACCAGGCGCGGGTTACACGGAGCGCGGCGAGTTGATGCAGGCCGGCGCTTCGAGCGCGGCGCTGGCAGTGCAAGATAAAAGCTTTGCCACCGCCGGTGCCGTGATGTTCAACGGTACGACAAGCGGCGCCGTGGATTGGGCGGTCATCGCGCTGGAGATTAAACCGCAGCTTTCGATGAGCAAACTTCAGGCTAATGTCGCCACAGTTAATTTGCTGCCGACGGAGTTTGCGCTTGAAACGAATTATCCGAATCCATTTAACCCGAACACAGTCATTAGTTTCATATTGCCGCAGACCGCTAATGTGAGATTGAACATCTATGACGTGACGGGCCAATTGATTCGCGTTTTGACCGCTGGGGAAATGGCTCCTGGGCGCTATACAGAAAACTGGAATGGCCGCGATAGTTTTAATCGCGCCGTTGCCGCCGGCGCCTATTTGTATCAAATTGTTGTCGAAACTGAAGACAGCCAGGTCCTCTTTACAGAAACGCGGCGTATGACGTTGTTGAAATAAGAATAAAACGTAATGCGTCTCGCGTTTACGCAAACGCCGTGAGTGACGTTATTGAAATAAGTCACATAGGCAAACCCCGGCGGCAGTTGGTGCCGTTGAGGCAAAAGAGTTGTTGGCGATAAAAGTTGTCATTGGAAGACTTTGAATCCATTTATGTTTTGGATGCAGCAAAAAATAATGAAAAACGGGAGCACAAGGGCGACTATTCGGGTTGTCCTTGTGCGCGTCTGGCTATTGTTGGGCGCGGGGCTATGTTTTATTTGTGAGGCAAATTGGCAAACAGCGTCGGCGCAATCCATTCCCGTGACGGCGGGGTATCGTGATTTCTATTTTGGCACCTCGGTGAACAACACACCGACCGGCGAGAAACCGCAAAGCAAACTGTGGTGGAATGACGGCATTTGGTGGGGGTGCTTGTGGGATCCGATCCGGAAGACCAACACCATTCAGCGCTTCGAAGTGGCAACACAAAGCTGGTCGAGCACGGGCACGGGAATCGACGAACGATCGAATTCCAAAGCCGATGCGCTGTGGGACGGTAAACAGCTTTATCTCGTGTCACATATTTTTACACATACACCGATTCCGGCGGCGGAGGCGAATTCCGGGCGGCTTTACCGCTTCAGTTATCGCTCAACCTCGAAGAGTTACAGCCTCGATCCGGGTTTTCCGGTGCTGGTCAATCGTTCCCTCTCGGAAACGCTGGTGCTTGCGAAAGATTCTTCCGGGCGGTTGTGGGTGACGTGGACAGAGGGCGGCAAAGTGAAAATAAATCGCAGCGTCGGCAATGATCTCACGTGGGGAGCGCCGTTCGATTTGCCGGTGCAAGGCAATGACGTGGTCGAAGATGATATTTCCACCATCATCGCATTTGGCGGCAACAAGATCGGCCTCATGTGGTCGAATCAAAATGACAAAACCACGTATTTCGCCGTGCATCGCGACGGCAATGCCGATCAAACCTGGGAAGCGCGTGAGACCGCTTTGACCGACTCGAATCTCGGCGAAGTATCGTATGATCATATTAATCTTAAACCCGCATGCGATAACGACGGCAATATTTATGCGGCAACGAAAACCAGTTTGGCGCGCAGCGAGCAGCCGTTGACCTACGTTTTAAAAAGAACCGCCGCCGGCGTTTGGTCGCGCTATCTTTTTGGCAAAGTCAGCGACGCCCACACGCGCCCGATTCTGTTGATCGACAGTGAACATCGCAAGCTCTACGTTGTTGCCACCCATGAGGTGACGAAAAAGCGCTGGGATATTTATATGAAGAGCAGCGATCTCGACAACATCGTCTTTGCTCCGGGATTGGGAACGCCGTTTATTAAAAGCGAAACGGATACGATGATCAATAATCCGTCTTCAACCAAACAATGTTTGAGCGGTCGCACCGGTTTGTTGGTTATTGCCAGCGATCAATCGACCCGGCATTATTTACACAATTTCAACGATCTGGGCGGCGATCAAAATTTTTATCCGCTCACATTGCATAAAGTCGGCTCCGGCCGCGTGGCTCTAAATCCGCCGAGCGGCCCGTATAAAGCCGGCACAGTGGTAACGTTGACGGCGATACCGGATTCCGGTTTTCAATTTAATGGTTGGACCGGTGATTTGAGCGGCTTCGCCAATCCGGCGACAATAAAGATCGACGCCGCGCGCAAAACAACAGCGATTTTTACGATCAGTAACGGCCGCGGGCAAGTGGTGCATGAAGAAACCAAGACTGGCGGCTCAAGCAATATTACGAGCGTGGCAACAGCCACGGCGCTTTCCGGTGCATCGAACCGTTTGTATTTGGCGGCGATTGCGACCAAGCCTAAAGTCAGTGTGTCGGGCGTCTCCGGATTGGGATTGGAATGGGAACGGGTAAAAACGCAATGCTCCGGCCGTAATCAAACCGGCGTGGAGTTGTGGTTGGCGAAAGGCACGCCGCGCCACAGCGGCGCCGTGAGCGCGACATTTTCGTCGGCGCCGGTGAATGCCGTGATTGCCGTGTCCCGTTATGCCGGCGCGGATACGGCCAATCCGCTCGGCGCCATGCTCGCGGGCAATCCGAATGGAGTGAATGGCGCTTGTGAAAATGGCGTCGACAATAATTCTTATTCTTTTGAAATGACGACGACCCTACATGGCGCGATACTTTATAGCGCGGCGACGATGCGAAATTTGACACACACGCCGGGCGCCGGATTTACCGAGCGAACTGAAATCGTACAGGGCAGTTTCGGGCCGGCAGCGTCGGTGGCAGTGATGGATCGCCGGCTCACGACGGCGGGCACGGTTGCGGTCAATGGTACGTTTAGCAACAGCTCGGATTGGGCGGTGATTACGGCGGAGATTCGCCCGTTGGTCACGATGGATGTCAATGGCGTGGTGATTGGCCGCGAGACGCCAAGCGCCTTTGGCTTGACGCAAAACTATCCGAACCCGTTTTCCGCTGAGCGCAATTTTGACAATCCGCACACGTTGATTAATTTCTCATTGCCGGAAGCGGGCGAGGTGACGCTGAATATTTATAATGAACTGGGCCGGTTTGTGCGCCAGTTGGTCGGGGGCAAATACCCGCGCGGCACGTACCAGGTGAATTGGAACGGCCGCGATGACACCGGCCGCCCGGTTGCGACCGGGATGTATTTTTATCAGATCATCGTAAAGGGCGATAACGGCAACAACGTTTTTATGCAAACGCGGCGAATGATTTTGTTTTAAAAATAACGAAGTAAAAGTGAAGTCCGGCTCGTTCCGCGCAATTTGAGTATATTAGAAAAAATCGCCACATCAGCCGAGCTTCACTCCACACCAAAAAACGAAGTCGTGAAAATGTCAACCGGGAGCCTGAACATCGGTGGCGTGAGACGAGGAGCACCCATGATTCGCGAATCTCGGACAGCAGCGGCAATGGCGCGTTTCGGCTTGGTGATTTTGGGTCTGACGCTGTTTTTTGCCGGACGGCAAACGGCGCAGGCGCAATCGACGCCGGTGACCAACGGCCATCGCGATTTTTATTTTGGCGTGGCTGCGACGAATGAGCCGACGTATGGCAAGTCGGAAAGCAAGCTGTGGTGGAACGATGGTTGGTGGTGGGGTTTGTTGTGGAATCCGCTGACCAACCAATACGAAATTTACCGCCTGGATCCGGCCGTTCAAAGTTGGGTGGGCACAAATATCGTCGCCGATAATCGTGCCGGTTCGCGCGGCGATGTGTTGTGGGATGGGCAGTATCTTTATATCGCTTCGCATTATTACGCTTCGAATGCCGGCCCCGCCACCGCGGGCCAACTCGCGAGACTTTATCGGTATAGCTACAACGCTGCAACCAAACAATACACGCCCGACGCGAACTTTCCCGTCACGATCAATAATTCCAAATCTGAAACGCTGACCCTCGACAAAGATTCGAGCGGCAAGCTGTGGGTCACGTGGATGGAAGGCAATAAAGTTTATCTCAATCGCACGCTGGGCAACGATCTGACGTGGGGCACGCCGTTTACTTTGCCGGTGCAAGGCGGCGATGCCGATCCGGATGATATTTCGGCTCTTGTCGCTTTCGGCGAAAATAAGCTTGGCGTGATGTGGTCGAACCAAAAAGATTCGACGAACTATTTTGCGGTGCATCGCGATGGCGAGGCGGATGAGGCCTGGCAGCCGCGTGAGGTGGCGCTGTCCGGCGCGGGCCTCGGGCCGGCAGTGGATGATCATTTCATCTTGAAAGCGTCGTGCGATGGCTCGGGCAATTTGTATGCGGCGGCTGTCACCAATCTTTCTGGTTCGCAAGCTGCCAGCATTTTTGTCTTAAAGCGAAATCCCGCTGGCGTTTGGAGCCGGCACGTTTTTGCCACGGGAAATTTGAATCACACGCGGCCGATGTTAGTCGTGAATGATGAAGAACAGCGGTTGTATGTTTTGGCGCGCAGCACCGATACCAATCGCGGCAACATTTACCTGAAAAGCGCGAGCCTGAACGATCTGGTTTTTCCCACGGGCCGCGGCACGCCGATTTTGCGCAGCGCCTCCGACGCCGATATTACCAATCCCACTTCGACCAAACAATGCGTCACCGACGCGACCGGCATTTTGATTTTAGCGGCGGACAAAGGCACTCGGTATTACCTGCACAATAATATTGATCTGCTCAATCGCACGCCGCGTATCACCGCTTTTGTTCCGGCGAGCGCGCCGATCAGCTCGCTGGTGACAATCACCGGCAGCAATTTTACTGGTGTGAGCAAAGTGTTATTCAACGGCTCGCCGGCGAATTTTACTTTTGATACCGATACGCAGATTCGCGCCATCGTGCCGATTGACGCGACGAACGGCAAAATTACCATCATCAATGATTTTGGCGTCGGCACCAGTTCCACGGAATTTTTCGTAACCTTACCTCCAATCATCAGCTCGTTTGCGCCAGTAAGCGGGCCGGTGGGAACATCCGTCACGATTCTCGGCAATAATTTTAGCGGGATTACCAGCATCGCTTTTAATGGTGTGAATGCGCCGGGTTTTACGGTGGATTCGAACACACAAATTCGTGCGAGCGTTCCGGCGGGCGCGGCGACGGGCAAGATTAGCGTCGCCGGCGTGAATGGCACGGGCCTTAGCCCGAATGTTTTTACGGTGACCTCGCCGCCGCAAATTTTTTCTTTTGCGCCAACGCGCGGCGCTGCCGGAACGGAAATCACGATTACCGGCAGTTCTTTCAGTGGCGTGACCGGAGTGAGTTTTAACGGCCGAGCAGCGACCTTTGCGCTGGATTCGGATGCGCAATTGCGCGCAAAAGTTCCGACCGGTGTAACTTCCGGGCCGATCATCATCACCAACTCGGCTGGCGCCGGCGCGAGCTTTGCCAATTTTATCGCGCAATACGCGCTCACGGTTTCGGCGGTCGGCTCTGGCCGTGTGGAATTGAATCCGGCCGGCGGCGTTTATGATCAAGGCGCGGTGGTGGCGTTGAATGCCGTGCCGTTGCCGGGCGCGACGTTTCGCGATTGGGACGGCGATCTCAAAGGCACAAATCCGGCGATGACACTCGTGATGGATGGCGATAAAAAAGTCACCGCAAAATTTCAGGATATTGGGCGTTACACGGTGGCGTTGAATATTGTGGGCGCCGGTAACGTGGCGCTTGATCCGCCGAGCGGGGTGTATTTTGCCGGCACGGTGGTGACACTTACCGCAACGCCCTCAGCGGGATACGTGTTCAGTGGTTATGCCGGCGATTTTAAAGGGTGGATGAATGTCGAAACAATCACAATTGACGCCAATAAAAATTTAACGGCGATTTTTTCGCCGCGCCCGGTCCCGCGTTTTGCCAATGGCATCTGGACGAGCGCCGCGGAAATCAGCGGTTTGCCGACAGCAGGATTAAGCTGGAATGAGATTAAAAACGGCGCGGACGAACCTATCGGCTTGCCGAATTTATCCGATCTGGAAGATTCGGTGAATGTGCATGTGCTGGCGAAAGCGTTGGTTTATGCGCGCACCGGCGAAGAAAAATATCGCGACGCGGTGATCGCGGCATGCATGAGCGCGATTGACAGCGAAGATGGCGGTGAGACGCTGGCGTTGGGGCGTGAGTTGCTGGCGTACGTTTTGGCGGCGGATCTGGTTGTGCTGCCGGCAAATCAAGATGCAACGTTTCGCCAGTGGCTGCGAAAAATTTTGACGGAAGATTTAAATGGACAATCGCTGCGTACGGCGCATGAAACGCGGCCCAATAACTGGGGCCTGCACTGCGGCGCGACGCGCGCGGCGATTGCGCGCTACCTCGGCGACGTGACCGAGTTGGAACGCACGGCGCGCGTGTTCAAAGGATGGCTTGGCGATCGCGCGACCTACGCGGATTTTACATTTAACCCCGAAGAACTGTCGTGGCATGCCGATCCGAATGCGCCGGTCGGGATCAATCCTGCCGGAGCGACGATTCAAGGCCATTCGGTGGACGGGGTGCTGCCGGATGATCAGCGTCGGGACGGGCCGTTTCGGTGGCCGCCGCCCAAAGAAAATTATGTCTACGGCGCGTTGCAGGGCGCGTTGATGCAGGCGATTATTTTGCATCGGGCTGGTTACGAGGTGTGGAACTGGCAGGATCGAGCTTTGTTGCGCGCGATGAAATGGTTGTACGAAGAAGCTGACTATCCAGTGGCGGGTGACGACAAGTGGTTGCCGCATATCATTAATTATTTTTACCAAACAGATTTTCCCGCGCCAATTCCGGCGGGCGCCGGTAAAAACGCGGGCTGGACGGATTGGCTTTATGGTTCGAAATATGCATTGACGACGCGCTCGAGCAATGGCGGCATCGCGGTGCATGCCCTCGGCATGACAACTGACAGTTTAACGGTGTTGAGCTTACTGGCGGTGCCACAGTCCGGTTATCTGTTTACGGGGTGGAGCGATGATTTGAGCGGCCCTAAAAACCCTGAAACGCTCATCATGAATGCGCCGAAAAATGTGAGCGCCAATTTTGTGAAAGCCGGCCCGTTTAATGTCATGGTGAACATCGTTGGGCCGGGCGCAGTTACATTGAATCCGCCGGGCGGCGTGTATTATGGCGGCACGGTAGTAAAACTGACGGCAACGGCGAATCCGGGGTTTGCTTTCGCCGGCTGGAGCGGCGATTTGACGGGCACGGTGAATCCGGTGAATTTGACGATCACCAATCATCGGAACATTACGGCGACATTTAAAGCGACTTACAATTTAACCGCGGAAATTGTGGGCCACGGCAAAATTTTGTTGGATCCGGCGAACGGCCCTTATGAAGCCGGCACGGTGGTAACGCTGACGGCGATTCCAGATACCGGTTATCAGTTTGTTGAATGGCGCGGCGATTTGTTGGGCGTGACCAATCCGGCAACGCTGACGATGAACGCCGCGAAGCGTGTGCAGGCGGTGTTCACGGTTATTCGCGTGTCGCATGAAGAAACCCAAACGGGCGGCTCCAGCAGTTCGGCATTGGTGACGACTGCGGCAAGTCTCGCCGGGGTGAAAGATCATCTCTATTTGGCGGCGATTACCACCCGGCCGCGGGCGCGCGTGAATTCGGTCACCGGGCTTGGGCTGAATTGGACACTGGTGAAAGTGCAGTGTTCCGGGCGGGATAATATCGGCGCGGAATTGTGGATGGCGCAAGGCGAGCCGGCCAGCGTCGGCACGGTGAATGCCAATCTCGCGTCCGCGCCATATAACTCGGCGATTGTGGTATCGCGTTACGCCGGCGTTTCGATAACGCATCCGTTGGACGATTTGGTCTCGGGCAACACCAAAGGTTTGGATGGCCCATGTGACGGCGGTTTGGATAACACCTCGTACTCGTTTAATGTGACGACCGCGGCTAACGGCGGCGTGATTTATAGCGTGGCGGCTATGCGCAACAAAACCCACACGCCGGGGCTGGGCTACCTCGAGCGCGTAGAAATGAAACAGGGGAGCAGCAGCAACGCGGCTTCGCTGGTGGTACAGGATAAAGTTTTTCCGACCGCCGGTACGGCAACCGTGAATGGCGCGTTTAACGGCAGCACCGATTGGGCCATGTTGGCGGTGGCCCTGCGACCGCAGGCGAGCGGCGATCCCGGCGATTTTGAAGATCCGGATGACAAGCCCCGCCCGCCGTTCTCGTTGCAGCTTTATCCGAATTATCCGAATCCGTTTAATTTCGGCACAAGCATCGAGTTTTTTATTTCCATCGAAACCAATGTGCGATTGGAGATTTTCAACCTTTCCGGCCAGCGAGTGCGCACCCTCATCAATGGCTTGCAATCCGCCGGCCGCAGCGTGGTGCAATGGAACGGCGCCGATGACGACGATGCGCCGGTGAGCGCCGGCATTTATTTGTTGCACCTCCGCGCCGGCGTCGAAAAATTAACGCGAAGAATTATTCTGCTGAAATAGGCTTTTGTCGGTATTAGCAGATATGGCATTGAGCAATTGTCTGGCAAAATATTATTGCCAGAATCCCGGACGGGATTAACCATAAATCGGGTTGTTTTTTCCCGCAACACATTGCGGGTTTATCATGTTGGACATTCTACACCTCTTTTAGCGAATTTTTCCTCGGCAGTAAGTTTTTTTTGTTTTAAATAAATTTTGGCAGGGCCGGAGCAGGCTAAAGTCAATTGGTTAGTGCAGGCAGAGCACTAATGGTCTCGCAGGGACGCTACGTTAAACCACAAAAAAGCGAGACTTTTTATGAACACGTTGAAATCCCGCAAAATCGCGGGACTCGTGGCCAGCGTTGCGGCATTTTTGCTGTGCGCCATCGGTTTGAGCTCCGCTCAAATCGTCCACGAAGAGACGAAGTTTGGCGCGTCCGGCCCTGATCCGAGCGTGACGACTTCGGCGAGCCTCACCGGTGTAAATGGCAACCTGTACCTGGCCGCCATTACCACCAAGCCCAAATTGGGCGTCACCTCAGTCTCCGGCCTCGGCTTAAACTGGAAACCAGTGAAAGCGCAGTGCTCCGGACGCAATTCCACCAATGTACAAGTTTGGATGGCGCAAGGAACGCCGACCGGCAACGGTACGGTAACCGCCACATTTGCCGACTCGGCAAAGAATGCCATTCTCGTGGTGTCACGCTATTCTGGCGTGCATGCCTCGTTTCCGCTGGGCAGTGTAATTTCCGGCAACACCACGGGCAGCAACGGTGCTTGTGCCGGCGGCGTGGATAATATTTCGTATTTGTTTAATCTGACCACAGGTTCGAACGGCGCCTACGTGTATAGCGCGGTGGTCATGCGCGCCAAAACCAACACACCGGGCCCCAGTTTTATTGAGCGCGCCGAGTTGATCAAAGGCACCGGCGGTGATGTGGTTTCCTTGGCCGTGCAGGATAAAAGCGTGCCAGTGGTGACGTCGACGACGATTGACGGTTTCTTCAACAGCGCGGTCGATTGGTCGTTGATTGGATTGGAAATTCGCCCGGCCAATGCGGTCGGCGGCCCGACGCAATATTCCTTGACGACGAATGCGGTCGGCCTCGGCAGCGTGGAGCTGACCCCGGCGGGCGGCGCGTATGATTTCGGCACGGAAGTGACTTTGAAAGCCGTGCCGGTGACCGGCTTCAAGTTTGACGGTTGGAGCGGCGATGTGAGCAGCACCACCAATCCGGTCAAGATTACGATGAATGCGAACAAGCATGTCATCGCGACGTTCTCCCAGGTTATTCCCTCCTATCGTTTAAATGTTAACACGATCGGCAATGGCAGCGTTACGCTTAACCCGCCGGGCGGCACGTACAAGGCCGGCACGGTGGTGACTTTGACCGCAAAGCCTGCTCCGAGTTTTGTGTTCAATGGCTGGAAAGGCGCATTGACCGGTTTGACCAGCCCGCGCACGATTACCATGAATGCGCATCAGAACGTGACGGCAACTTTTACCGGCGGCGCGGCCACCGGCAAGGTGTTGCACAAAGAAACCAAATTCGGCGTCGCCAGCAAATCGCTGGTGGTTACCACTTCTGAAAATCTCGCGCCCGCCAACGGTCAAATTTATTTGGCGGCGATTTCTTCCAAGCCGAAACTCGGCGTGGTGAGTGTAACCGGCCTCGGCATGACTTGGGTGCCGGTGAAAGTACAATGCTCCGGCCGCAATGGCAACGTCATCCAGGTGTGGATGGCGCAGGGTACGCCGACGGGCGCCGCGCCGGTCTCCGCCACGTTTGCGGATACCGCGACCAACGCGATCATTGTGGTGTCGAGATATTTTGGCGTGCATGCCACGAAACCGCTCAGCAATGTGATTTCGGCAAACACCACGGGCCTCGATGGCGATTGTTCGGGCGGCGTTGACAGCAATGTGTATTTGATGAACACCGCAACGACGGCCGCGGGCTCGCTGATTTTTTCGGTGACGACGATGCGCTCCAGAATGCATACGCCGGGCGCCGGCTATGCCGAGCGTGCCGAAGCCGTATTTGGCATTGGCGGCGATGTGATCTCAGTGGCGACCTCCGACAAGAATTTCCCCACCGCCGGCAATGCGGCAGTGGCTGGTTCTTTTGACGGTGATACCGACTGGGCCACAGTGGGTATCGAACTCAGACCGGCAGGGGCGACGATTGTCAACGCCAAGTACACGGTTGTTGCGACCCCGGATGATTCCGGTACGGTGAATGTTAATCCGGTGCAGCCCGTCGGCGGCTACGTCGCCGGCAGCACGGTAACTTTGACGGCCACGCCAATGTCAGGGTTCAAATTCACTGGCTGGAGCGGTGACATTTACAACACCGCCAATCCGGTGACCATGGTGATGAACGCCAACAAAGTTGTGTCGGCTAAGTTTGTGGCGCTGCCGCCGACGTTGTACAAACTCGCGGTCAGCACCCTCGGGCAAGGCAAAGTGATTCTCGATCCGCCCGGCGGCACTTACAAAGCCGGAACGCTGGTCAACATGTCGGTAGTGCCGGACAGCGGTTTTACGTTTCTGGGTTGGGGCGGTGATTTGAGCGGCACGACCACGCCGACCTCGATCTTGATGAGTGCCAACAAAAATGTGAAAGCGACTTTTAAGGGCAGCTTCACCAAAGGTCAGATTGTCAACGAGGAAACCCAGGTTGGCACCTCGAGCGGCGCTTCGACGATCACCACGCTGTTTCCGATAACGGCAGCGCCGGGTGATCTGTATCTCGCCGCGATTACCAGCAAACCGCGCCTCAATGTGATGTCGGTAACCGGCCTCGGCCTGACCTGGACTCCGGTGACGACGCAATGCTCCGGCCGCAACAGTGGCGGCGTTGAAATTTGGATGGCGCAAGGCACGCCGACCGCTGACGACGTGGTGGTGGCCAGTCTGATCAGCCCGGCGACGAACGCCGTCATGGTGGTGTCGCGTTATTCCGGGGTGAGCACCACGTCCCCGATTGGCACCATCCTCGCGGCAAATACGAATGGTCCCGCGGGCATCTGCGCCAATGGCGTGGACAATGCGGCTTATGCCTTGAACATGAACACGACGGTAAACGGCGCGCTGATTTTTGGCGCCGCGATCATGCGCTCTAAAACGCATACCGCCGGCCTCGGCTTCACCGAGCAGGTCGAGTTGGCGCAAGGCACGGGCGGCAACATGGTTTCGTTGGCGGTTTTCGATAAACATACCACGGCCCCGGGCCCGATAATCGTTGACGGTAAATTCAATGGTTCAGTTGATTGGGCGCTGGTGGCGCTCGAGTTAAAACCGGGTCTGGCGAAACTGCGGGTCAAAATTGTTGGCGACGGCACCGTGGGCGTTGTTCCGGCTGATTCAATTTTTGCTCCCGGCACGTTGGTGACCTTGCGTGCCACTGCCGGCGCCAGTTCGATCTTCGGCGGCTGGAGCGGCGACATGACCAGCACCGCCAATCCGCTGGCGTTCAACATCAGCGGCGAAAAGAATCTGATTGCGACGTTCATCGCCAAACCGGATCCGACCATCAACATTGCGAAGGGCAGCGCGGTTAAAACCTCCGGTTCTGATCCGGGCTTCTTGGTGGAAAACGTGGTCGATGCCAATAAAGACACCTACTGGCGCAGCGTGCCGCTGACGACCGCCGCCCCCACAGCGTGGATTCGGATCGATCTCGGCTCCGCGAAAACATTTGGCCGCTTCGTGATCAAATGGAAATCGAGCTATTTTGCCAAGACCTACGAAGTGCAAGTCTCCAACGACGATTCCACCTGGACAACGGTGGCGAGCAGCACCTCCGGCAAAAAAGGCACGACGGATATTAAGTTCAAGCAGACGACCTCGCGGTACATTCGCTTGAACATGCTGAAATATTCTACCAGCACCTACCGCATTACCGATCTGGAAGCTTATTACGACGCTTCCGTGACCAAAGGCGTCGCCGAAGTGAGCGAGGCCGAAGAAATCCCGACGGAAATTTTCCTCGCGCAAAATTATCCGAACCCGTTCAATCCCTCGACGGCGATAGAATATGGTTTGCCGCAGAGCAGCCGGGTGACGCTGAAAGTCTTCAACGTTGCCGGCCAGTTGGTGGCGACGTTGTTCGACGGTTATCAGGATGCAGGCCGACATGAGGTGATTTTCAACGCGGCGCGTTTGTCCAGCGGTACCTATTTTACGGTGCTGCAAGCCGGCTCCTTCAAACAGGTGCGCCGCCTCGTGTTGATGAAGTAAGGTTTGAAGTTCAAGTTCAAATGTCCGGGGACATTTGACGCATGTTTGTGAAGAGTTGTTCTGATTGACCGGCCGCCTCCCGCGGCCGGTCAATTTTTTCTAAGGGATAATTTTCGACGATCTCCTCTTGATTTTTGATAACGACGCCTGGTAATGGATTGAGATGATACGGAGCTTGAGCATGAGTGTGAGAAGAGGATTCTTCCCCCAAGATCGCGCTTTTAATATGAGGACTCTGAAACACCGTAGTACAAATAAAATTTTGATCAAAATAATAACACACGCTGGTCAAGCCGTCCCTCGATATGCGGTTTGGCTTTTGTTTGCTATGGTTGGTTTGGCGCCGTTGGCCTGGGCCCAGTCCATACCGGTAACGGCCGGTTATCGCGATTTTAATTTCGGCCCCACGACGAACGCCGAGCCGACATTTGGCAAAACCGAGAGCAAGTTGTGGTGGAATGACGGCTCGTGGTGGGGCGTGCTGTGGAATGCTGCTGCAAATCGTTATGAAATTTATCGGCTGAACGCCGCAACGCAAAGTTGGGTCGCCACCAATACGGCCGTTGACACGCGCAATGGCTCGCGGCCGGACGTGTTGTGGGACGGACAGCGGCTTTATGTGGCCTCGCATTTTTATACAACCAGTCCCGGCCCAACCACGGCGACGTATTTTAGCAAGCTCTATCGCTACAGCTACAATCTGACAACGAAACAATATAGCGGCGATCCTGGTTTTCCGGTGAATATCAACAGTTCGAAATCCGAAACGTTGACCATCGATAAAGACACCACCGGCAAATTGTGGATTACGTGGATGGAGAAGAACAAAATCATGATTAACCGCACCGTGGGCAGCGACCTGACGTGGGGCGCGCCGTTCGTTTTGCCGGTGCAAGGTGCTGACACGGATCCCGACGATATCTCCGGTCTCGTATCGTTTGGCGGCAACAAAATCGGCGTCATGTGGTCGAACCAAAAGGACTCAACGATTTATTTTGCCGTGCACGCCGACGGCGCCGCCGATCAAACCTGGAAGCCGCGCGAGATTGCTCTTTCCGGCCTCGGTCTGGGCCGCGTCGCCGAAGATCATTTTTGTTTGAAGCCGGCGCGCGACAACAGCGGCAATCTGTTCGCGGTGACGCAAACCAATCTCTCCGGCTCGTCCGCCACCAGTATTTTTGTGTTAAAACGCAGTACCCTCGGCGCGTGGACGCGGCATGTTTTTTCCACTGGCGGTTTTAATCACTCGCGTCCGCAACTTGTGGTCGACAGCGAGAATAAACGTTTGCATGTGTTTGCGCGCAGTAACGACACCGGCCCCGCGAACATTTATTTAAAAAGCGTGAGCCTGGAGGATTTGGTTTTTCCCTCCGGCCTCGGCACCCCGGTGATTCAAAGCGTGGCGGACGTCAATCTCACGAACCCCGCCGCCACCAAGCAAAACGTTAACCGCACCACCGGCTTGTTAATCTTGGCGGCAGACAAAGACAGCCGGTATTATTTGCACGGCAAGGTCGATTTGAGCAGTTCGCCGCAAATTACCGCTTTTTCTCCGGCCCAAGGGGTGATCGGCACGCAAGTGACCATGATCGGCATGAATTTCACCGGCGTCTCAGCCGTAAAATTTAACGGCATTCCCGCGACGTTTACTGTGCTTTCGGGCACGCAGTTGCGCACGACGGTTCCGGCGGGCGCGACCACGGGAACGATCAGCCTGACCAATTCCACCGGTAGCGGCGCGACCTTGACGAATTTTGTCATACAGCGCGCGCTCAAAGTTTCCACGCTTGGCTCCGGTAATGTCACCGTGAATCCGCCGGGTGGCGTTTATAATGAAGGGCTTGCCGTCACCTTAACGGCAGTGCCGGCTGCTGGTTGGTTTTTTCATGATTGGAACGGCCATCTCGACGGGACCAATGCCACCGCCACCATTACGATGAATACGGATAAAAACATCACCGCCGAGTTTCGTGAGATTGGAAAATTTACGGTCACGGTAAATGTCAACGGCGCCGGTAGCATCACACTGAGTCCGCCGGGCGGTTTGTATTTCAACGGGACGATGGTGACCTTGGTCGCCACCCCGGCGCCGGGATATGTGTTTAGCGGCTATTCCGGCGGATTCAAAGGCTGGAAAAGCATCGAGACGTTGGCGGTGAACGGCAACAAGATTTTGACGGCTACATTTTCGCCGCAACCGGTGCCGCGTTTTGCCGCCGGGATTTGGACGAGCGCAACGGAAATCAGCAAACTGCCGGCAACCGGATTGGCGTGGAATAATTTGAAAGCTGGGGCCGACGAACCAATTGGCAAGCCGAATCTTGCAGACCTTGAAGACTCCGTGAACGTGGCGATTCTGGCGAAGGCCCTGGTTTATGCGCGCACCGGCAATGAAATTTACCGGCAGGCGGTGATCGCGGCATGCATGCAGGCTATCGGCACCGAAGGCACGGAAACCCTCGCGCTGGGCCGCGAGTTGCTCGCGTATGTGCTCGCGGCGGATCTGGTGAAATTACCGGCCAGCGACGATGCGACGTTCCGCACCTGGCTGCGTCTCTTGCTGGCTAAAAATATCGGCTCGCAATCGTTGCGCACCTCGAACGAGAGCCGTCCGAATAACTGGGGCATGCATTGCGGCGCCACCCGCGCGGCGATTGCGCGTTATCTTGGCGACGCGACGGAACTCGAACGCACGGCGCGTGTTTTTAAGGGCTGGCTCGGCGATCGCAACACGTATGCGGATTTTTCCTACAGCCTCAACGAGTTGTGGTGGCAATCCAATCCCGCCGCGCCGGTTGGCATCAATCCAGTGGGCGCGATGATTCAGGGCCATTTGGTTGATGGCGTGTTGCCGGATGATCAACGCCGGGCCGGGCCGTTTACCTGGCCGCCGGTGCCGGAGAATTATGTGTACGGCGCGTTGCAGGGCGCGTTGATGCAAGCAACGATTCTCTATCGCGCCGGTTATGACGTGTGGAACTGGGAAAATCAAGCGCTGCGGCGCGCCATGCAATGGTTATATCAAGAAGCGGATTACCCGGCGGACGGCGACGATGAATGGCTGCCGCATATCGTTAATCATTTTTATGGCGCTGCTTTTCCAGCGCCGATGCCGGCGCCACCGGGAAAAAATGCCGGCTGGACGGATTGGCTTTATGGTTCGAAGTATGCGCTGACGAAAACCGATAACAACGGTGATATCGAAATTCAAGCGCTCGGTTTCAATAAAGACAGTTTGGCCGTGATCAAATTGACCGCGATTTCCTTTGCGGATTACTCGTTTAGCGGTTGGAGCGGCAGTTTAAGCGGCACAAAAAATCCTGATACGCTGGTGATGAACGCCAATAAAAATGTAATCGCCAATTTTGTGAAGAGTGGCAATTTTACGCTAACAGTTACGCCGATAGGCTCGGGTACAGTCACACTAAATCCGCCGGGCGGTGTTTATGTCGGCGGCACCACCGTCATGTTGACGGCGAAACCCGCGGCGGGATTCAAATTTACCGGTTGGAGCAATGGCTTGAGTGGCGCAACCAATCCGGCCAGTTTGACCATCAACGCCAATAAAAATATTACCGCGACGTTCAAGCCAATTTATAGTTTGAATGTGGAGGTGGCTGGCGCCGGAAAAGTGACGCTCTTTCCGTCATCCGGCCTTTATGAAAACGGCACGGTGGTGACTTTGATTGCAACGCCGGATAGCGGCCAGCAGTTTTTAGGTTGGAGTGGCGATTTAAGCGGCACCGCCAATCCGTTGGCGTTTGTGATGAATGCCAACAAGAATGCGACCGCCAATTTTACGGCGGTGCGTGTGGTGCATGAAGAAACGCAAACCGGCGGCTCGAGTTTTGGGTCAACCGTCGCGACGGCAGCAAGCCTCAGTGGCGGAGCCAATTATCTTTATTTGGCTGCCATCACCACGCGGCCGAAGATTAAAGTAAATGCAGTGGCAGGCCTCGGATTAAACTGGAAACAAGTGAAAGCGCAATGCTCCGGACGCAATAATCTCGGCGTTGAATTGTGGATGGCGCAAGGCATACCGGCTGCGGCCGGCGCGGTAACGGCCACACTTGCCTCAACCGCGACCAATGCGGTCATCGCGGTGTCGCGCTATTCCGGCGCTTCGACGGTGACTCCGCTGAGTACGGCAATTGCCGGTAATAATAAAGGCGTGAATGGAACTTGCACCGGTGGCATTGATAATGCTTCCTATTCGTTTAATCTGACCACCACCGATGCGGGTGAAACCGTTTTCGGCGTCGCCGGCCTGCGCAATAAAACCCACACGCCGGCGGTAGGCTCGACCGAACGCGCAGAAATCAAGCAGGGAACGAATAGCAATGTCGCGGCGATGGCGGTGACCGACAAAATCGTTCCGCTGGCGAGTGCGACCACGGTTAGCGGCGCTTTTAGCGGCGCGACGGATTGGGCCGTCATTGCAGTTGCCATCAAACCGTTGGCAGCGAGTCTCTCCATCGGTGCCGAATTGACCAAAGCCCGCGTGAATTCCACTGCGCCGAAAGATTTAACGTTGTTACAAAATTATCCGAATCCGTTTAATCCGACGACAGTCATTGCTTACTCTTTGCCGCAGGAAATGCGCGTGACGCTCAACGTTTATAACCTCACGGGACAGTTGGTTGCCACGCTGGTTGAAGGTTCGCAACCAGCCGGCCAGCATGAAGTGATCTTTGACGCGGCCACATTGCCGAGCGGAAATTATTTTACGGTTTTGCAAGCAGGGGAGACGAAGTTGGTGCGACGAATCGTGTTGATGAGATAAGGTCCGAGGCCAGTGGCCCCGAAGTCGAAACGGAGTGTCAAGCTTCAGTCTGACGCTGATTAGCGGCGCATGAACGGATGGAAAACAGGGATTAAGCTCTGAACAAGTGGGCGGAAATGAGCGCAAAAAATATAAAGGGACTTTGTAGAATTAACGGTGAGAAGATTTATGAATAATTTAGGACGAAGATTTCGAGCCATGAGGGCAGCTTTAGTTTTAGGAATATTGGAGCGTGTTCAATCAAATCGATGCCCCCAAAATAAAAAAATTTCCTTGACGCGATCTTTTCATTTCTGCGCCTTCGCGTGCTGGCTTGCTTTGGGTGCATCGGCATGGGCGCAAGGCCAACAGATTATTTTTTCCGCCACCGGCGACGTGCCGTATAATTCCACCGAGACCGCAACGTTTCAACAACAGCTCACCAATCATAATAAATACAGTCCGTCAGCCTTTTTTGTGCACCTCGGTGATGTTTTTCTCGGCGGCGAGCCGTGTGATAGCGCGCATTATGCGCCCATCGCCAATATGATGAAAAGCCTCGCCGTTCCGGTTTACACCATTCCGGGAGACAACGAAACCATTGATTGCGATACCGCGGCCGTGGGGCTAATGCGGTGGAAACAGTATTTTATTAACTACGAACAAAATTTTTGCGGCGCGACGCCGACCGTCCACCAAGCGGCGCGCCCGGAAAATTGGGCTTTCCTCAAAGACGGTGTGCTGTTCGTCGGCATCAACATGGTCGGCGGCAGCAGTCCGTATCAACTGGACGCCGATTGGATTGCCGAGCAGTTGGCAACGCATGGAACACAAGTCCGCGCCGCAGTGATTTTGTCACATATCGGACCGGACAAGAGCACGACGTTTTCCACACCGTTTCGCCAGGCCGCCGCGGCGTTTGGCAAGCCGGTGCTGTTTCTACATGGACACGGCCACGCGTGGAGTACGGGCTATCCTTTTCCCGAGCCGAATATTTTTCGCGTGCAAGTTGAAAACGGCTCGGCTGAAGATCCCGTCGAAGTCACCGTCACGATGGATGTAACCTCGCCGGCCACCGCGTTTGTTTTAAAACGCAATCCGTGGACGAGCCAAACAATCGTCAATATGCCGCCGTGCGTGGATGCCGGGCCGGATCAAACGATTATTTTTCCGCAAAGCGCAACGTTGACCGGCGGCGCGAGCGATGACGGCGACCCTATTTCACCGGGAACGCTCACGACGGTGTGGAGCAAAATCAGTGGGCCGGGCACGGTGAATTTTGCCAATGCGAATGCGCTCAACACCACGGCGAGTTTCGGCAGCATCGGCATTTATGTTTTGCGTTTGACCGCCGATGACGGCGTTTTGCAAACGAATGATGAGGTGACTATCGAAGCGAGCGATGGCGTGCCGATCATCACCTCATTCAGTCCCATCGAAGGCGCTGCTGGAACTGAAGTCACGCTGACCGGAAATTATTTTAGCGGCGCGACGAGTGTCACCTTCAACAATTTAGGCGCGGCGAGTTTTGTGGTGGATAATGCCACCCAAATTCGCGCCACGGTTCCGGTTGGCGTCACAACTGGCAAAATTCGTATCACCAACACCAATGGGACCGGCGTTAGCGCGACGGATTTTACCGCGCGCTATGCTTTGGCGTTGAGCACGTTCGGGTTCGGCGACGTCACACTCAATCCAGCCGGCGGTATTTATGAGGCGGGAACCGTGGTTACTTTGACCGCAACACCGGCGCTCGGTTTTCAATTCTCCGGTTGGAGCGGCAATTTGAGCGGCTCCAGCAACCCTGCAATGCTGACGATGAACGCGGATAAAAACGTCACCGCAATTTTTACCTCCACGAGTCCGATTGGGCAAATCACGCACGAAGAAACACGCACCGGCGGTTCCTCAAGTTCGACGACTGTGAAAACTTCGACGGCGCTGACCGCCGTTGGCGGCCAACTTTATCTTGCGGCGATTTCGACGCGGCCCAAAGTGAGCGTGACTTCTGTCTCCGGGCTTGGCCTGTCGTGGACATTGGTGAAAGCGCAATGCTCCGGACGCAACGCCACGAGCATTGAGGTTTGGAAAGCCTTCGGCACGCCGTCGGGCAACGATACGGTGCGCGCCACGCTGGCGAGCGCGCCGAACAATGCAGCCCTTGCCGTCTCGCGCTATTCCGGCGTTGAAAGTGTGGCGCCGATCGGCAATTTTATTTCCGGCAACACGATAGGTTTGAACGGCGCGTGTTCCGGCGGCGTCGATACGAGTTTTTATTCTTTTAATTTGACGACGACGGCCAATAACGCGATGATTTACGGCGCTGCCGCGATGCGCGCCAAAACCCATGCGCCGGGCGCTGGTTACACCGAGCGCGCGGAAATATTGCAGGGTGGCGTGAGCAACACCGCCGCCTCGGTGGCGATTGAAGATCAAACTTTCGCGACGGCAGGAACAAACATCATCAATGGCACCCTCAGCAGCAATGTCGATTGGGCCGTGGTCGCGTTGGAAATGCGGCCGCAACTCACTTTGACTTTAAACACCACTGGCTCCGGCAGTATCACGCTCAGTCCGCCGGGCGGCGAATACAATCCGGGCACGGTGGTGACTTTGACTGCAACGCCGGCGACGGGCTTTGAGTTTAGCGGTTGGAGCGGCGATTTGAGCGGATCGAATAATCCCGTTACGCTAACGATGAGCAGCAACAAAATTGTAACAGCGATTTTTACGCCGCAATTAACGCTCACGACCAACACTATTGGCTCAGGCACGTTAACGCTGAATCCGGCTGGCGGTATTTATAACAGCGGCGTGGTGGTGAGATTAACCGCAACACCCGCGATGGGATTTCAATTTAGCGGCTGGAGCGGCGATTTGAGCGGCGCGGCCAATCCGGATTCATTAACAATGAACGAAAATAAAACGGTGACGGCAACATTCATCGCATTGCCGCCGCCACAATATAATTTGACCGTGAATAAAATCGGCTCGGGCACGGTGACACTCGATCCGGCCGGCGGCGTTTATAATGAGAATACCAAAGTGCGCTTGACGGCAACGCCGGCACAGGATTATGAGTTCACCGGCTGGAGCGGCGATCTGAGCAGCGCCTCGCCGCTGGATTCGCTAACAATGAATGCGAATAAAACCGTCACGGCAACATTTACGCAATTGTCTGCCGCGGTCACACACATGGAAACGCGAATCGGCGGCGCTTCTAACTCGACAACGGTGACGACGCTCGGCAATCTTACCGCGGCGAGCGATCATCTTTACCTCGCGGCGATTTCGATGCGGCCCAAAGTCAGCGTCGTTTCCGTTTCCGGCCTCGGTTTGAATTGGACATTGGTGCGCTCGAAATGTGCCGGCCGCAACACCACCGCAATTGAGGTGTGGATGGCACAAGGCACACCAACCGGAAGCGGCCCGGTGACGGCGGCCTTTGGCAGCGCGCCAAGCACTGCCGTGATAGCAGTCTCGCGTTATTCCGGCGTGGCAACAACAAACCCAATCGGCAACACGTTAGCCGGCAATACCAATGGCGCGAATGCGAGCGGCGCGTGCGCCGGCGGCGTTGATAAAAACTCGTATTCATTCAACCTCAACACCACGTTGAACGGCGCGGTGATTTATGGCGCGGCGGCATTGAAAGCGCGAACGCACACGCCGGGCGCTGGTTATGCGGAGCGCACTGAAGTTCATCAAGCGAGTGGCGCGAACACCAGTGGGCTCGCCGTGGAAGACAAAGCCATTGCTTCACCCGCCACGATTGCAGTTAACGGCTCTTTCGGCGGCGTGGTGGATTGGGCGATGGTAGCGTTGGAGATCAAGCCGCGCGTGGTGTCGCAATATACGCTGACGGTGAATACGGTCGGCTCCGGCAATGTGACGTTGAATCCACCGGGCGGAATTTACCATCAAGGTACGCAGGTAACATTGACCGCCATCCCCACGATAGGATTTCAGTTTAATGGCTGGAGCGGCGCGCTCGCCGGATTGAACAATCCCGCCACAGTGCTGATCGACAGCAATAAAACCGTCACTGCCAATTTTGTCGCCAACGGCTCGATTGTGCATGAAGAAACCCAAAGCGGCGGTTCGGCCAATTCGACAATGGTGAAAACCGCGGCACTGGTAACCGGCGTGAGCGATCATGTTTATCTTGCCGCGATTTCGATGCGGCCCAAAGTGAAAGTGAATAGCGTGGCCGGCCTCGGATTAAATTGGACGCTGGTACGCGCCAAATGCGCCGGGCGCAACACCACCGGCCTCGAAATTTGGATGGCGCAGGGCGAGCCGAGCCGCGATGATTCGGTGCAAGCGATTTTCGCGAGCGCGCCGACCACCGCCGTGATCACGGTCTCGCGCTATTCCGGCGTGAATATTTCCGCGCCGCTCGGCAATATCGTCGCAGCGAACACGGTTGGTTTGAATGGCAGCGCGACTTGCAGCGGCGGCGTGGATAACAACGCATATTTATTTAATCTCACCACCACAACCAACGGCGCGTTAATTTACAATGCCGTCGCGTTAAAAGCGCGCACGCACACCCCGGGCGCTGGTTACACCGAGCGCCTCGAAGCGCAACAAATTGGCGGCAATCTCAACACAACGGTAGCACTGGCAGATCGCCACATTACCACGGCAGGAGTTGCCACGGTCAACGGCACCTTCAACGGCGCGGTGGATTGGGTCGCGGTTGCAGTGGAAATTAAACCGGAAACGCCGTTGAGCAAAAAAGGCCGCGACGCAGAAAATGCCCAACCAGTTGAATTGCCCGCGGCTTTTTATCTGGCGCAAAATTATCCGAATCCGTTTAATCCGGCTACGGTGATTTCGTATGGTTTGCCGAACGCCGCACGTATCACGCTGAAAGTTTATAATCTCACCGGTCAGCTCGTTGCCACGCTGGTTGATGGCGAACAAACCGCCGGCCGTCACGAAGTGATGTTCAATGCCGCGCGCCTGCCGAGCGGCAATTATTTCACGGTTTTGCAAGCTGGCTCGATGCGATTGGTGCGACGCATGGTATTGATGAAATAAAAAGTGGGACGAAAACGTAAGACGCAATGCGTGAAGCTTGGCTTGCGGTTTAAACTTTGACGTTTTACAGACGAACACGCCGTTTGTCCGCGCAACGTGGAACAAACGGCGTGTTTGTTTGTCCCGTCAATTTCTGCAACAACTCGCCGTTGTGGGTACGAATAACCATGTAGTTATCACGCACAAACTCTTGCCATGGATTGGCTGCGCTCGTTGTGCCGTGCGCCTTTAATGGCGTCTTGCTGTGACAGGTCAGGGACAATGCGAGTGGCCGGTTTGACCCCAAATAACAATCTCGCGCCGAAGTCTTCGGTTAAAGGTTTTAACTGAACATAAATTGCTTTATCGTCACGGATATGAAAATTTTGTATGTCACCCCGTCGTTTCAACATCCAGCCATGCGCGGCCCGACGCGGTGTTATCATTTTATTAAAGAATTGTCGCAGCGGCATAAAATTACCCTGATGGCGCTCTCCAACTGTGAAGTCGCCGAAGCGCCGCTGCGCGAGATGGCGGCGTATACCGAACGTATTGAAATTTTCAGCGCCAACGGCAAGTCCAACTCGTCAACCGCGACGGCCGTTGGACATGTGCCGGTGGTGGGCAAGAAAGTCAAGCGGGTTTTGCAGCGCCGTACCGGCATTGAGCAGATGAAGAAAGCCTTTGGGCAAATCGTAAAAAAGGGCGCATTCGATGTTGTGCTTTTTCACGGCAAAAGTATTTTTTCCGTGATCGAAGACTGGAATGACCGGCCGTTGGTGGTGGATTTTTGCGATGCCACCTCGATGCGCTATCAAAACAAAATGGATTATGCCAGTCCGGCCAAGCGGTTGTGGTATTCGCTGCGGTATCGCCAAATCAAGCAAATTGAAGATCGCATGATCGCGAAAACGCCGCATGTGGCGTTTGTTTCCTGGCGCGACCGCGAAGCCGTGCTTGGCGCGGAAGAGCGCGGCCGCGTCGTGCCCATCGGCGTCGATCATCGGTACTGGACGCGTAAAACCAATAAGCCGCGACCAAATTGTCTTGCGTTCACCGGCGTCATGAATTACGCGCCGAACGAAGATGCTGCAATTTTTTTGCTCGACAAAATTGCGCCGCTGGTTCGTCGTCAAATTCCGAATTTGGAAATTCTCCTCATCGGGCGCGACCCCGCGCCGGTGTTACAAGAGAAGGCAAAACAATTTCCCGGTGTCACCGTCACCGGTTTCGTCGAGGATGTGCGCACTTATCTCGAACGCGCCAGCGTGTTTGTTGCGCCGCTGCGCTACGGCTCCGGCATTCAAAATAAAATTCTTGAAGCCATGTCGATGGAAATGCCCGTCATCACCACCTCGCTGGCCGAAGCCGGCCTGCGGGTGGATGGCGCCGGCACGCCGCCCGTCATCGTTGCCGATGGTGAAGAAAAATTTGCCCAAAGCATCGTTACGCTGCTTGGCCAAAAAGCGCAACGCCAACGTCTCGCCCGCGAAGGCCGGCGTTTTGTCGAAAGCCATTTTGTCTGGGCCAGCAGCGCCGCGAAGCTGGAGGAAATGTGCTTCGCCGCAGTTGGCACCAATGGTAAATATAAAAAAGGTTGAAAATTCTTACTCTTTCCCTTACTCATTTTAAAATTCCACAAAAGCAAATAAGAGTTGGAGAAATGAGCCAGAATAAAAAACAATTATGATATCCGTTGCATTGATTGGCCCGGATGGCGCGGGCAAAACCACTATCGCCCGCATGATCGAAAAATCCTTTCCGGTGCCGATCAAATATTTATACATGGGCGTTAGTGTCGAGTCCAGCAATATCGCGTTGCCGACGACGCGTATCGTCGAATATTTTAAGCGCCTGCGCCGCAAAAAGAAAGGCGTCACCGTCGCGAAAAACTTAGTGCCGCCGAATCGCAAAAATGGCAAACACAAAAAATCCGGTTTGCGCGCGATGCTGCGGCTCACAAACCGTCTCGCCGAAGAATGGTATCGCCAATATCTCTCGTGGAATTACCGCCGTCAAGGCCAAATCGTGATTTACGACCGGCATTATAAATTCGATTTTGAATTGGACAAAGTCAAATTGCCCGGCGAAAAAATTCCCTTCACGGACTGGTTGCATCGCTGGTTTTTGGCGAAAGTTTATCCGGCGCCGGACATGGTGATTTATCTCGACGCGCCCGCCGAAGTGCTGTTCGCGCGCAAAGGCGAATTTACCCTGGAATGGCTCGATTCGCGCCGACAGGCGTTTATCACGCAGGGCAAAAAAACGCCCAATTTTTTTCAAATCGACGCCACCCAGCCGCTGGAAAAAGTTTTCGCCACTGTCACTGAGCGCATAATGCAGCATTATCAAAAAAAAGGCGGACGCCGGCCGGCGGTTGAAAGAAATACAAATGGTAAAGTCATGGCCGGCAAAACGATTTAGTTTTAAGCATACGTTTTACGCTTTAAAAACCTTGTCGCCACTTCGTCAGGAGTTGAATGCGTAACCTGGCTGGATGCCGATTCGCCCCGCTTTTGCCATGCGCAAAAGCAGACGACGAAAGTACGGCGACGTTTAATTTTTACACTTTTTATCTCGAGGTCAGGTTATGAAACAGGCATCCAGTTCTATCGCCGCGTCGCAACCCGCGATCGAAGCTGAAAGCGCCGGTCTATCGGTAAAAAGCCTTTTGGCGCGCGGCGCCCGCGCGTGGAAACTATCCACCGGCGCGATGCTATTCTTTAGTTTGATTCTGCCGGCCCTCGCCATGCTTGCCGGCGCGGCAAGCGCATTGCTGGGCAAGGAAGCCTATAAAGCGTTCACCGGCGAAGACGGCATCGCTGAAAATTTTCAGGTGCTCTTTTTTGCGCTGGCGTGGATTTTAACTTTTCCGGTGATCAGCCGTCTCTGGAAAGCCGGCGCCAAGCTTTTCGCCGCGATGTACATGGTGTTATGTCTCGGCCTCTTCTTCATCATTGGTGAAGAAGTGAGCTGGGGCCAGCGCCTCTTCGGTTGGGAAACTTCCGAAGAGATGAAAGCCATCAACAAACAGGAAGAAACCAATATTCATAACATCGAAGGCATTGGCGATAAAATCAAATGGATTCACGTCATCATCGGCGCCTACGGCACCATCCTGCCGCTGGTTTTTCTTCGCGCCCAAATGATGGCGCGCCCGCTTGACGCGGTGATGCTGCTCGTGCCGCATTTTACCTTGCTGCCCTATTTTTTCACCACGCTGGTTTGGCGCCTGCAGGCCAATTTATGGAAACCGCCAAAGAGCCTTTATTTCGTCATCACCGAATATTCCGAGGTGATGGAGTTGGTTTTGGCGATGGCATTTTTTGCCGTAGTGTTTTTTCAATTCCGCAATCTCCGCGGCACCGCCACTCCCGTGCGCGTGGAAGATGAACCCGTGCTTAACAGCCGCGCTAAGTTTAATCATGCGCGATAGCCTCGTCGGATAATAATTCACCGTATGCGCAGTTAAGCATTTTTACGAGATCACCCATGACCACCAAGAATAACCTGGCTTTGCAATTTGTCGTTGCGCTCGAAGAGAGCATTGAAACCAAACGGCGCGTTATCGAGAAAAGCATTCCCGTTTTGGAGAACATTGCCGAAGTTTTGATCAAGGCGCTGAAGACGGGAAACAAAATTTTATTGTTCGGCAATGGCGGCAGCGCCGCAGATTCACAACACATTGCCGCCGAACTGGTCAGCCGTTTTTTGCGCGAGCGCAAAGCCTTGCCCGCCATTGCGTTGACCACGGACACCTCGATTCTTACCGCCATCGGCAACGATTATAGTTTTGACAATGTCTTCGCCCGGCAAATCGAAGCGCTGGGGTTGCCCGGCGACGTCGCCTTCGGCATCAGCACGAGCGGTAATTCGAAGAATGTCATCAAAGCCATGCAGGCCGCGAAACGGTTGGAGATGATCACCATCGGCTTCACTGGCGAAAATGGCGGCGGACTCAAAAACGACGTCGACTTTTGCTTTCATGCGCCGTCATCGAGCACGCCGCACATTCAAGAAGCGCATCTCGCCGTCGCGCACGCGCTTTGTGACGTGGTGGAGCGTGAATTTTCCACGACCGCGGAGTAGAGGCTTTTGTAAAATTCTATTCGGTGAGAAACTCTCATGAGTAACGTTGCGATTTCCACGCCGCCTTTGCAGCAAGATACCGCCACCGGTGGCTGGTTTAAGCGATTGCTGAACGCGAGTGCGAAAGAATGGAGACTTTCTCCCGGCCTGGTTGCCATGCTCTGGTGGGCGCCGGTTGTTATTTTGCTCATCGGTGGCTTGGCGGCGGTAATCGGCGGCAATGTCTACCGCGTGCTTACCGGCGAAGATCGTCTCGCGGAAAATTTGCAGGTTTACTGCTGGCTGCTCGCGTTTGGCATGGGCTGGTTGGTCATTTCGCGCCTCGGCAAAGCCGGACGGTACGGCATGGCCTTTCTGTATTTTTGCCTCGTTGCCGGTATTTTTGTCATTATCGGCGAAGAAGTGAGTTGGGGACAAAGGCTGTTCGGCTGGGAAACGCCCGAAGCTTTGAAAGCCGTCAACCGGCAACACGAAATCAATATCCATAGCCTGGAAGGCATGGTCGACACGTTTCGGTCGCTGTATTTGTTGATTGGCGCCTACGGGACGATTTTACCGTTGCTCTTTTGGAAAGCGCGATCGGCGGCTATTTATCAAAAGTTCATTTCTTTGCTGGTGCCGCATATTACACTGGTGCCCTATTTTCTGGCCACCTTCGCCTGGCGAATCTATCTAAGCTTCTGGAAATTGCCGGAGAAATATTATTTCGAGATTTCAAAGTATTCGGAAGTCGTCGAATTGATTCTCGCGCTGGGATTTCTATTGTTTATGAGTTTTCAGTTTAGGAAAATAAAACCGCATGGATAGTTTTCTGCGCCAGGTTTTTGCGGCGCTCGATGAAGCGAAGATCACCTATTCTTTGTTGCGTGGCTTTGAGGAGCTGGAAATGCCGGCCGAAAGCAGCGAAGTGGATTTAGTGGTGGCGCCCGCGCATCTGTCGCAACTCGCCCAAACTTTAGCCGCGAAAGGTTTTGTCGCGCTTCCCGCTTGGGGACACGCCCCGCATCATTTTTTTGTCGCCTATAATCGCGCCACCGGCAGTTGGTTGAAATTCGACGTCGTGAGCGCTTTGCGCTACGGCCAACCGTTTCGGACCTTGCACGTCGATTTGCTCGAGAGTTGCTTGCGGAATCGGCAACGCCGCGAATTTACTTATGTCCTGGCGCCGGGCGACGAGTTCTTTACGCTTCTCTTGCATTGTTTGCTCGATAAAGGCAACTTTCGTGACGCGCGCCGCGAGCGCCTCATTGAACTGCGCCGGCAAATGCAAACTAATACTGCCATGCAGAAAAACGTCGCCGAAAATATTGCCCGCTATCTGGCGCCGGCGCTTACTTGGGACATGCTCACCGCGGCCATTGATCAGGATGACTGGCTGGCACTTTTGCAACGCCGTAAAGCTGTGGCGCGCCGTCTCTTTCAGCGCGCTCCTATGGCCAATACCTGGCGCAAGATTTCTACGATCATGTTGCGTCGCTTGCGCCCGCTGCTTTTTATGCTCCGTGGCCGCGGCGTCTCGGTTGCTTTACTCGCGCCGGATGGCGCCGGCAAATCGACGCTCGCGCAAGCGTTGACAAAGGATCATTTTCTGCGCGCCAAACTGGTTTACATGGGAAGCAATATCGCTGCCAGCACCGTTGGCCTGCCCACGACTAAATGGCTCCATCAGCGGCTGAAAGCGCGCAACGGCGTTAAGAAAAAGAAAAAAAATCTTAGCTTTCTCGCGTTGAAAGGTTTCAGCTTCATCAACCGTCTCGTCGAGCAATGGTATCGCGCCGGCGCCGCGCTGGGTTATTTGTTGCGCGGCCAGCTTGTGGTGTTTGATCGTTATATTTATGACTCGTGGTTGAATAAGCCGGCCAAAACGCCGTGGAAACGGTTACGCCGTAAAATGTTCGAATCGATTTGCCCGACGCCTGACCTCGTCGTTTTATTGGATGCGCCCGGCAAAATGCTGTGGGAGCGCAAACACGAGCACACGCCCGAGTGGCTTGAGCAGCAGCGCCACGGCTATCTCGCGCTCAAAGAACGCGTTCCGCAAATGCGGGTGGTCGATGCCACGCAGCAGGCCGAATACGTGAAGCGCGAAGTTACAGCGTTGATTTGGGCGCAGCAGCGTTCTCGTTAAAGAGTTATTTCGGGACGCCATCAAATTATTTAGTTGAAGAATCATTGCAAAATATGCCTTCGGAAACTGATATTCAAGAACTGCCTTCCGCCAAAGAATCGGCCAAGCTGGGCCGTATTGGCAAACGCGACGCAACGAAGAAACAAATTCGTGGCTCCAGTCTGCTGCTCTTCGGCAAGTTGCTGTCGATGGGAATTAACTTCGCTGCACAGGTGGTAATCGTTCGCTATCTTTCCAAAACCGATTATGGTGCGTGGGCCTATGCGCTATCGGTCGTCTCTTTTTGTCAAAACATTGCCATCTTCGGCCTCGATCGCGGTATCACGCGTTTTATTCCGATCTATCACGAGAAGAACGACTATAACAAACTTTTCGGCACGCTGGTTTTGGTTTTTGGATCGATCCTGCTGGCGTGCGGCCTTGTCATCGCTGCGTTTTATGCGGCGCCGGAACAGGTGGCGCGCCTCATCAACGATAAAGATCAGCCCGTCGCGCTATTGTTTATCATGATTCTACTGTTGCCGACCGAAGCGCTGGACGCGCTGTTAACCGGTTTGTTTGCCAGCTTCACCAATCCGCGCGCGATTTTTTTTCGCAAACATATTCTCGGCCCGGCAATGCGCTTCGGCGTCGTGCTGCTCTTGATTTTTTTCAAAAGCACTGTGATTTTTTTGGCGTACGGCTATATTGCCGCCAGCGCTTGTGGGGTGTTGATCTATTGTGTTTTTCTTTATCGACTGTTGAAGCAAGAAGGCCTCTTTGCGCATTTTAATTTAAAAACCATCAACATTCCGGCAAAAGAAATCTTGGCGTTTACCTTGCCGCTGCTCTCTTCCGATCTGGTCAACATTTTAACCCATTCCGCGGATACGCTACTGCTCGGATATTTTCATAATGCCAGCGAAGTCGCCTTATATCGCGTCGTTCTGCCCGCGGCGCATTTTAATAAGTTAGTGATGACGAGTTTTGGATTTCTTTTTACTCCGCTTGCCGCGCGCCTGTTGGCCAACAATGATTTGAAAGCGATCAACGATTTGTACTGGCGCACGGCCATTTGGATGGGCGTCTTGAGCTTCCCGATTTTTGCATTGACTTTTTCGATGGCGAAACCGTTGACGCAATTTCTTTACGGCGAGCGTTATATCGACTCATGGGTTTTCCTGCAACTGATTTCATTTGGATATTATTTCAGCGCCGCGCTCGGTTTCAACGGTTTGACGCTGAAAGTGTTGGGAAAACTGCGATATATGGTCACCATCAATATTATCGCGGTTATTGTCAATGTCGGCGTTAATCTTGTGCTCATTCCCAAGTACGGTGCATTGGGCGCGGCGATCGGCACCACCGGCACGATGATCGTTCACAACATTTTCAAGCAGATCGGCTTGCGTTTGACGGCGGGCATCAGCATTTTTGACCGGCAGTACCTGCCGTTTTATCTGATCATTACCGGTAGTGCCGCTGCATTGTTTCTCATCACGATCTTTCTCTCCGAGAATATCTATATCGCTGTGCCGCTGGTTGCACTCGCGACTCTTTTCGTCCTGCGAATGGGCAAAGATAAACTCAAAGTCGAGGAAACTTTCCCCGAGTTGTTGAAGCTGCCGTTCATGAAAAAATTGTTGACTTGAGTTGTTGCCAGCAGCTTGTTACTGAAATCTGATTACTGAAAACTGAACACTGGATGTTAGAAAATACCCTCGCCACTGACTTTATTCCCGGTACCAATCTCACCGGCGGCCTCGCGCGCGCCTCGTGGCGATTTTTATTGCCCAACCTGGAATTAGATCGCATTGTCTGTTTCGGCGTGCCCTCGGCTGCGACGTTGAACGTACTTGCCACTATGGGCAAGGAAATGTTGGTGCTTTCTACCAACGCGCCGCAATTGGAGGCCGTTCGGAAAGAGGTTGATTCGCACAACCTCACTTTGACGCACGTGACGGATTTCACACGACTGCCTTTGCCGGATCGCAGTGTGTCGCTGGTTTTGCTCGCCGGGAAAAAGGAATTGGCGAGTCTCCTGCTCGATACGGTATTTCCAGCGGAGTTGAATCGACTGCTCAAAGAAGACGGCGCGATTTACTTCGAGGTAAAAAATCTGTCCGAGCGATCGGTGGCGCGCCAGATGATGCATAATCTCGCGGAACTGGGCTTTAAAGGAGTGCGGGAGTTTTGGCTCACACCGTTCAAAGGCGAGTTGCGCACCGCGTTCCCGCTGGATGATCGGATGTCCAAATATCTTTTCACCAATGTCTTGTATGGCCAATCCGTAAAAAAACGGGCCTTGAGCCGCGCCGGCGTCATGCTCAGTCAGGCTGGCCTGCTTCGTCATCTAGCGCCGCGCCGCGCTATTTTCGTGCAACGCTCGTCGGCGCAACTGGAAAAGCAGACGCCGCAATATTTGAACACGCTGGCAAAAAAGGCGGGCGTCGATTTATCCGCCATGTCCTGCGGCCTTTCGGCGCGAGGAAAATTTAACGCCAACAAAAACATTTTTTATTTGTTTGATGCCGGCAAAGGGGAGAAAGCCCGGGCCGTCGTTAAAATGACGCGCGCGACCGACTTCAATAAACGTTTGGAGAATGAGTATCGCGTACTTGCGAAACTCCATCAAAATGGCTTTGTCGACAAAGGCACCTATCCCGAGCCTTTATTCTACGGCACCCATGCCGGTCTCGCCATTCTCGGGCAAATGGCCGTCTACGGCGAACCGTTCCGCAGCCGCACTAAAGCGACCATTGATTGCCCCATTGCCAATGACGCCCTCAATTGGATCGTGAAGCTCGGCGCCGCTTCGGCGAATACCGCCGCGGCCGCTTCTGCTGAAGTTGAAGCCGCAATGATGAAACTGTATCGTCGCTTCGCGGAGATTTATCCGCTGACCAATGCCGAAGCCGATTTTCTCGTTGAGCAAATTAAAACGATCGGCCGGGTCTCAAAAAAATTCCCTTTGGTTTTTCAGCACGGCGATCCCGGCACGTGGAACATGCTGGTCTCCCCGGAAAATCGCGTTATCGTCATTGATTGGGAAGCGGGCGAACCCGAAGGCATGCCGTTGTGGGATCTGTTTTATTTCACGCGCACCTACGGCAGTTGGATGTCGCGTATGCAAGGCAGCCGCAATCCGCTCAAAAATTTTACGCAACATTTTCTCGAACCCTCGCCGTTGCACGAGTTGCTGCTTGCCACCCTCCGGCGTTATTGTCAGGGCGTCGGCCTGGCGCCGGCTTTAATTGCGCCGCTCTTTTATACCTGCTGGATGCATCGCGCGCTCAAAGAGTCGACGCGTTTGCAAACAGATGGATTAATTCAAGGCACTTTTTTTACCTTGCTCCGGCATTGCATTGAGCATTACAATACCGCTGCCCTGCAAACTCTTTTTTCGCTGAGCACGAACAACCAGGCCTCAAGCTCCGATGACAAAAATTCAGCCGGAGTGAATCAATTAAAAGTGAATGCCGGTTTGTAAGAAATTTTGAGGTTCCAGCGCGATTTTATATTTCGGGAATTTTTGTTCCGGGCCCAATGTTGCTGCGAGTTGCAGTCGGATTTAAATTAGAGTATTTAACTTTTTATGTTGCGTGTTTCATGTTTGAAGAATAGACTGAAAATTCGGTTGAATTTTTTTATTCTTGCCGTTGCGGTAACTTCTTGTTCGGCGCAAATCGGCATTTGGACGTCCGCAGCCGAGTTGGAAAAAATTCCAACTTCCGGCCCGGCGTGGGACGCCGTTTTAATGGGGGCGAGCCAGGATTGCGCCCATCCGGAGGTTGCCAATCCAGACGACGACACCAACGTGTACGTTCTCGCCGCCGCCATTGTCTACGCACGCACCGGCGATAGCCGCTATAAAAATAAAGTAATCGCTGCTTGTGACCAACTGGTTGCCAAAGGCAACCCCGGCGGCCTTACTCTTGCGTGGGGCCGCGAAGTCGGCGCGTATGCGATGGCAGCGGATTTAGCCGGTTACCGCACCCCGGCATTTGAAAAATGGTTGCGTCACATGGCCGAAGTGTACAAAGATGATGAGGGCAACACGCTGCAAAAAACATTCAAGCGCCGCGCCAACAACTGGGGATCACATGCATTCGGTGCGCTGTGCGCGATTTATCGTTATCTCAATGACAAAGCGGCGCTCACTGCGATTCGGGAGTATTGGAGTAAAGGCGTAACCGGCCCCAATCCCGGCTATAAATTCGGCGATGATATTTCATGGCATGTGGATGAAAACAATCTGCGCCTATTCAATCCCAAAGGCGCCGTGAAAAAAAATATTAACCTCGACGGCGCCATGCCGGATGATCTGCGCCGTGGCGGCAAACTGCAGAATCCGCCCGGGCACACGAATTATGCGTGGGGTTTTATGCAAGGGCAGGTCATGGCCGCGAGAATTCTCGAGCGCGCCGGCATGCCGATCTGGGCCGTCGGTGATAGCGCCCTCTATCGCGCCGCATATTGTTTACAGGTTCGGTTTGAAAAACTTTACGGCGGTTGGGCCGCACACGGCGACGACGAATGGCTCTTGCCGTTTTTGGACAAAGCTTACGGCGCCCAATGGGCGCAGCAGCAAAAAAAAATATGGCAACATGGCAAAAATGCCGGTTGGGGATATGTGACTTTAAGTAAATAACATTTTACCGAAGATTTGAGAAGTTAAGATTTGCAATATGTTAACATGAAATTAACTGCAGCCATACGGCCTCACCTCAAAACAAAATGAAAACTCTCGCCAGTTCCCCGTCCGTTCCCGCCCATCGCGACGGAGGGAAAAAACTCTTTGTGTTTACTGCAGTGATCGCTTTGATCGGCGCCGCGGCTTACTTTGTTTCGAAAGATCAAATCATCCTGTTAATCGGCGGAGTGGTTGCCTTGAGTGCCGTTTATTTTCTTTTTAAAAAACCGGAATTTGCAACACTGGTTTTTGCCGCCATCCTCTATGCCAACCTCGCGGTCATTGCCGTGCAATTTTATCACGTGCCGCAAATCGCTGCCGCCGGTGTTTCCGGCCTGCTCGTGTTGCCGCTGGCAAATTTTTTAATTGTGCGGCATGAGAAATTGATTTTCAATTTTGGTTTTTTTCTGGCGCTGCTTTATTTTGGCGCACTCGTCGCCGCTTCACTGCTGGCGCGCGACATGAACATCGCCATGAATGAATTGGGCAATTTTTTAGCCGAAGGTTTGATTCTTTATTTCTTGCTCATCAACGTTATGCGCGAGCTTTCGACACTCAAGCGCGTGATCTGGACCCTGCTCATTGTTGGCAGCGTTTTGGGCAGCCTCTCACTTTTTCAGGAGGCGACCAAAAGTTACGACAACAATTACGGCGGCCTGGCGCAAAAAAGCGACGATATCGACATGTCGGACATCAAGGTCGACGAATATGGCGGCTCGCGCCGCGCCGGTGGGCCGCTTGGCAAGGAAAATCGCTATGCGCAAATCATGGTCGTGATTTTTCCACTCGCATTGTGCATGGCATACATCGAACCGACGCGCAAACGGCGGCTGCTCGCCCTCGTTACTGCGGGCTTGATTCTCGGCGGCATCGTGCTCACCTTTTCGCGCGGCGCTTTTGTAACGCTCGCGGGCATGGTGCTGATCATGGTCTTTTTACGTTATATTCGGCCAACGCAAGCGCTCGGCGGCATCGCCTTGCTGGTTATGGCAATCCTTACTGTGCTGCCGGAATATGTTGAGCGCGTCAGTTCCGTGACGAATTTATCTTCGGTGGTCTCGCAGGACAGTGAAGGCACGCGCGAGGCCGACGGTTCCTTGCGCGGCCGCTTCGCGCAAAATCTTGCCGCCGTGCGCGTGTTTTTTGAGCATCCGTTTTTAGGCGTCGGCCCCGGACACTTTGCCAAATTTTATTCCGCGCGTTACGGCAACGAAGTCGGCACCAAGCGCCTCATCAGCAACCGCCGCGCACACAGCCTTTATCTCGAAATGTTGGCGGATACCGGGCTTACGGGCACGTTCGCTTTTATGCTCGTCGTTTTTTTTACGGCTCGCGGACTGTGGCACGCGCGCCGTCGCTTTATGCAAACGCGGCCCGATCTCGTGCATATCGCCACCGCGCTTTTGCTCGGCATTTTTAATTATTTTGGCACCGCCACATTTTTGCATTTATCTTATCAGCGTTATTATTGGTTTTTAATGGCCCTCGCCGCGGCCGCGCTGTTGATTTTTGAAAAGGAAGGAAAGTTAATCCCCTCGGTCCAGCCGCAAGCCGCTGCATAAAAAGTAGCTCTGCCCTCATGATTCTTTTACAGCAACGCAATTTTCATTCGCTGGCAACCGATTCAGGCTTCCGCACAAATGGCTGCTTGTACATAAAATTATAGATCAAACTTTAATAAGAAAATTCGCTTTACAGGAGAGCTTCGATATATGAGCAAAGAAATCTGGTGTACCCTCGGCCCGGCGTCGCTTAACGACCGGGTGATTGGCCGTCTTGAGGAATTGGGCGTGAGTTTATTCCGCTTGAATCTGTCGCACACCAAACTGGAAAAAGTCGCGGAGATCGTCGAGTTCATTCAGACGCGCACCAAAGTGCCGGTGTGTTTGGATTCCGAAGGCGCGCAGGTTCGCACCAGCGATCTCCCCGGCGGCAAAGTTGTCGTGCGCGAGAATAACACCATTCGCATTCATTTCAAACGCGTTCCCGGCGACGCGACGGACATGAATCTCAATCCCGACAACATTGCGAAACAATTGGAAGTCGGCGATTTGCTCAAGATCGATGCGGAAGTTTTAGCGCAAGTCGTTGCCCTTGAAAGCGAATGGGTTGTGCTTTGGGTTTTGAATGGCGGGGAAATCGGCCAGAACAAGGCCGTGACCATTCTTGAGCGCGATCTCATTATGCCCGCGATGACGGAGAAAGATCGCAAAGCCCTCGCCATCGGCAACAAAATGGGCGTGCGGCATGTCGCGCTCTCTTTTGCGAACCACGCAGCCGATGTGGAGGAAGTCCGCGCGCTGGTTGGACGCGACACGATGATTACTTCCAAAATTGAATGCTTGAACGGCTTGCACCACCTGCCGGAGATCACTGCGAAATCCGATGCGCTGCTCATCGACCGCGGCGATTTGTCGAGACAGGTCAATATCGAAAAAATTCCGGCGCTGCAAAAGGATATTATTCGGCACGCCAAAGTTGCGGGCAAAAGAATTTACGTTGCAACCAATTTGCTCGAATCGATGGTCACCTCGCCCAACCCGACGCGCGCGGAAGTCAACGATGTGTTCAACACGCTGATGGATGGCGCTGACGGCCTCGTGTTAGCAGCGGAAACCGCGATTGGCGCGTTCCCCGTCGCGGCTGCCATGATGGTGCGAAAAGTGATGCGCGAATATGAGAATAAACAAAGCTGGAAACAATTTCATTATACCTCCGCGCCGATCTCGACGCTGGTTGAACCGCACGGCGGTTTTCTCATTACTCGTGAAAACCGTCCCGTCGCGAATGGGGCCATCCAAAACCTGCGCACGTTGCCGGTGAAAGATGCCGACTTGATGGACTGCGTACAGATTGCCAACGGCACTTATTCGCCGCTCACCGGCTTTATGGGTTCTCGAGAGCTTGCCAGTGTGCTCAATAACAATCGTTTGCTTAACGGCCAAATCTGGACGATGCCGATTGTCCTGCAAGCCGATGCGGAAGCATTAGCCAATATTTCCGCGGGCGACGTCATTGCGTTGACGGATGCGAATGCCAAAATTTACGCGACGATGAATGTGTGCGAAATTTACGCTTTTGATTTTAATGAAGTCGCGCAAAAATGGTTCGGCACGACTTCGCACCAGCATTCCGGCGTCAAAAAATTGGCAGAAAACGGCGGCCTTTTTGTCGCAGGTGAAGTGACCCTCGTGGACAAGTTAGCCTCGGCGTATGCGCAATATGAATTAAGCCCGCGCCAGACGCGCATGATTTTCGCCCAAAAAGGCTGGAGCCGCATCGTTGGTTTTCAGGCCGCCAGCGTGCCGAATCGTCTGCAAGAATACGCGCAGATCCGCGCGCTCGAAGCTGCGCATGCCGACGGTATTTTTATCAGCCCGCTGATTGGCACACCACCTTCCGGTGGGTTTCTGCCGGAGCCGATTATTAAAAGCTACCAGCTTTTGCTTAATAATAGCGTTTACCCCGCCGGGAAAATTTTGCTCGGCGCTTCGTTCGCCTATCCGCGTTGCTGCGGTCCGCGCGAAACGGTTTTTACGGCGCTCTGTTTCAAAAATATGGGGTGCAGCCATTTTATCGTCGAACATGACAACGGCCATTTCGACGGATTTTACGACGATGCGCAAACACGCGAGCTTTTTAAAAGCCTCGGCGACCTTGGAATCACGCCGATTTTTTTCGACGCCATCGAATACAATCCCGAGACGCAAAATTATTTTGAATCCAAATCGGCGAAAACCATGGCGATGAGCGATAAGGCGATTCAAGCCGCGTTGCTTAACGAAGAAGCTTTGCCGGAATGGATCATGCGCAACGTTGTGCAGGAAATGTTGAAAAAAGAAATTTCAGAGAATCGTTCGATTTTTTATTTGTAGGCGTTAAAAAATTTCCAACGAATAAAAAGCTGCTGCCGGATTTTAAAAAATCAAAGTATTAATCCATTGGCCGTTTTTCATCCGTTGGTAGAAAAGGCTGTTTGAGTTTTTCTGAATCCGATGATTAAATTTATCTAATACGAAACTTCACCACATGATCACTTTTGATCGCCCCCTCATGATCACCTGCACGGGCCGCAGCGGTTCAACGGTTTTTTACCGCATTCTTGCCCGGCATCGCGAGTTGGGTTTTTTATCGACCCTCAATCAACAATTTCCCACGCAAACTTGGATGGGGATTTTTTCGCGATTGTACCCGATGCCGCTTTTTAGCAGCATTCGCGATCATCGCCTGTTTCCGAAACCGTTCAGCCCGTACAATTTCTGGCAGCAGTATTTGCCGGACGTCACGCGCCATGATCGGCCGCTGTATCCTGAAGACGTGCAGGAAGCCATGATCGAGCCTTTGCGCCGGAAAGTTTCAACGCTTCTCAAGCTGCAGGGCAAAAAACGATTTTTGATGAAAGTCACCGGCTGGGCGCGGATGGCTTATTTCGAGCGCGTGTTCACCGGCATGCGTTTTATTTATCTCAAGCGCCTGCCGCGTGACGTCGTCTCGTCCTGGATTCAAGCCGGCTGGCTGAACGTCACTGCCGCTCCGGACAGCGACAAATGGGAGTGGGGAAAAATTCCCGACGAATATCTTACGATTTGGCGCGACCTCGGCAAGAAACCGATTCTCGCCGCCGCGATCAAAACGCAATTGGATATCGATGACATTCGTCGCAACATGGCGCTGTTCCCGAATCGCTGCACGGAGCATAATTACGAAGATTTCGTCAAAGATCCGGTTCCGATTTTACGCGAAGTGACAAAATTCTGTGAGCTCGAATGGTATCCGGAATTTGAAAATATTATTCGGCGCACGGAGATTTACAACTTTGCCGACAAGTGGAAAAAATTTATGACCGAAGAGGAAGGCGAGTTAATCGCAGAATTTTACGCCCGCGTTAATCGTGTCAACCACGCCAAACGTCCGCAGCCGGTTTATCAGCCTGCGTAAAAAATATCATTAAAGCAGAAAGATTGAAAATTTTGAATGGTAAACCGGCAATTTAAAATTTTCAATCAAATCTTTTTACATGAACGCCAACTCGATCACCATTGCCGAGCACGAGCTGACTCGGTTTTTTTTTGCGATTACCCTGTTGCTGGTTCTCGCCCATAGCTTAGGGTACGTCTTCAATAAATTGAAACTGCCCAAAGTCGTCGGCGAGATTTGCGGCGGCCTGTTGCTCGGCCCCACCGTGTTGGGGACGCTTTCCCCGGAAAGTTACAATTGGCTGTTCAATGCGTTCGCGTTTGAAGGGAAACTGCTGTCGATCGTTTATTGGCTCGGCCTCGTGCTGCTGATGTTCGTCTCCGGCTTCGAAATCAAAATGTCGTTGGACAAAGACGATAAAAAGATCATCATCGCTTTACTCGTCGGCTCGACCGTGCCATTCATCGCCGGCTGGATTGCGCCATATTTTTTTGATTTTTCACGGCTGTTGGGCGAGAAACAAAATATGCTGGCGTTGAAAATCGTTATCGGCATTGCTGTCGCCGTTACTTCGATTCCGGTCATTTCGAAGATCTTTCTCGATTTAAACATCATGCAGACGCGTTTCGCGCGTATCATCTTGACGACGGCGACGATTCATGACGTCTTTTTGTGGGTGGCGCTGGCGATCGCTACCGGCCTGGTGAGCGCGACGAGTTATTCGATGACGCACATCGTTTCCACTGTCTGCGTGTCGTTTGCCTTTCTTGGCGTGTCGCTTATGGTGATGCCGAAAATTTTGCCGATTTTGACGGGCAATCGTTATAATCTGGTGCGCAAATCTTCCAGCGCCGGTTATATTCTTTTTCTCTGTTTTCTGTTTTCAGCGGTCGCGAGCCTGTTAAACGTCAATATCATCTTCGGCGCATTTTTGGCAGGCGTCGCGATTGGGGTGTTGCCCGCAAGTTTCAATAAAGAGAAAGATCATGTCAAAGAAATCGCGCTGGCATTTTTTACACCGCTCTATTTCGCCATCGTCGGTTTGAAATTGGATTTGATTCATCAGTTCGATCTCAAGTTTTTTCTATTCTTTTTGTTGTTCTCGGCCGTGTTTGAAACGCTCGGCACGCTGGCTGCCGCAAAATCTTTGAAGAAAGATTGGCTGACGAGCTTCAACTTCGCGGTCGCGATGAACACGCGCGGCGGCCCCGGCATCGTGCTCGCCACCATCGCGTACGATCTTGGCATTATCAGCGCAACGTTTTTTGTCACGCTGGTAATGATTGCGATCATCACTTCGCTGCTCGCCGGAATGTGGTTCAAGTTTGTTTTGGCGCGCGGTTACGAGTTGTTAAAAGAGGCGCCTGTGAAGTCCGGCGTACGGGAAAAGAGCTTTCAGATTTAATTTGTCACTGCGTCATGCAAACCAAACGAATTTTTCTCTACGGCTCCATTTTAGCGGGCAGTTTAGTTTTCGGCTATCTCGGCAGCAATTATTTTCTCGAGCAGGTGAATACCTCGCTGGTTTATTATGATCCGGGAAAAACTTTAGCTATTGGAACGCCCTCCGCCAAAGCCACATCGTTGCCGCTGTTGCCCGATCAGCAAATCCGCAATATCATTCTCTTCATCGGCGACGGCATGGGATTGAGTCATCTCACCGCGGCGCGCATCAATTCATTTGGGCCGGACGGCAGATTTCATCTCGAGCATATGCCAGTGACGGGCTTGGTGACGACACATGCCGTCGATAACCTCATCACTGATTCTGCCGCCGCAGGAACGGCGCTCGCCACCGGCGTGAAAACCACGAACGGCAGCATCGGCGTGGATTCAAGCGGCACGAGTCATCTGACGATTTTGGAAGCCGCGCGCGATGCGGGCCTGGCAACGGGCTTGGTGACGACGACGTATATCACCGACGCCACACCCGCGACTTTTGCCGCGCATGTGAGAAGCCGCGCGATGAAGGACGAAATCGCGCTGCAGTTGCTCAACGCGCGCGTGAATATTTTATTCGGCGAAGGCGATCATTTTTATCCGAAAACCGATTCCCGCAGCGCCAGAAAAGATGGCGAGAATCCTCTCACGCTCGCCAAGGCATTGGGCTATACGCTTGTCGAAAAAAAAGAAGATCTGGTCAATGCGAATGCCAATTTTCTGCTCGGCCTGTTTCCAGATTTGACTACCGATAGAATGAAGCCGGAATTGCAATCGCCGCCGCAAACGCCGAGCTTGGCAGAAATGGCGGCGAAAGCGATTGAAGTTTTGCATCGCAATGAAAAGGGGTTTTTTCTGATGGTGGAAGAGGAAGGCGTGGATATGGGCAGCCATGTCAATCGCGAGGATTATTTCATTCATCATTTGAATCGTTTGGATGAAGCGATCAAAGTCGGGCTCGATTTTGCGGCGCGCAATGGGCAAACCTTGGTGCTCGTCACTGCCGATCACGAAACCGGCGGGGTGAATATCATCGGCGGTGTGAAAAGAAAAAATAAAGTAAAGTTGTCATGGGCCACCGATCGCCATACCGGCCAACCCGTGCCGCTGTTTGCCTACGGTCCGCACGCGCTGCGCTTCACCGGCTTAAAAGATAATACGGAAATTCCCAAGATGATGGCGGAGTTGCTGCAATTGGAAAAATTTCCCCAATAGCATTTTCAGCGCAAAAAAAATTCCGCATGGAATTTGCATATCAGGTATAATCCTAACTTGAAATCTTGAAAATACAAGCGATTTGGAGAAGGCTCGATGATCATCAAGAATGTCGAAAAAGAAAATGGGATTTTAATTTTGTCGCCGATACGGCGTGCCGTCGGTAATCCTCGGCCTCGTTTCGTTTTAATTGTCCTGCTCGGCATCTTTAGCCTCGCGGCTGTCAGTTTAGCGAGCGTTTATTACGGCATGGTTTTGTTCAAATCAAAGGCGGCAGCTTCTTTTTCCGAATTTTTTGAGAACGCCGTCCAAACGAAGCTGAACATCGTTCCCAATTACATCAAGGGCCAATTCATGGCCAAACCGGAACAAATCACCATCGATATCAAACACGAAAATTTTCAACGATTGGCCTACAGCCGTGAGCTGGCCTTGCAGCGCCGTATTTTGATGACGACAGACGATGATTTCGTGCCGGCCAAAGTGAGCTACCAGGGCAAAACCTACGACGTGAAAATGCGCTTGAAAGGCGATTGGGTGGATCATCTGCTTGGCGACAAATGGTCGTTTCGCATCGTTTTGAAAGGCGACGCGACGATTTTCGGCATGAAACAATTTTCCATTCACCAACCGAAAACGCGCAATTATATTTACGAATGGATTTATCATCAGGCGCTGCGCCGCGAGAACGTTTTGTCTTTGCGCTATGATTTTATCGACGTGACGCTCAACGGCAAGAATTTGGGCATATACGCGCTCGAAGAGAGTTTTGAAAAACGGGTCATCGAGAACAACCGTTTTCGCGAAGGTCCGATTCTCAAATTCAACGAGGAATTATTGTGGGAAGATCGCGCCATGCACTATCGTTTCGGCGATCTCAGCCCAACGGGATTGCAAGCCGAACGGGTCGGCAACATTGATGCTTTTAAGCTGGGCCGCATTATGGGCGATCCCGGCTTGTACAAACAGTTTCTGCTGGCCAACAATCTGTTGGATGCGTTTCGCTATAAAAAGCTGCCGACCCACAAAGTATTTGACATCAACAAGCTGGCCATGTTTTTTGCGACGGCCGATTTGTTAGGCTCGACACACAGCGCTGTTTGGCATAATTTGCGGTTTTATTATAATCCGATTACCTCGCAGTTGGAGCCGATTGGCTTTGACGCCAATGCGGGCCACCCGACGGTGCAAGTGTTGGGCTCCAGCCGGGATTTGGACGGCGAAACCGATCCCTTCAAATTCAAAGATATTGCTTTTAGCGACGAGTTGTTCTTTGAGGCTTATATCAAAGCGCTGCAAAGAGTCGCAGCCCCGGCTTATTTGGACAGCTTGCTGCACGACATTGCTCCGGAGATGGAGAAAAAGCTGGCGATTATTTACAAAGACGATGCGCATTTTTATTTTACCCCAAAAGTTTTTTACGATAACCAAGAGACCATTCGCCAGACGCTGCACCCGGCCAAAGGCCTGCATGCTTATTGCGATGCGGCGACGAATGATCGCCTCGCGCTGGAGTTGGGCAATATTCAAATCATGCCAATTGAAGTGTTGAGCGCTTCTTTTAAAGACGCGATTTTGTTTACGCCGAAAGAGCGGATCATTTTGCATCCGTTGCGACCCGGCGTGCCGGTGGATTATCGGCGATTTGATTTTGCCTGCCCCGCTGGCTTCGTGTGGGCGGATACCATGCGGGCGGATCTGAAAATTAATTATCGCGTGCTGGGCACCGAGGAAAAACGGCAGCATCCCATTTTGGAATGGCCGCGGCACACGGAAAATTTTCTGGATAATGATTTTATGCGGCAGGATGCGAACGCCCGGCAATTCGCGTTTCTCGCGTTTGACGATTCGAGCAAGCGTATTTTTATCAAACCCGGCAGTTGGAATATCGACCAGAATTTAATTATCCCGCGTGGTTATCGCGTGCTCGGTGGCGAAGGCACACGCCTCAACCTCTCGAATAAGGCGCTGATTCTTTCTTACTCCGCGCTGGAGCTGCGTGGCAGCGAAGATTTTCCGTTCGTCATCGAATCCAAAGATTCTACCGGCCAGGGTTTGGTGGTGTTGAATGCGCATGCGACGTCAGTCTTCGAACACGTGAAGATTGATAATTTGTCCAATCCCGCGCAAAAAGGCTGGACGTTGACCGGCGCGGTGACGTTTTACGAATCGCCCATCAATACCGTGCATACACAATTCCTTGGCAATCGTTGCGAGGACGGCGTCAATGTTTTTCGCTCCGATTTTCATTTTGATAAAACACTGTTCCAAAACACCAAATCCGACGCCTTTGATTCCGATTTTTCCAATGGTAAATTCACCAATTCGTCTTTTATTAATTGCGGCAACGACGGCTTGGACGTCTCCGGCTCCGTGGTCGAGCTGAGTCATGTCTATATCAACGGCACGGGTGATAAAGGCGTCAGCGGTGGCGAGTTCAGTCACGTGCAAGCGGATAATATTGAAATTCATCACGCCGAAATCGCCGTGGCCAGCAAAGACAAAACGGAACTGAATATCAGCAATGTCAAGATTGACAGTTGCGGCGTCGGCTTCACAGCCTATCGCAAAAAGCCCGAGTTCGGCGCGGCCGCGATCTTCGCCAAAAATGTGCAAATGGGCCGCTGCAAAGCGCCTTTTCTGATCGAGAACAATTCCTCGATGAAACTTGATGGCAAAGTGATCGCCACCGAACACGATCACGTCGAAAAGCTTTTTTATGGCAATGAATTTGGTAAAGACACCAAAACCGGCAGAACCGTCCAAAAACCGCAATGATGGTTGCACGGATTCGCTGAACACTGAACGTTTTTGTTTTAATTTATCATATTTAATTTAAGGAAAACCGGTTTATGGATAAGCTGCAGATGACATTCGAGCAGTTCTTGACCACCCAGAGTGTGCAGGTTTCGGTTTGGGACTTTGTCTTAAATTTAGTTTTATCCGCGATTCTCGCATATTTGTTGAGCTTGGTTTACGCCAAATACGGACACTCGCTTTCTAACCGCAAAATGTTTGCGCGGAATTTTATGCTCATTACGATGGCGACAATGTTGATTATCTCCATTGTCAAAGCCTCGCTGGCGTTGTCACTTGGCCTCGTCGGCGCGCTCTCTATCGTGCGCTTTCGCGCGGCGATCAAAGAGCCGGAAGAGCTGGCGTATTTGTTTCTTGCCATCGGCATCGGCCTCGGTTTCGGCGCGGATCAACGGCTCGTCACCACCGTGGCGTTTGCCATCATCTTCGGGATGATTTGGCTGCGCAGCCGCTCGCGCGCCGGACGGGAAAATCATTCATTGTATTTGACGCTTACCAGCCGTAATCCCAGCAAAGTCGAATTGGATCGTATCGTCGAAACATTGCAAAAACATTGCGCCACCGCGAGCATCAAACGTTTTGACGAAAACAAAGACGTGTTGGAAGCCTCGTTTTTGGTTGAAGTCGATAATTACGAAAAATTGAATCAGAGCAAAGCCGAGTTGCGAAAGCTGAACGACGCGATGACGATCAGCTTCATGCAGAATAACGGCATGTTGTCGTAATGATTTCCCGCCGTGAATTTCTCCAGCTCGGTGCAGTTGCTGGGCTGGGAATGGCCGGAATATTGAACGGACAATCCTCTGCCGAATTCGCTTTCGGTATTGTCGGTGATATTCATTACGCCGATAAAGACATGCGGATCAATCGCTACTATCGCGATTCAATTGCGAAGCTGGAGCAATGTGTTGCCACGTTTAATGAGAGCCGGCTGGCGTTTGTGGTGATGTTGGGCGATTTTATTGACAAAGCGCCTGACAAAGCCACGGAATTGGAATATTTAAAAACCATTCGGCAGGTTTGGGCGCAATTTCGCGGCGATAAACATTTCGTGCTCGGCAATCACGATCTTGCGCGCTTATCCAAAACCGAGTATCTGGATAATTGTGACGCGGTGGTATCTCAGAGCTATTATTCATTCGATGCGGACGGTTATCACTTCGTAATTTTGGATGCGGGCTTCACGAAGGCGGGCACGGCTTATGATGCCGGAAATTTTCAATGGAAAGATGCCAATATTCCGGCAGCGCAGCAAGAGTGGCTCAGACAAGATTTGCAGAACGCCAGTACGAAGAAAACTATTGTGTTTGTACACCAAAACCTGCACGAGACCGCGAGCATTTACGGCGTGAAGAACGCTAAAGACGTGCGCCGGATTTTAGAGAAATCGGGAAATGTGGTGGCCGTCCTGCAAGGCCATGATCACAAGGGTGCATACGCGAAAATCAACGGCATTCACTATTTTACCTTAAAAGCGTTGGTGGATGGTGCGACGTTAAAAAATAATGCTTACGCCATTGTGACGATAGCACCGAATGGCCGCCTGAGCTTGCGCGGCTTTGGAAAAGAGCAAGATTTCATTTTTGTTTAATTATGGAACTTCTGGTCGAAGAAAAAGCCGCTGAGCCGCGTCTTAAAAAAACGCCGGCCACCGAGGCGGCGGTGAAAAAAGAAAAAACGGTTTTTACGCCCGAAGATTATCGTTTCGAGCGCAAATATTTTGTGGCGGATTTGACGAAGCGCGAGATTCTCGATCTTGTCCGGCTGCATCCGGCGCTGTTTACGGAGATTTATCACGAACGCTTTGTCAATAATATTTATTTTGACTCGCACGAATTTGAGAGTTATTTCGCCGCGATGGATGGCTTGGCGCATCGCGTGAAGCGCCGGATTCGCTGGTATGGCAATTTGCAAGGGCGCATCGAAAAACCGGTGTTGGAGCTGAAAATCAAAGACGGGCAAGTCAATCGCAAAGAGGATCACAAGCTGACGCCGTTTGCGCTCGACGAAAACTACAGTTTCAACACCACCGGCGAAGTTTTCAAAAATTCTGGGCTGCCGGAGAAATTAAAGGAAGAAATGCTGGGGTTGCAGCCGTCGCTGGTCAATCGTTATCGCCGCCAGTATTTTATGTCGGCCAACCGGCAGTATCGTGTGACAGTGGACACCGATCTCGAATATTATCGCATTAAACCGTGCGACAATACATTTTTAGATCGTTGGATTGACCGCGATAACGTGATCGTTGAACTGAAATACGCGAACGCGGAAGATCGCAATGCGGATTTGGTCTCGCGCCGTTTTCCGTTTCGCGTGACCAAAAGCTCGAAATATTGCATGGGCATCGAAAGATTTTATTTATAAATTCTAACAACTTTAAAGGAAATCGCAGGAGCACCTTCTATGAATCCTTCCAGTGTATTAAAAATTGATTTGACCCCCGGCCAAGTGGCATTGAGCTTCTTGCTCGCGTTTTCGCTGGCGTTTATCTGGGCAACGGTCTATCGCAAAACCCACAGCGGCGTCGCCTACACGCGCTCGTTTTTTCTGACGTTGCTGTTGATTGCACCGATTGTAACGATGGTGATGATGGCCATTGGCAGCAACGTGGCGCTGTCACTCGGCTTGGTCGGTTCCTTGTCCGTCATTCGTTTTCGCACCGTCATTAAAGACTCCAAAGACATGGTGTTCTTGTTCCTGGCCATTGCCATTGGCTTGTGTACCGGCGCCAATGCCTGGTTGGTCGCGGCTATCGGCACGGGCGCGATTTCCTTGATTGCGTTGCTGATGTCGAAGATCGGCCACGCGGGAGCCGGCTCGGCGGACTATATTTTGATCTTCCGCTCGAATCAAAAAGAGCCGTGGAATTTGTTGTCGCCGACGGCGCAAGATTTAATTCCGTGGAAGCAATTGCGCGGCGTGACGGATGTGGATTCCGGCACCGAGTTCGAGTATACGTACAACGTGCGCTTGGCCGCCAAAACTTCGCCGGAACGCCTTATCGGTGAATTTAGCAAGAACGGCGCGATGAAGCAAGTGACGATGATCACCCCGGAGAATCATTTGGATCTGTAATCCGTTCGTCGTAGTGCCTTCAGGCACACAGCGTTTTGATTTAGGAAACGCTGTGATTGCGTAACAAAATTTTGTGCTAACTCAAGCGATCTACGTCTGAAGGCGTCACTGCAAAATTTTTTTAATTTTTAATCATGACCTCCAACCGCACTTTATTATTCAATCGTCTCGAAGTGAAGTACTTCGTTGACCGCACGACCCGCACGGCGTTGACCCGGGATTTGCTGGCATTCATGCGTCCGGATCAACACTCGACGAGCGACGACGGTTACCTGGTGCGCAGCCTTTATTATGACACGCACGATTACATGGCGTATCATGAGAAGCTTTCTGGCATGGCGCAGCGGCATAAACTGCGCGCCCGGGCTTATGGCGCGAATCCGAGCGACAGCAAATTGGTGCGCTTCGAAGTGAAGTCGCGCTATTTGAGCTACATTTACAAAACCTCGGTCGATGTGCCGCGCTCCAATTACGAAGAAGTTGAATATGCGCTCAAACGCCGCATTTTGCCGCCCACGACTTTAATGAATGACGCGAAGGTGTCGAAAGAATTTTTTCGCCTGCAACGACAATATAACATGTCGCCGAAAATTCTTATTCAATATCGCCGGCAAGCTTTTGAGCGCAATGAAGGCAGCCGCGTGCGGGCCAATTTCGATGACGAACTGTTAGTCACGCCGAATCTCGATTTGCTGGGGCCATTGCAGGGGGCGCGCCGCTTGTTGCAATACGGCCGTGCGATTTTCGAAATTAAAGTCGACGAACATTTGCCGTACTGGCTGCACCAGCTTATTTCCAAATACAATTTGCAAAGTCAAGCGATCAGCAAATATTGTTATGCCGTGCGCAGCGAAGCACGCATGTCCGCGGCCGGTAGGCCGGAAGAGCACGTGAATTGAAGATAAAACGTAATGCGTAAAGCCTAATCCCCATGTCACAGTCCAAACAAAAAATTACCGCCACGTTGGAGCGCGTGAGCAGCCCGGTGCGCGGCATCTGGCCGCGATTGTCGGATGCGTTGATCGGCATAAGCGCGCTGGTTGTCATTGCGTTTTGTTGCCTGACATATTCTACCACTTTGGCGCGTCGCGCCAGTGAGTTGGTGACTGGCAACAAATACCTCGCGCTGATTGACGGCTTCTTCAATCCTTTTCGCAGCCGCCATTTGTTGCTGAACTCCGGTCTGCCGGTTTACGATTTGAAAATTTCACCGGAAGAGTATAATAAAGTCGAACAGACCGTCGCGCAAAACCTCAAACACGGTTGGATGAACGACGACGCCAAAATCTGGTCGAAAGCGCAATTCATTTATGAAGGCGAAAAGCGCGGTGTGGAGATTCGGGTGCGTGGCGCGCTGCCACCGCATTGGGCGCACCCCAAAAAATCTTGGCGCATCAAATTCGGCAAAGAGAAGCTTAATGACAATGGCAAGGTGATCGAAGAGAAGATTTATTTTCGCGGCAAACGTCAGATCAATCTCGTCATCCCCAGCGACAAACTTTATGGGATGGCCACTTTCATCAATTCACTGCTGCGCAATTATAAGTTAGTGACGATGGATGATCGCTTCGTCATTCTGCGCATCAACGGTATCGTGCAGGGCGTCTATTACGAAGTTGAACAGTTTGATAAAGCCATGTTCGCCGCAGATAATCGGCCGGAGACGCCGTTGTTCGGGCAGAATGGTCGCGGCATGCATTTCGAGCAATACACCAAATACGGCACGCCCGCGGCTTCCGACGCGAAGTATGACATGGGTTCGATCGAGCGCGCGGTTGATCCGGAGAATGACATCGGTATGCGGGCGATTGAAACGCTCAACGAACACGCAAAGAACCCGACGCCGGAAAATTTTCGCCGCGCGCGCAACGTGCTGGATTGGGAAAAATATTTGCGTTTTCGCTGCATGACGACGCTGTGCAACACCAATCACGTGCGTTTCGGCTCGGACAACATGAAGCTTTACTACGATCCCAGCCGCGGCCTGCTGGAACCGATTCCGTGGGATATACTTTTGGTCAAGATGCCGAAAGAACCCGGCACCATCGATTATTGGAACAGCCATGGCCCGGATGAGTTGCAGCGTGCCACTTTGCTTGATCCGCTGCTGCGTTTGCAACGCAATAAAATGTTGTGGGAATGGGTCGGCGACGGCGGCGACAGTTTGATGGCGAAATATAATGTCGTTCACGAACAGATTCGGCCATATATTTGGGCGGATGTCTTGACGACGCCGATTCAGGGCTATAAAATGGATGTGATCAAAAAAGAGTTTGATTACAACGTTCGGCGCGTTTACACCGTGTTGAAAATGTCTTCGGGTAATTTTGTTTATAAGCTCGAAGCCAGCGATCGCGCCGCCATTGAGGTCGCGTCGCTGAATTTCAGCGGCATTCAGTTGCAGAAGATTCAACTCACCGACTCGTCAGTCTTTGCGGGGCATTATCGCTTGTACGAAGACAGCAATCGTGATGGCAAACTTACAAGCAGCGATTCGCTTGTTGCCGAAACCGAGGCGGAAAACGGCCAAATCAATTTTGCGTTTACGCAAAATATTTTTCCCGAGCTGAAATATCGCGGCGATTTTATCGAAAACCGCTATTGGGAATTTTTCGAGACCTTGACCGGCCGCCGGCGTTATTTTCTTTCCGGCAAAGTCGCACTACCCTTTGAACAGCGCGATCCGCTCGAATGGAAAGCGCCGCAAATTCGCGTGGCTGCCGTCAACGCCGTCACTGGCCTGGATATTCCCTCGGGCCTCGCGGGCACGGATAAAGCGCCGGTGGACAATTCGATTGGCATTACAGCTTACGATGCTTCCGATCCGTGGGACATCGATGCGGAGGATTTGACGCTGACGGAATTTTTAAATCGGCATCCGCAGTTTGTGGCGAGCAAAGAGCAACCCGGCGCGGCGGAGGTGGCCGGCAAAATTACGATTTCCGGCGCGGTGATCGTTCCCAAGTCGGTGCCACTTATTCTCAAACCCGGCGCGGATATCACGATGAAGCAGCGTGCCAGCATTGTGTGTTATGGCGGTCTCACCTCCATCGGTACGCCGGAAAATCGCATTCGCATACACGGCGATGGCAGCGGGGCGTGGGACACGTTTGCGACGATACGTCCGAAACAAAAAGTCGTCGTGCATTATACCGACGTGGAAGACGCTGGACAGGCGCAAATCAACGGCATGCTGTTCACTGGCGGTTTTGCGGTTCACAACGGCGACGCGGAATTTATTGGCTGCCGATTTATGAATATGAAAAGTGAAGATGGGCTTAATGTGAAGAACGGCCACGTCTTCATGAAAAATTGTCTCATCTCCGGCACCGACAGCGATGCGTTCGATCTGGATTTTTGCACCGGCGAAATCACCGACAGCCATTTCAGCAACACCGGCGGCGACGGCGTGGATTTCTCCGGCAGCTACGTCACCGTGCGCAATTGCCGCTTCGAGAACATCGGCGACAAAGGCACCAGCGTTGGCGAAAATTCGCATCCGATTTTGTTGAATAATGTGTATATCGGCTGCAATATCGGCGTGTCATGCAAAGATTTGTCGAGTCCGAAAATCGCGTTTTGTACGTTCATCGGCAACAACATGGCAATCGAAGCGAAACGCAAGAAAGAATTTTTCGGCGGCGGCTCCGGCAATTTTGTCAGTTGCGTTTTTTATCAGAATAAGAAATTATTTGAAGAAGATTACTTCTCCCAAAATCAGGTCGTCGTGCGCAACTCGTTGGTTGATGTGCCGATGGAATGGCCGACGTGCAAAACGCTGGAGTTGCATTTCGTCGCGCCGGAAAAGAACAACTATTTATTGGACGCGAGCGCGCTTGCGAGCGATGGCTTTGAAGTGGTAGTGCCGGAATGGGCGAACTTGCAAAGCAATGGTCATGCGCCGAAGCTTCCGGGTATTTTTTCCGATCCAGTGCGATTGATGGATGCGCAACAAGTTCATCACGCCAATAACAAGTGAATGAATTTAAAAATCTATTGAACCACAAAGGCACAAAGCTTTTCTTGGTGAACTTTGTGCTTTTGTGGTGAAATACGTTGCGATCAAAATCAGTGTTGAATAAAATGAAACAAGCTATTTTTTTGAGCGTGTTTGCTTTGCTTTCGGGCATTCACGTCTACGCGCAAGAAATCAAGCTGGTGAAATATGAGCTTAAAACCCCGCCGGCGATTGGAACTTTCAAAGACGTGACGATCCGCGAAGGCGGCATTTCCGGCATTCAATTTATTCGCGGCTCGAACGATGAGTTTTATTTACTCACGGATCGTGGCCCGAATGCCGATGCCGGCGAAGCGAATTCCGGTAAAGAAACGATTTTGTTCGCGTTTCCCCATTACGCGCCGCGAATTTTTAAGGTTCGGGCGCAGGGCGATTCACTCAAAATTCTCAAAACTTTGCCGTTGAAAAAACATGATGGCAAAAAAGCGAGCGGCATTCCGAATCCGGTAGGATTGGGTAATTCCGGCGAAATTGCGTGGATTGACGTGAATAAAGAAGCGCCGTTGGATAAATGGGGCATCGATAGCGAGAGCCTCGCAATTGGGACGAACGGCGATTTTTGGATCGGCGAAGAATATGGCGCGACGATCTGGCGCGTCAATCACAAAAACGGCAAAGTCATCGCGCGCTACACACCGTTTGGCGGTTCGGAACGTGAGGTCGCCATCGACACCATGATTGCGAAGAGACGGCCGAATCGCGGCTTCGAGGGCATTGCTTGCACGCCCAACGGCAAAATCTATGCAATGCTGCAAGCACCGATTTACAATCCCGACAAAGCTGCCGGCGAGGCGAGCCGTCTGCAACGGATTTTGGAAATCGACCCGCAAACCCATGCCACGCGCATGTTGGTTTACGAACACGAAGCGCCGACCGCCAATATCAAAAATAAAGATTGGAGCATCGGCGACATAACGGCGATCAACGATCATGAATTTTTGGTGCTCGAACACGCGGCGAAGAAAGACGAAAATGTGAAAAAGATTTTCAAAATCAATATTTCACGCGCCACGCCGATCACCCGCGAGGATTTCAACGGCAAAACGCTGGAGCAATTGGAAACCGCTGAAGGCTGCATTGCCAATGGTATTGTGCCGGTGCAAAAAACGTTGTACATGGATTTGCTCGCCAACGGCTGGGACCCGTCACACAAAAAGCCGGAGGGCATTACCGTGGTAAATGACAGCACGATTGCCGTGATCAACGACAATGATTTCGGCGTCGATTCGCCCAAAGCCGACGGCAATTTGGTGACGACGGGCAAGAAAACGGTGCTGTATAAATTTACTGTGCCGAAGGATATGGCGCTGAATTTTGTGCCACATTTTGGACACGTTGAAACGAAGTAATTTTTAAAATTTAATCCAACGAATTAAATGCGGCCAACGAAGATAATTCGTTGGCT
>CAYZFF010000002.1:0-8277 GCA_964477305.1 uncultured Cytophagia bacterium
TTGCAGCAAAACCGTACGCAAAATTTCCCGACGCCAGAAAGGCGGTCGCGGCAGCAGTGGTTTTCATAAAATCCCGGCGGGTCAGCGGCGCGCCGGAGTTTTGGGAATTGAGTTTGTTTTCCATCACATTCTCCGCAATTAGATGAAACTGTCAACCACAAGGAATGTCATGCTGAAAGCATCTTTTTTTTGTTTTCAGCAATCATTTTGATTTTGAAAAAGATTCCTACGGAATGACATTGAGCGTGCCGTATTTGTCTTCGTGAATTGGCGTGAAAGTTTTTTAATTCACGGGTCACACACAACCCGAAATCCCACGAACGTGGCGTCCGACAACCACCATTGGCTTTTGGGAATTTGCGGGTCGGTGCGATTCCAAAATGGCACTTGCATCGCGCGGGTGCCGCAATGCAGTTGCTCCGCTTTGCTTTTAAAAGAACCGCCGGCCACTATGGGATTGCCGTCGTTGCCAACCACCCATTCCACCGCATTGCCGAGCATATCATAAATGCCCCACGGATTCGGCTGTTTGGTCGCCACCGGATGCGTTTTGTCTTCGGCATTGCCCCAGAACCACGCCTGCTTGTTTAGATTTTCGGCGGATATTTTTTCAGCGGCACCGGCGCGGCAGGCATATTCCCATTCCGCTGCGGTGGGCAAACGATATTTTTTGCCGGTTTTTATGGAGAGCCAGCGGCAATATTCCTGCGCCGCGTGAAACGTCATGCTCAGGGCTGGATAGCCTTTATGCCCGAAGCCGCGATCCGGCGCCCCGTACGGTTTCGTCGGCCGCGCAATCGCATCAAGCTCGCCGAGCTTCGGATTGTCATTGGCATCGAGCTTGAGCATATAAACATCGTACTCGTCCCATGTCACTTCGGTTTTGCCGATCCAGAACGGCTTGATTTCGATTTTATTTTTGTCGAGGAATGCGGCGCCGGCGGACAGCGGGAGCATGTCAAATTTAACGGCAGAGCCGGGGATCGTTTCAGTAATTGGAGATAAGGTTTGCGAAAAGAGGGGGGCGAAGAAAATTACAGATAGTGAAATGGCGCAGCGATAAAACCAAAAACTTTTGCGGCATCGTATCGGTGGTTTAAGCTTAAATAATTGCATCACCATTTTTGTTGTTTTGCGGTGTGAAGTTATGGTTCGATTCGGCACCAGAGCAAAAAATTAAACTGGCCGTGTACTAACGCAACGTCACCACCGGGTTGCCCAGCTTTTTCTCATCAACCTGAATACCGAGACCCGGGCCGGCGGGAACAGTGAGACGTCCATCTTTACGCCGCGGCGCATCTTCGGCGAGTTGTACATCGACATAACTGTTGAAATCTGTTGAGGTGAACAGAAAGTCGGGCCGTGTGCTGCCAACGAGGTGCGCAATCGTTGCCGTCGTAATGTCGCCGCCCCAACTGTCTTCAAGCGTCATCACGATGCCCAGCGCCTCGCATAGATCGCGAATCAATTTCGCTTTGGTCAAACCGCCGACGCGCGAAATTTTCAGATTGATCACGTCCATCGCGCGATCGCGGTGGGCCCGTAGCAGCGGCTCAACACCGGTGATCAATTCGTCGATCACAAACGGCTGGCGCGTATGCTGCCGCACGGTGAGGCATTCTTCATACGTCGGGCACGGCGCTTCGACATAAAAATCCGCGTCGGCCAGTGCATTGACGACGCGAATAGCCTGATGCATTTGCCAACCGGTGTTCGCGTCGGCCACAAGTACGTCGCCGGGCGACAAGACTTTTAACACGGCGCGCACGCGTTTCACATCCTCATCCGGGTCGCCACCGACTTTGAGTTGAAAGCGGCGATAACCTTCACTACGATAGCGTGCCACATCGTTCGCCATTTGCTCCGGCGCTTGTTGCGAGATGGCACGATACAACGGATAGTCTTCGACATATCTGCCGCCGAGCAGCGCAGCGACGGATTGATTGCTGGCCTTGCCGAGAATATCCCAACAAGCAATATCGAGCGGCGACTTGACATAGTGATGGCCGCCCATTACCGCATCCATCAGTTGATTAATCGCGCGCAGGCGACACGGATCTTGCCCGAGCAACACTGCGCCGACTTCGGCAATGCCTGCCGGCACGCCGCGCGCGTAAGCATCCATGTAAGCCGAACCGAGCGGACAAACTTCGGCAAAACCCGTAAGCCCTGCATCCGTGGAAATTTTAATGACGTGGCTCAGAAACGAAGTAACCGAATGGCCGCCGGACCACGCATATTTGTGATCGTGCAGCCCGTAGGTGATGGGATAAACGTCGATCTGGATAATTTTCATTAGTCAGTCCTAATGAATTTTTAGAATTTTAAACCTTTTAAATATTGGCTGCTCACAGTGATGCTCTGCAACGGATTTTCCGGTTGATCGTGCTCGACAAAATAATGTTTCAAACCGGCTTGTTGCGATTGCGCGAAAATCTTCGCGAAATCAATTTGGCCCTGGCCCACATCAACCATCTTCTGTTCCGCGGCCATATCTTTCACGTGACAGAGCGCAAAACGACCGGGGTATTTTTCAAAATACGCGAGCGGATCGTAACCGGCTTTGATCATCCAATACAAATCGATCTCGATCTGGACGAGTTTCGGATCGGTTGCAGCGAGCAAAACGTCGAATGGTATCTGCCCGGCGAGCGGCGCAAATTCGAAGTCATGATTGTGATAGGCAAATTGCAACCCGGCCTTTTGACAAGCCTCGCCAAATTGATTGAATGACGCGGCCAGCTTTTTGTAATGGTCGATGGTGCTGCGCTGCTCCGTTGACAACCACGGGCAAACCACGTATTGGTGGCCGATAATTTTTGCCGTTTCGATCAGCCAATCCAGCTTCTGCTCAAAAACCGCGAGGCCCTGGTGCGTCGACGGCGCTGTCAAACCGAGACGGTTCAGCAACTTTTTTACGTCCTTGGGTTTGTGTTCATAATAGCCGGCAAATTCAACTTCCTGATAACCCGCCGCCGCAACTTTGGCCAGCGTGCCATTAAAATCTTTCTCCATCAAACTGCGCACCGTATAAAGCTGCACGCCGATTTTTCTCAACGATCTTTCAGGGGCTTGAGCAGAAACAGTTTGAGTTAATAAACCGCTCAACACTGCGCCCGTCGAGGTTTTTAAAAATGTGCGTCGATTCATCATCTGAAATCCATTTTTAAATTTTTAGTGATTCGAGTTGAACGCGTGTCAGACGACAGCCGATTGCTGCGGCACCGGCATTTATCACTGGCAATGGAACAAGGCCGCTTTTCCGCGAAAAATAAAAGCAAAAAATTACAGCGGGCGAATGCGAATATTCCGGTACCAAACTTTATCGCCGTGATCTTGCAAGACAATGTGGCCTTTGCGGTTACGGCCATAACCGGGCATCGCTGCAAATTTGCTGGCGGCCACCAGCGCTTCCCAATCAGCGTTGCCAATTTCATATTCGACAATTTTAACGCCGTTGAGCCATTGTTCGATATGCGTGCCGCTCACGATGAGACGCACGGCATTATACTCGCCAATCGGTCGCGTCACATCGCGCACCGGCGCGTGCAGAGCATAATTGGAGCCGGCGGAGGTTTTCGTGTTGCCACCGTCTTTGTGATGCGCGTTGTCTAACACCTGCATTTCCGGGCCGGTTTCCCAGGAATAATTTTTATCTTCCGACACCCAGAAGAAAATACCGCTGTTGCCGCCCTTGGCAATTTTCCATTCGAGTTGCAGCTCGAAGCTGCCAAATTGCTCGGCAGTGATGAGATCGCCGCCGCCATTTTTTTTCTTGTTAAAATGCAATTCACCCTTCTTCGTCGCCACCCAGCCGGCAGGGGCGCTGTCCTTTTTGTAACCGCGCCAGCCATTCAGCGTTTTGCCGTCGAACAACATTTTCCAGCCGGCGCTCTGCTCATCTTGCGACAGTGTCGGAATCGTCGCCGCGCCGCAGCCAAAGAGCATTGCACAAAGCACAAGTAAAATGATGAGGCGTTTCATAGGATTTCCTTTGTGAGATAAAATTTCAACACCGCAAATATTTGCCAACATCGCAACCGGCAAACGCTTAAACTGCCCTGCTTTTTTATCGGGGCATAAGATACCATATCCATTTTAAAAATGCAACTGAATAGTTACAATTTGAAAAAGAAGTTGAATATCCCGTAATTTTTTACTATCTTGCCTTCGTTTTAAAATAGCGCGCCAGGCAAATGGCTCAGGCCGGCCTGTTGCTGCACCGCGCTTTTCCTTCCTGTTTTAAAAAGCAACGACTGCGTAGAATTTTTAGAGAAAAGGTGACGCATGCATGACGCTTCCCTCGCGCCGAATATCGACCGGCGCACATTTTTACGCGCCACGGCGGCAGCCGGCGCCGGCTTAATTTTGGCCCCGAACATTTTGCGCGGCCAAACGCCGCGTAATTCCAATGACCTGAACATTGCGCTGCTCGGCGCGGGCGCGCAGGGGCAGGTGTTGCTCAATGCCTGTCTCAAAATTCCCAACCTGCGCTTCAAGGCGGTGTGCGATATCTGGGCGGCGTATCATCTCAAACGCTGCGTCAACCTGCTGCAAAAATACGGTCACACCGCCAATGCTTATGAAGATTATCGCGACATGCTCGCGCAAGAAAAAGAGCTGGACGCCGTGCTGATCGCGACGCCGGATTTCTGGCATGCGCGCCATGCTATCGCGTCGCTTGAAGCCGGCCTGCATGTGTACTGCGAAAAAGAAATGTCCAATAGCTTGCAGGACGCGCGCAACATGGTGCTGGCGGCGCGGCGTTCCGGCAAGCTGATGCAAATCGGCCATCAGCGCCGCAGCAATCCGCGTTATCTGCATTGCTATCAAAAGTTACTGCAGGAAGCCAAAATCCTCGGGCGGCTCACCACTGCCAAAGGCCAATGGAATCGCGCCGTGCAGCCCGATCTTGGTTGGCCGAAGAAAGATGCGGTGCCGCCCACGGTGCTGGCAAAATACGGTTTTGCGTCGATGCATCAATTCCGCAACTGGCGCTGGTATCGTGGCCTCGGTGGCGGTCCGATCGTTGATCTCGGCTCGCATCAAATCGACATTTTTAACTGGTTCCTCGGCGCGACGCCAACCGCGGTGATGGCCAGCGGCGGCACGGATTATTACGACAAAAAAACGCACGAATGGTACGACACGGTAATGGTGATTTATGAGTATGATTTGCCGGGGGGAAAAGTGCGCGCCCATTATCAAACGCTGACGACAAACAGCAGCGAAGGGTATTTTGAAAATTTTCTTGGTGATCAAGGCACGCTGCAAATTTCCGAGTCCGGCAGCCGCGGCAGCATTTATCGCGAGCCGGCCGCGCCCGATTGGGATAAGTGGATTGCTTCGGGTTATTTAAAAGCGCCGAAGGAAGAAAAGAAAGCCAACACCGGCGCCGTGCTGGATGTGCGCGAAACGGTCGCGCCACCCAGTCACGAATTGCCGGTGACGTTCAACGATCTCTATCACAAACCGCATTTGGAAAATTTTTTTGACGCTATTCGCGGCAAAGCCAAACTCAATTGCGATCAGGAAGTTGGTTACGAAACCGCCGTCACTGTGTTGAAAGTCAATGAAGCTGTTGAGACCGGCCGGCGGATTGTGTTTAAACCGAATGAGTTTCACGTGTGATTCGAACGAATGCGGCTAAAACACGGAGCCGCAGAGAAATGGAGTTTCACGGAGAAAAACCCCGTGGCGCTCCGCGCTGTCAGCGACTCCATGTTTAAAAAACTTTTCAAATTATGAAATCATTTCATAACAATTTGCTCTTTGTTTTACTCCTCATCCAACGCCTCGCGCTTGCGCAAAATCACCTTGATGCGCCCAAGCTTGGCGATGTGAGCGATGGCAATCGTTCGGTGCCGGTACATCTCATCGATTTGTATGATGTCGATAGCATGCTCGTGCGGCCCGGCGATCAACCGATGCTGCCGTTTTCAACGAAAGTTACATGCGGGAAATGCCACAACTATAATAAGGTCAGCTCCGGTTGGCATTTTAATGCAGCGGATTCCCATGTCGTGCCCGGACGTCGTGGGCAGCCGTGGATTTTGGTCGATCAAAAAACCGGCACGCAACTGCCGCTTTCTTCGCGCGGTTGGGTGGGAACGTACCAGCCCGAAGAAGTAGGAATGAGTGGCTGGCAATTTACGCAAGTGTTTGGCCGCCATTTGCCCGGCGGCGGGCTTGCAGAAAAAGTGGAGGCGGATACGCCGGAACTTTTTCTGCGGCGGCAAATTTCCGGTGAACTTGAAATTAATTGCTTGAGTTGCCACGATGCGGAAGCCGGACATGATCAGGCTGAGTATGCGAATCAAATCAAACGCCAAAATTTTCGCTGGGCCGCGGCCGCGACGAGCGGCTTCGCTAACGTACGCGGCGCCGCCAAAGATGTACCCGACAATTATGATATTTATTCCGGCCTGCCGATGGACGATCCCAAATTAACTGCGCCGTCGATTTCGTATCATCTCGCGCGTTTCAATGCAACGGGAAAAGTGCTGTTCGATATCAAACGTCGCATTCCCAATGAACGATGTTATTTTTGCCACTCAACGAAAGCAACGGATGCAACCCATGCCGAACGGTGGGAAGCCGAAGAGGATATTCATTTGACCTCGGGCATGATGTGTGTCGATTGCCATCGCAACGCGCTTGATCACAACATGGTGCGCGGTTACGAAGGCGAGCCGCAGCAAAAAAGCAATCCGGCTGCCGCGAGTTTGTCGTGCAGCGGGTGCCATTTGCCGGAGTCCTCGAATGAAGTGCCACACGCGGGACGCTTGGGCGCGCCGATTCCAAAGCATGCCGGCATTCCGCCGCTGCATTTTGAGAAGATGACTTGCACCGCCTGTCACGCCGGCCCGTGGCCGACCGCTAAAGCGCAACTGGTGAAAACTTCGCAGGCGCACGCGCTGGGCACGCACAGTGTGAATCGCTCGGATGTGGCGTTGCCGCACATTGCCGCGCCGGTGTTTGTGCGCGAGGAGAATGGCAAGGTTGCGCCGCACAAAATGATTTGGCCGGCCTTCTGGGCGCGCTTGAATGGAAAAAATGTGAAGCCGATTTTACCGGAGGAAGTTCTCGCGCTTTCCGACACGCTTTTCAATGTGATCGATTCAACACGGGCGGGAGATTGGCTAATGCTGAAGGATGAGCAAATCGCTGAGATGTTGCAACGCCTTGCTTCTGCAGATTCGAGCAAAAGCGAAGCCGTTTATATCGCCGGTGGAAAATTGTATCGCCTCAACAATGCCGGCAAACTGTCGAAAGAAGATCACGCCGCGGCGCAACCGTATTCGTGGGCGATGGGCCACGACGTACGGCCGGCGTCGCAATCGCTTGGCATTCGCGGTTGCGGCGATTGCCATGGCCTCAATGCGGCCTTTTATTTTAGCCAGATCAAAATCGATTCGCCGCTGGCAGCCGATCGTCATTCGGATTACAAAGCGATGAACGATTTCTCCAATCTCAGCGGCATCTATGCGCGGCTTTTTGCCGCGTCGTTTTTTCTGCGGCCCTTGTTGAAATGGCTGATGATTTTCGTGAGCGTCATTTTAACCGGCGTGCTGCTGTGGCATGGCTTGCAGGGATTGGGAAGCTTGATGAAAGCCGCGGAGGAGATGAAAGAAAACGGATAATATCAACTCAAGCTTTTTTTAAACACGGAGACGCGGAGTTCACGGAGTGGCACGGAGAAAAGCACAACCTCATTTTCAGGAGGGGTTCTTTATGCTACATGAAAAGTTGACTGAACAAATCATTGGCGCCGCGATTGAAGTCCATCGCCATCTTGGCCCCGGTTTATTGGAATCAACTTATCGCGCTGCTTTAGCGCATGAGTTTAATTTGCGTGGCCTCGCTTTTAGAAAAGAAGTTGAGTTGCCGGTTCACTACAAAGGCGTTAAATTAGGTGATGAAAAATATCGCATCGATTTCATTGTCGAAGAAAAAGTAATCGTTGAAGCGAAAGCTGTTATTCAAATGCATGCCATTTTTCAAGCTCAAACGTTGACTTATATGCAACACACAAAAATCGAAGTCGGCCTGCTGATCAACTTTAATGTTGAAAAACTGGTCGACGGCGTACACCGATTAATCAAAACTTTTTGATCAATGATCTAACTAGCCTTTCTCCGCGCTCTCTCTGTGAACTCCGTGACTCCGTGTTTAAGAGGCTTTTTAAAATTAGGATAGTTTTTCAATGTCATCACAACTCTTATTTCGCCTCGTTTCTCTGCTCGGCCTGGCCGGCATCACCGCCGCCGTCGTTTG
>CAYZFF010000002.1:8377-50468 GCA_964477305.1 uncultured Cytophagia bacterium
TATTTCGCCTCGTTTCTCTGCTCGGCCTGGCCGGCATCACCGCCGCCGTCGTTTGGGCCATTCGTTCGCAGCTCATTCAACTTGCCGGAACGAAACAGACGCTGCGCCAACAGAGCCTCGACGTTGCCGGTGATCTCAAAAAATGGCGCGCGCTTTCGACGCCGGCGCTGTTGAACGCGCTGATGCGCTTCTTTTATTTAACCACGCTGGGCTGCGTGCTGATTTTGGCAATCACCGGATTTCTTCCCGTGATTATCTTCGGCGCGGCGGTTTCAAATTTTGCACTGATGCTGCATCTCCTGCTGGCACCGCTGTTTGCAATTGGCCTCACAGCGCTCGCTTTGTTCTGGGCCCAACGGCATCGATTTAACAAGGGCGATTGGGCCAGCTTGCAGCAATGGTTCCGCGACAAGAAATTTTTTGCGTCATCGGGAAATCCGAATGTCTGGCAAAAAATACTTTTCTGGGCGAGCCTGTTGCTGGCAGTGCCATTAATCGCTTCAACGGTTTTAATGATGTATCCGCTTTTGGGCACTGCCGGGCAGGAATCGCTTCTGCACTGGCATGGTTACACGGGCTTGTTGCTGCTGGCGGTTGCCGTGGGGCATGCCTATTTCATTTTGACTAATGAGAAACAAAATTAATCATATGGAAATCATCGAGAAACTCGAAACCACGAAAGCCGCAACGCTACGGTATTATGATTTGAGCGCCGCACAGCTTGACCAACGTTATGCCCCCGGCAAATGGACGATCCGCTATCTTCTGCACCATCTCGCGGACGCCGAAACCGTGCTTTATGATCGCCTCCGCCGCGTGATCAGTGAGCCGCGACCGGTGATCTGGGCATTCAATCAAGATGCGTGGGCGGCCAATTTGAATTATGCCAACGTGCCGCTGGATTTATCGAAACGCATTTACACCGCGACCAGAGACGGCGTGATTTATTATGCGCGTCTCTATTACGAGAGTAAAGGTGATCTGGAGTTTGTGCACAGCGAAACTGGTGTGCGAACATTACAGCAAGAGTTCGACAAAGTGGCTTGGCATAATGCGCAGCATCTTGAACAGATTGAAAGCGCATTGCATGCTTCTTGAAAGTTTCTCGAGAAATAAAATCATACTAAATTAATCCGTTATTTTGAGGAGGACGTAAAATGTTGAGCAAAAGTAAATGGAATCTTCCCTTCATTATGCTCATGCCGCTGTGTTTGCTCGTGACCGCATGCAGCAAAAAAGAAGAAGCCGCCCAGCAAAGCACGACGACGCAGACAGAGCAACCTGCAGCGCAAGCGCCGGCAACGCCTCCGGCTGAGCAGCCTGCGGCTACTCCAGCAGAAAAGCAACCCGACACCACGCCGACACAGGCCGAGACAAAAACCGTACAATCCGCGGCTAAAGAAACTGCCGTGCAACCTGCCCCTACTACTGCCGTCGAAGCGAAGCTGGTTGAACTTGATTTGAAATTGCCGAAGCCGATGTTCATCGGCACGCCGCAAAATATTCAAGTGCCGAAGTTAGAAAAACCGCTGGGCAAGCCGCGTCCGCCGTTTTTAGCGCCGGAGGGCACGAAAAATGTCGCGCTGGGCCGGCCGGTGAAAAGCTCCGATGAAGCCCCGGTCATCGGCGAGTTGAAAATGATCACTGATGATGACAAAGAAGCGGGTGATGGAAGTTATGTCGAGCTTGGCCCTTTTTTGCAAAATGTGACAATTGACCTTGGCAAGAAACACACGCTTTACGCGATCGTCGCTTGGCATTTTCACAAACAACCGCGCGTTTATTATGACGTGGTTGTGCAGGTCGCCGATGACGCCAACTTCACCAGCAATGTGTCGACGCTATATAACAACGATCTCGACAATTCGGCGAAAATGGGAACCGGCGCGGACAATCATTATGTTGAAACTTCCGAAGGCCGCTTGATCGACGCCAGAGGCGTGCAGGGCCGTTACGTTCGTCTTTATAGCAACGGCAACAGCAACGACGATCTGAATCACTACATCGAAGTTGCGGTGTACGGCAAACCCTAACTCTTTGAACTATTGAAGTGATGGATTATTGGAGCGTTGGACTAGGTGCGTTGCCAGTGATCCAAAATTTCACAATCCGATGCGCATGTCAAACAGATTAATTTTATTTTTGCTTTTGGCAATCTCTGTTTTGGCATTGGCCCTCCGCCTGCCGCGATTAGAGCAGCGTCCGCTGCACGGCGATGAGGCAGTTCACGCCGTCAAGTTCGGCGCGCTTTTAGAAAAAGGATTTTATCACTACGACAGTTTCGAATACCACGGTCCGACGCTGAATTATTTGACGTTGATTCCCGCCTTTTTACGTGGCGAGAAAAACACCACTGCCGTGACCGACTGGACGCTGCGCATCGTGCCGGTTTGCTTTGGAACGCTTCTCGTTTTCATGCCGTTGCTGCTTGGGGGAGGGTTGGGCCGAACGGCTGTTTTTATCGCGGCCATTTTTACGGCAATTTCACCGGCAATGGCGTATTACAGCCGTTATTACATTCAAGAAATGCTGCTGGTGGGTTTTACCTTTGGCGTCATTTTTTGCGGTGCGCGCTATTGGCAAAATAAAAAAATCGGCTGGGCCGTCGCGAGCGGCGGCTTTTTCGGCTTGATGCATGCGACCAAAGAAACCTGCATCATCGCTTGGGGTGCGATGGCGTTGGCGCTGATGTTTACTTTTGCGCGGCATGAGTTCATCGCAAATTTGCGTGCGATCAATCGTCGACATCTTGTTGCCGCGTTGGTTACGGCGGGCGTTGTTTCGGTTTTATTTTTTTCATCTTTTTTTACCAACTGGCGGGGTGTGCTGGATTCCATTTTGACATATAAAAATTATTTCAGTCGCGCCGGCCAAAATCCCGTTCACATTCACCCGTGGTATTATTATCTCAACATTCTTGGGTACTTTCGAATTGGCGCCAATCCATTTTGGAGCGAAGCGTTTATTCTCATTTTGGCTATCGCTGGATTCGCGACGGCTATGATTAAAAAAAATATCATCGCGGCCAATCAGCCGCTGTTGCGCTTTCTGGCGTTTTATACACTGTTCATGACGTTCTTTTATTCTTTCATTCCCTACAAAACGCCGTGGAATTTGCTCAGTTTCTGGCATGGTATGATTCTGCTGGCGGGCGTTGGTGCAGTGGCGATGATAAAATTGTTTTCGAATACGTTCATTCGTGGAGTTTTCATTTTACTGACGCTGTTTGGAAGTGCGCATCTGGCTTGGCAAGCCTATTTGACAAATTATAAATACTATGATGATCCCGCCAATCCTTATGTTTATGCGCACCCCGTCGATGATGTTTTTACCATTGTTAATCGCATCGCAGCCATCGCGCAGGCGCATCCCGATGGGCGCAATTTGTATATGCAAGTGATTTGTCCGGATAACGATTATTGGCCTTTGCCGTGGTACTTGCGCGCTTTTCCCAATATCGGCTGGTGGCGCGAGGTGAATGAGAATGCGCCTGCGGCCCAACTCGTCATCGCCGCGCCGCAATTTGAACCGGCTTTGATGCGGCAGTTTTACGAGCTGCCACCGCCCGGCCAAAAATATCTCTACGTGCCGCTATTTGATACATATGTGGAGTTGCGCCCGCAAATCGAATTGCGCGGTTATGTGCGCAAGGACTTGTGGGATCGCTTGCAAGCCCGTAACCAGTGATCAGTGCATTCAGTATTCAGTGATCAGATGACACCAGCTTCACAAAATATTGTTCTCGTTTCCGGCGCAATTCCCAATTTGCAGCGTTTTGCCCACAAAGCGATGGCGACGATATATGAAATTTTTATTATTACTGAAGACGCGGGTTATGCGCAACAGGCGGCGTACGCAGCATTTGCTGAACTTGAGCGTCTCGAACAAGAATTGAGTCGCTTCCTGCCCAACAGCGACATCACCCGCCTCAACCATCTCGCCGCACAACAACCGCTTTGTCTCGGTCTCGATGCTTTTGAATGCCTTCAGCTAGCGAAGCGCATTTCAGAAGAAACGAATGGCGCTTTCGATGTCACCGTCGGACCGCTCATGCAATGCTGGTTGAATCCGGATAAAACCTTGCGCTCACCTTCTGCGGAAGAACTGGCCGCAGCACGGCGCCATATCGGCATGGCGCTACTTGATCTCGACGAAACGCAGCATACCGTGACGTTGCAGGCGAGTCCGATGCATGTTGATCTCGGCGCGGTGGGCAAAGGTTATGCGGTGGATGTGATAACGAATTTGTTGCGCGAGTGGGATATTGAAATCGCACTGATTCACGGCGGACGCAGTTCTGTGTTTGCGCTTGGTACACCGCCGGGAAAATCTGGTTGGCCGCTCACGCTTAGTCACCCGCAGCGACCAGGAGAAATTATCAATCATCTAACGTTATGCGACCAGGCCATTAGCGGTTCCGGTTTGCAAAAAGGCCAACACATCATCAATCCGCGCACCGGCGAGCCGCTTTCTGGAAAACGCGCGACTTGGGCGATCACGCCGGAGGCTACAACTTCGGATGCGATTTCAACGGCGTTCATGATTATGGCGCCGGAAGAAATTGCGGCATATTGCGAGCAACATCGCAACGTGTGCGCGTTGCTCATTACGCAAGATGAAAATACCCGGAACGAAAAAGTTTTGCGTTTTGGCGGTTGGGAAGAAATTGGCATGGTTTGAGTATCAATTTCGCAAAATACGCTTGATTGTTTTTAGTTCAGAAAAAATCCACAGTGGGCTGCGAGTGAGCGACAACCGGCTGTCGCGATCGCAAGTCCATTCAATCGGAAATTCCTGAATGCGATAACCTTGACGCCATGCGCGCAAAACGATTTCAATATCAAACATGAAACCGTCGGTCTGGCATTCGCGGTAAAGTGACCGCGCCACCTCGCCGCGGTAAATTTTAAAACCGCATTGCGTGTCGGTGAGTTGTCGCGGAATTTTCATCCAGTAAATCGCCAGCGCGCGGAATAATTGGGCGGAAACGCGACGCGGCCACGTCTGCGGTATGATGATCGCACTGGCGCTCAACTTGCGTGAGCCATGCGCGATTTGGCAGACGCCATTTTTGATCAAGCGCAAGCCGCGTAGCGCATTTTGATAAGGCACGCACAGGCCGCTGTCGGCAAACATCACGTATTCGCCGTGTGAAGCGGCTATGCCGGTGCGAACCGCGAAACCTTTCCCTTTGTTTGGTTCGTAGCGAATGACTTTGAGCTTGACCCCCGGCGTCATCTCGATGCTTTCGGCAATAGCTGCCGTTGCATCGTGACTACCGTCGTCAACGACGATAATTTCGCCGGCCAAATTGTTTTCGCGCAAAAATTCCGCCGCGGCCAAAATATCGCGCGCGATTTTGTTTTGCTCGGCAAAGGCCGGAATGATAATGGAAAGATTCATAAGGCGTTTTCAAAATAACAAAATAATTTTACGATTGCCAGTGTAAATCCGATGAGGATAATAAACGATGAAAATTGCCGTTGGCAGTGACATGAAAACGCATTTGACCGAAGTGGTCGTGGAAGAGTTGAAGAAACGCGGCCACAATATTGAAGTTTTTGGTGCGTTGGTTAAAACGCCCGCGTTGTGGTCGCAAGTCGCCGTTGAAGTCGCGGAGAAAGTTGCGGCTGGCGAGTTTCAACAAGCTGTGCTTTTTTGTTGGACGGGAACGGGCATTAGTTTGGCGGCCAACAAAGTGCGCGGCATTCGCGCCGCGTTGTGCCACGATGCCGAGACCGCCAGCGGGGCGCGGCAATGGAACGACGCCAATATTCTGGCGATGAGTTTGCGTGCGGTGTCCGAGCCCGTGGCGAAAGAAATTTTAGAGGCGTGGTTTAGCGCCAAACCCAGTACCGATCATGATGACGTGGCGGCGCTTGACTATTTGCGCCAATATGATTACCAAAAAGGAGAATGAACATGGAAAAATCTCACAAAATAACGATGCTGGGCACCGGCTTGATCGGTTTGTTTTACACCATGACGCTGCACAGCAAGCGCAAGCGTGATCGGGTGCAGGTGGTTTACTCGCGCAGCCCCGAACGCGCCAAAAAGTTTGCCGCCGAATGGAATATTCCCAAACCAACAAACGATCTGGCGCAAGCGATCAATGATCCGGAAACGGATTGCGTGGTGATCGGTTTGCCCAATTCGCTGCATGAAGAAGCCGTGCGTTTGGCGGCGCAAGCCGGCAAAGCGGTTTTATGCACCAAACCGCTGGGACGCAATGTGGCCGAGGCGAAACGCATTCTCGATACTGTCGAAAAAGCCGGTGTTTTTAATGGTTATCTCGAAGATCTCGTTTACACGCCGAAGATGCTCAAGTCACTCGATTCGATCAAGAAAGGCGCGCTCGGCCAAATTCTATGGGCACGCTCGCGCGAGACTCATCCCGGGCCGCATAGCGCCTGGTTTTGGGACGCGAAAGAGGCTGGCGGCGGCGCGTTGATTGATCTCGCCTGCCACTGCGTGGAGATTGTGCGCAATTACATCGGCAAAGACATTCGGCCGGTGGAAGTGATGTGCTGGACGGACACGCTGGCGCATCCGATCGAGGCGGAAGATCACGGCATCGGGTTGATCAAATTTGCCACCGGCGCGGTGGGGCAATTTGAAGTAAGCTGGGCGTTTCGCGGCGGTTTGGATTTGCGTGATGAAATTTCCGGCACGCACGGCACGCTGTGGCTGAATCATTTTCTCCGCACCGGTTTTGAGTTGTACACGAGTAGTTCCAGCGGCGGCTATGTGGCCGAAAAATCCGAGGGCGAAAGCGGCTGGTTGTTTCCGGTCGGCGACGAAGTGAATGAGTTGGGTTACGTCCACATGTTTAGCGACATGCTCGACGCGTGGGATAACGGCAAAGCGCCGATGGAAACGTTTTACGACGGTTATGTGGTCAATGCGATTCTCGAAGCGTGCTACAAATCGGCGGCAACAAAAAAATGGGAACCGGTGGAGTTGGAAATTTGGCGCGGCGCGACAAAGGTCGAAAAAATCAAAGCGCCGGTGCAGGAGTTTGAAGGAAAAATTTTGATCAAACGTGAGCGTATGCCGGACGGCGTCACCAAATACATTTTGCAAGATAAACAGAGCGGGGAAATCACGAATGTGATGAAGTGAGATGGTCCGAGGCCACGTGATTTGCATGAGTAAAATGAAAATTTAAAATTGGAATGTAAACATGTTTAAGCCAACGAAACTTTTAGTATCGCTGATACTGTTGAGTCTGTTTTTGACCGGCCTCAACACGAGAGGTTGGGCGCAAGCGCCGTTGTTGTGGAAAATTCATGACTTGAAGCGGCCGCAGCCGCCAGTGGTCACCCCGGGAAAAATGGAGTGGTCGGCGCCGCCGTCGGATGCCGTAATTTTATTCGACGGCAAAGATCTTGCACAATGGAGCGACGCGAAAGGGGAACCGTCGAAATGGAAGGTAGAAAATGGCTACATGGAAATCGTGAAAGGCGCTGGAGAGATTCGGACGCGCCAAAGCTGGGGCGAGGTGCAATTGCATATCGAATGGGCCGCGCCGCTGCCGGCGCAAAACAAAGGACAGGATCGCGGTAACAGCGGCGTTTTTTTCATGGGCTTGTATGAAGTGCAGGTGTTGGACTCATATCAAAGTTTGACCTATGCCGATGGGCAAGCCGCGGCGATCTATGGCCAATATCCGCCGTTGGTTAATGCCAGCCGGCCGCCGGGCGAATGGCAAAGTTATGACATTGTTTTTCGCCGGCCGCGTTTTGATGGCGCCGGCCAACTCTTACAACCCGCGCGAATGACGGTTTTGCATAACGGCGTTTTGGTACAGGATAATGTTTCTCTTTGGGGCCCGACGAATTGGATGGAGTTTGACCCGTATAAAGCCCATCCGGACAAGCTGCCGTTGTCGATGCAGGATCACGGCAGTCCGGTGCGTTACCGCAACATCTGGCTGCGGGAATTGCGCGAAACGGCCGAACCCGGGCCGGCGCCTGAATCTCAAGAAAAAGAAATAACGCTGGCGCCCAATGTTCTCGACCATTATGTCGGGCGCTACGAAGTAAATCCGAATTGGTATTTTACGCTCACCCGCGAGGGTGAAAAAATGTTCGGGAATTTTTATGGAAAACGCCGGTTTGAGCTGGTGGCGCATACCGAGCGCAAGTTCTCCATGAAAAAAACAGCCGGAGATTTGGTGTTTGAATTGGACGCACAAGGGCGGGCGAAAAGCTTTGTTTTTTATTTGGGCGGAAGCCAGTTTGTCGCGAAGAAAGTTGAAGCAAAATAAAACAATGTGAGGTCGCTCTTCGTTGTGCTCGCGAAAGCGCTAATTCGGTAGCATGGATACCCGCCTTCGCGAGCATGACTCGTTTAATGAAGCGAGGGGTTGAAAGAAAAGTTTTTCCCTTCACTTGGGTAAATCACTTGCCATTGCCCAGCCATTTTTCTAACATACCCAAAATATCTTTGCTCTCAAACGGTTTGGTGAGATAATCATTGCAACCGGCAGCGAGAGCTTTCTCACGATCGCCTTTCATGGCGCGAGCGGTGAGCGCCACCACCGGAATGTGCGCGAGTTGTTTTTGCGCTTTGAGCATGCGCGCCACTTGATAGCCGTCCATGTTCGGCATCATGATGTCCATGAGAATGAGATCGGGGCGCTGGTGCTGCGCAGCAAGCAGGGCTTTTTCGCCGGCTTCGGCAAACTCCACTTGATAGCCGGCATTTTCCAAAATAAATTGCATCGCGTAACGGGTATTGGCATCGTCTTCAATGACCAAAATGCGCGGCGCTTTGGGGCGCGTGCCGAGCGGAAAATTCAACGGTAGCCGGCCCCGTTTTTTCGCTGGGCTTTTGCCGTCGTCGCTCTTGCTCTTCGGCTCGCTGGCGGGGCGCGCTTTTTCGGGGCGACTGGCACGCGGCGCCGGGCGCGCCGGCGCGGTCGAAGGCGGCATCTGAATGGTAAATTTTGAACCTTTGCCCGGCTCGCTCTCCACCTCGATTTCGCCGTTGACGATGGTGAGCATTCTTTTGGAAATGGCAAGTCCGAGCCCAGTGCCGCCGTGCCGCCGCGTTTCGGAATTTTCCAACTGGTGGAACGGCTCAAAAATTTCTTTTTGTTTGGCGGGCGGAATGCCGATGCCGGTGTCGCGCACGGAAATGACGAGCGTGTTGGTGCGCATGCGCGCCCAAACTTCAACTTCGCCTTTTTCGGTAAACTTCACGGCGTTGCCCAAGAGATTGGTCAACACGCGCGAGAGAATACTGCGATCGCTGCGAAACGTCTCGGGCAAATTTTCGCCGAGCTTCAGGCGCAGCGTGAGTTTCTTTTGCTCGCAGAGCGGGCGAATCGAGTCCGTCGCTTCGCGTAGAATCTGCGCTGGCGCAAACTCTTCAATCACCGCTTCCATTTTGCCGGCTTCGACTTTGCTCAAGTCCAGAATGTCGTTGAGCAGACCGAGCAAGTTTTTGCCGCTGCGTTGCACCACGCCCACCTGGCGTTTTTGCTCCGGATTTAATTTTCCCGGCGCTTCGCTCAGCAGAATTTCGGAAAATTGCAGAATCGAATGCATCGGCGTGCGCAGCTCGTGTGAAACACTGGCGAGAAATTCCGAGATCAACTGATTCGCCTGTTCCAGTGCCATTGCCTTTTCGTCGGTTTCGTGAAACAAGCGCGCGTTCTCGATGATCAACGCGGCGCGGTCGGCGATGTCGGTGGCAAAATCGACGTCGGTCGGATGCTGAAATGCCGCACTTGCGGCACTCGCTGGTAATAGATATGCCATCATTCCAATGCTGCGGCCGCGGGAACGCAAAGAAACCAGTTGGATTTTCTCCGCTATTTTTTGGCTCTCCTGCAGCGCCAACGCGGATTTGGGCTTGGTGATTTCGCTCAGAATCGTGGCCGGCAATTCGGAATAGTTCAATTCGATTTGCACAATGTCGGCAGTAGCCGCGGTGGTGAAACGCGTCAGCAAATTTTCCGGCAATTCATTGGCTTCCAACAACCGGCAGCGCGGGCGTTCGCTGCGCGAGTTGATGACCCCGAGCGCGCCGAGCCAACGGCGCTCGCCATAAGGCTGCACGAGCACGAGACACGGCCACGAGAAAGCCTGCGCGCCGATGCCGGAAATTTCCGTGACCACTTGCTCCACCGTGCCGGCAACGCGAAAGGCTTTGCCGATATCGGCCAGCACCCGCGCCTGCCGTTCATTGCTTTGGTGCAAAGCGAGCAAACGGCTGTTCTCGATGGCAATCGCCGCATCGTCGGCGAGAATTTCCAGATCACGCACTTGTTGCAAGTTGGGGCGATAACCATCCGAGGGATTAAACACCGTGATGAGGCCGATGAGTTGATCGCGCGAGCGAATCGGCACCAGCAGCGCATCGTTGGCCAGCCAGTCGCCGCCCGCCGTCATTTCCAGCGCCGCCGGAATGAATGCGGGTTTCCCGCCAGCCAACTGCCGCGAGTCGATAAAAAAGGACTCGCTGAGGCGAAAGCGTTCTAATAAATAAGGCGCCATTTCGGCATAGGGAATTTGTTGCAACGGCCGGAGCAGCGCCGTAGCGCGATTAGCAAAACCGCTTTGCGCCACCAGGTGAAAAATCTCATTGGGGCGGCGTTGAAAAATCAAAACCCCCTGCCAACCGAGCGCGGCCGCGGCCTCGCTGACTTTGTGCATGATCAACTCGAGGCCAACATTCAACCGGATGTCTTCGCCGATTTCCATCAGCTTCGCGAGTTGATCGATGCGCCGTTGCAACTCGCCGGTGCGGCCCTGCAAGGAAGCCTGAGTTTGTTTGATGCGCGCGACCTCCGCCGAACGCGCCTCCAACTCTTCAGCTTGCAGGCGCAATTTTTCTTCGAGATCTTTGCGCGTGGTCACATCGCGCTCGATCCAAAGATAGCGGATAATTTTTTCGCCGGTGTCGGTGACGGGAATGACGGAGAGGTCGCTGACAAATTCGCCACCGTCTTTGCGGCGGCTGGTGATTTCGCCGCGCCAGGATTTGTGTTGCGCCAAACGGCGATTGATTTCACCCCAGCGCCCGGAGTCCGACTCGTCGCGATAAATTTGCGGCGTGCGACCGAGGGTTTCGCTACGCGCAAAACCGGTGAGGCGCTCAAAGGCCTCATTGACATAAAGAATTTTATTTTCCGGGTCGGTGATGACGATGGCATCCAGCGCGCTTTCGACGCATTGCTGAAAAATACGCAGATCGTTGGTTTTTTCGGCAACGATATCCTCCAGCGAGCGCGCCGCGAGATGGCGTTTGGTCAAATCCAGCAAGCCGAGATGAACGCCAGAATTTTTTTCATATTTGTCCTGCAACGGCGCCGCAAAAACCTGCAAGAAAATTTCTTCCTTGCCGTTGAAATACCGCAATTCCACCAACGACGGCCGGCCGCGCCGGGCTTCCTGCGCCGAGGGCAGCAGTTTTTCATACAGCTCACGCGGCAGCAGCGTGGAGAATTTTTGCCCGAGCGCTTTTGCCGCCTCAAGAGTGACGGCCAATTCTTTCTGGTCGGAGGGCGCGAGTTTTACTTCGTTGATATTGCCGGGCGGCCGCATGGTGTTGATAAACTGCAAAAATTCCGGATTAATATAAAGAACGCGTTCATCGCGATCAAAATGCAGCACGGCTTCGCGGGTAAATTCAAGAATGGCGGTTTGGCGACGGTTGGCCTCTTCCAATTTGAGCGTGTTTTCCAGCAAGCCCTGGCGCAACTCGGATTCCAAGCGCAGAAAGCGCAGATGGTCGGAAAATAATGCAGTGATCACTAAAAATGCGGCAAAGCCAAACGTAGCGTACGCCAGCAAAGGCAAGCGCGGGGCAAAATAAAAAATAGATACCCCAGCGGCAAAAACCAACGAGGCCAGCGCCAACCAAAACCAGAGGGCGGCGCGTTCGTGCCAGAGGCGGTAAGCCACAATGCCGGCGGCGATTACAAAAATTCCCGCCGCAATGCCGGCCAGAATTTGCCGCACCGCTTCGTGCAAGCGAAAGTGAAACAAATTGTAACCTTCACCGGCGCCGAAGAAGACGATGAGCGCGATGATACCCCAAAACGCCAGTTGCCAACGCCAGAAAATACGGCGTGATTGCGGCGGCTCGATGAGACGAGACGGCGAAATGGCGGCAACAAACCATAACCCGCTGAAGCCAAGACAGAAGAGATAAAAAAAGAGTTCGCCGCTGAAAAATTTTTGCACCCAGATTAAACCAAGCACTGCGTGCCCGATCGTCACCAACAAAAAAATGGTCACGAGAAACATTGTGGTGGATAAGCCGGCGAGCACGGCGAGGCTTTGCAACCGGTAAGCCCGTTCGGCGAGCGCCGTCGCAAACAACGAAAGAAATGCCGTGATGCTGAGAATCGTCACCGCCGCGGTCGCATCGAGGGCGAATGCAGTGGGATCGCCTTGTAAAAAGGAATCGAACATGATGAGTTTGTTACAAAGTCAAATCTTTGCAAAAATAAACAAAGATTTTTGACTCACAGAAAAGTATTTAATTCGGCGCAAGCTCTATTTCTGTGCACGTTTAATTTTTGATTGTGGCGTATTCACGCCGGTGTTTGAAACGCAATACGTATTTTTAAATATCAATCGTCGAGTTTTAAGCTTTTTTTAAAGGCAAGGTTGCCGGCGCAGGATTGTAGCGTGGCAAGTCGTTAGCCGGTAGATTTAAAATGTACGCCCAAGCTTTGGTCGAGCCGGCCTCGGTTTGCACGGAGATCAACCGGCGCACAAACAAGCTGCGTTCCGTTTGCTCGGGCCAGTAGCCGGCAATAACATCGAGGGTGGCAAAAAAAGTCGAGGGATCAAAAATTTCAAATAAATCGCCACTGACTTGATTTGCACCCATCTCCCCCTCTGTATACGGCGAAGTTTCGATGACCAGCCCGGGAAAATCGCCAATCGTATACAATTCACCCGTGGTTGTCGCTTTGCCAAGAAACCGGCTTTTGCCCTCGGAAAGAAAACTTTGCCGTTGCTGTCCCTGTCTGAGGGTATCGTAAACAAACAGAATATCATGCAACTCGGGTAAACGCATCGGATAAAAATTTTTACGGATTGAGAAAAATTTTGCATAACCCAAATGGGGTATATGCCGATTCAATATACTTTTAACAAGGTCTTGTTAATATAAAAAATTTGACCAGGAATGCAAATGGAAAACCCGATTCGGTTGTGGTTAAATTTGTGATGATTAAAAGTTGCAAAAAAGTAGAAAAATATTTAAAAAAGCATGCAACCTTTTTTGGGGGAGTGCCGTCTAATATATCGAAAGACAGTAATATGAAAAAAGCATTGTACCGGCTTTGGCCGGCACCATGTGAAGTATATAGAACCTCCCGCGTGACCTAAGGAAAAGGCGATCCATGCCAGTGGATTGCCTTTTCCATTTATAAGCTATAAGCAATTGGGGTGCTGAGCAAGAAAACTTCCCGGCATATAAAAATAACAAATTCTCTGGCCGTTTAATTGTTGGCGGGCAACGGCATGATTTCTTCAAGCTGCTTGGAGATTTGCTCCGGCGTGGCGAGCGGTAATATGATGACCAGTTGGGTGCCCCCGCGCGGAACGAAATTGATTTCAACCGAACCACCGCTTTGTTGAACCAGTTGGCGAAGTTTCCACAAGCCCAGCCCGGGATGGGCGGTGGCTTTGGTTTTAAAAAACGGCAGGAACACTTTGCTGATCAACTCAGGGCTGATGCCGCGGCCATTATCCGTTAAAATCAGGCGGATACGAGCCTGGTCATCCATTTGTTCAAGATGAACGACGACTTCCGTGGCTTCGGCTTCTCGCGAGTTGCGCAAGGCTTCATCCAGACCAGCCTTAATTTTAGGAACAGCATTGATCCACAGCGGCACGGGCATATCCGGAAGTTTGAGAACGAGAATTTTATTCCATCGGCGCACGAGCACGCGGAGAATTTCGCGCAAGTCCAGCGGCGCGGCCTGCACGCGGGCGAGATACGTGCCAAATTCAATCAGTTGCCGGAGAATCGCATTCATCTCACTGGCCGAGCCGTGAGCCCAAGTAATGACTTCGAGCGGATTGACCGGCGTAATTTGGCCGGAATCTTCGCGGCGCGCCACGTTTTTGGTCAGCGCATTTTTCAGCAAATCGAGGTAACCCTGAATCCCGGCCAACTTGTTGTTCAAAATATCGCCCATGCCGCCGAGCAAATCCAGCAATGCAAGCTGTTTTTGATTTTCCATCAGGTTTTGCTCGAGTTGTTGCCGTTCGCTCACATCCTCACAGGTCAGAATCACATAGCGCAGGGCGCCGTGTTCGTCTTCGACGTTGCAGGCGTGAACCCGGCAGGGGAATTTTTTGCCGTTGTGCTGCAAACCGTCAATCTCAATGCCGCCCGGACTCATCACCGCTTCGAGATGGCCGTTGCTCGGCTGGCGCACGCGCTTTTCTTCACGCAGCGCCGCCCAGAGCATGTCGCGTGTCATCGTTTCACTGGCGAGCAAGTTATGAATTTCTGAGCCGCTCAACTCCTCCATGCGATATCCGAATAACGCGGCGCCGGTTTGATTCGCCTCCACCACAAAACGCCGCTCGTTCACCACCAGCAATCCCACCGGCAAGGAATCTTTGATATTTGCGAGGAAATCGTTCATCTCGGTGAGGCCGCGCGTTTTTTCATCGACAATCTGCTCCAACGCCGTGTTGCGTTTTTCAATTTGCCGCAGCCGCCAACGATGCCCGCCGTAAACCAGCCCGCCAACCAGCAGCAAAGCGCCGGTGATAAACCACGGCGAACGATAAAACGGCGGTAAAATTTTGACCTGAAGTGCAGCGATCTCCGTAGAAGAAAAACCCAATGCATTCGTGCCGCGCAGTTGCAGGGTATAATCTCCGGGCGGCAGATTGGTGTAACGCACCGGCGTTCCACCGGTGGCATTGAGCCAACTGGGGTCGAAACCATTTAAGTAATATTGAGTCCGGTTGAAACCTTCGTTGAGGAAAGACAAAGTGCGAAAGTGAAACGTGACCGCGTTTTTCGCTTGCAATTGCAGCGCGTGCGCCGACGGATAAAAGCGGCCATCGGCTTCGATATTGGAAATATGCATTCGGGGCGGCGGTGTGACTGCCGGCAAATGTTCCGGATAAAACTTTGTGGCGCCGGAAGCGGTGCCGAACCACAGATGGCCTTGACGATCGCACCAAACGGCGCGCACATTGCATTCGTTATCTGCCAGGCCATTGATGGCGCTAAGATGAAAAAACGGCTGGTGTTTTTCCGGCGTTGCGGCGGGCTTTTTGAGAAATTCAACCAGAGCGGCGGTCTCAAAACCATCAATACCGGAATTGGTGCCGAACCACAACCGTTCATGATGATCTTCACTGATAAAATAAACGATGTCATGGGCCAGACCGTTGACGCTGGTGAACGTAAAGAATTTTTCGTCATCATAAAGCGCCACCCCGCCGCGCCGCGTCCCAAACCAAAGCCGCCCGCGCTGGTCTTCAAAAATACAATATACCTCATCTGCCGGAAACCCGGCTACATTGCGGCGAAAAACTTTTTTCGTCTCGCCATCTTTTAGAAACAAACCCTCGAGCGTGGCGACCCAAAGCCGTCCGCCGCGGTCACGATGAATCGTGCGAACGTTATCACTCGGCAAACCCTGCTCGCGATTTAACACGGTGAATTTTCCGCCGGCATAACATGCCGCTCCCCCGCTGCCGGTGGCGAGCCAGACTTCGCCGTTCGCCGCACAATGCACATCATTAATCCGATCCGCCGGCAAGCCGTTTTGCCGGGTGAAAATTTGGCCGCGCCGCAGGTCGTCGATGTGGGCTTCCGAGGCGAGACGTACGGCGCCCTGTTGCGTTCCAATCCAAACGGCTCCTGAAGGTTCGCGGTCAAAGGCGCGCACGAGATTATGCGGCAAACCGTGGCGCGTGTCACGAATGATGAGCGAGTCGCCTTCGACAATGGCGAGGCCGCCGCCATTGGTGCCGATCCACATCCGGCTGCGGCGATCTTCAAAGAAACTGTACACGGTTGCGACCGGCAGGCCGTTGGCGGTTAAATAATTTTCTAGATAATTGCCGAACAGTTTGTACACTCCGCCGCCCCAGGTTCCAATCCACAAATTATTTTCGTAATCAATGTGCAGCGCCGCGATTTGATCAACCGCCACGCCTTGTCGTCGGTCAATGTGGCGAAAAGTTTTTGGTTCGGTTGAACCGTTCACCGCCAAACGATCTTTTGCCATATCTTGGAAAGAGGCGGGATCGAGTTGGGTTAAACCATCCGTTTTGCCCACCCAAAGCTGGCCGGCGTGATCTTGCACCAGCGAACTGATGTTGGCGTTACTCAGAGCGGTGAAATTTTTATAAGTTCGGATGGGTTGCGTCTGAACGCGCGTTAAGCCGGCGGCCGTGCCGATCCACATAACGCCGTTGCGCTCACCCCATAAGGCTTGCACAACGTTGCTGGCGAGGCCGTCAGCGACCGTCAGCGTTTCAAGCTGATCGTTGCGCCAGACATTTACGCCCTCGCGGGTGCCGGCCCAAACACTGCCGTCCGGCGCGAGCGCGAGTTGGTTGATAAAATTATTGAGCGGCCCCCGTGTAGTATTTCTTTGAACGATGTCGGCGCCAGCAAAATAACCGATACCGCCACGCGTGCCAATCCACAATGCACCGGCGCTATCGGCAAGAATACTCGTGACGTAATTGTTCGGGAGGCCATTCGCAATAGTATAAATTTGGCAGGTCGTATCATTGAGGGCGGGGTCGTACTTGAGACCAATTAAACCCTTGTCCGTGCCCAGCCACAGCGTATTCTGTGAATCTTGCAGAATGGCATTGACCGCGCAGTTAATCAGACTGTCTGGCAGCGTTGGACGTACGAACGCGTGGCCATCGTAACGAACCAGGCCGCTTTCATACGTGCCAAACCACATGTAGCCCGCGCGATCCTGGTAGATCGAAACCACTTCACTCTGCGGCAGGCCGGTGTTCGTGCTGTAATTGCGAATTTGCAAAAACTGCGCGAAGAGCGCCGGTGACGCCAATGTAATAACCAGCCACGCTCCGATGCGCATGAAGCGGGTGGCCATGCTTTTACTAAAAAATAAACTCATCCCTTTTGAGTGGCGTTTTCTGCCGTTTATTTCAGGCTCAAATAAATTTTGCGGGAAATGCCCGCAATGACGTGGTGAGCCGTTTTTTCTTCCTGAATGCCTTTGGTTAAAATCACCAACACATAAGGCCGGCGGGTTTGGTTAGGTGAACTGATTTTCGCCGGAAACACGATGGCTGCATCGTGGGAAATTCCCGTAATCCAACCGGTTTTGTTGGCGACCACGGTTCCCTCCGGCAAACCGGCGGGAATGCCATGGCGAAATTTTTGACGTTGCAAAATGGCCAGCATTGAATCACAAGCGGTTGCGGAAGCCGCGCGCTTTTCAGCGATGGCCTGCAGCGCCAACATCAGGTCAAACGCGTCGGTTTGATTATTCAGGCCGCGCTGATAAGCTTTGTCGTCTTCCACCCCGCGCCGGACTTGCATATTTTTGGCCCCCAACTCACGCAAAGTAGTCATGACATTTTCGGCGCCCACCAGTTCGATGAGAATGTTGGTCGCCAAATTACTGCTCACGGTGATCATGCCCTCAACGAGCCGGCGAATCGGCAATCTGGTGCCGAGCGCGCGATAGATAGTCGTGTCGCTGTCATCGCTCACCTCCAAACTATATGGTGAGCCGTCAACAATGCTTTTAAATTCATTTTTGATCAGCAGCGAATCATCCAGCCGAAATTTGGGCGCGTTGCCACGCTCCGCCTGTCGAAAGACTTCGATCATCACCGGCACTTTCATGGTACTCGCGGCATGCATCAGGCGTTTTTCATTAAAGAAAAACTCTTGGCCGGTTTCGAGATCGTGAAAGGCGACGCCGATTTCCGCGTGTAAACTATCGGCAAGTTGTTGAAGGTAATTTTTTAAAGTTGCGAAGGAGTTTACCGGAGTGGTCGAGTTCGCGGAGTAGGTGAGGCTGGATGCAGGTTTGCCGTGAGCGTGCAGACGGTGGCTTTTAAAGTGGCCGCTGGCCATTGCTTTAAAGCTCGTCTTGCCCCGGCGCGGCTGAGGTTGATTCGGCAGGCCGGAACGCCATACTTCATTCCAACCGGCGAACCCAGTGATCATCAACATGAAGAGGATGATTCGCATAGCGATCGTAAAATAACCAACTCGGCTAACGGCAACGACTAATCGAAATATACGGCAAAATTAGCAAAGGCCAAAGTATTTTTTTAAATCTTTTTAGCTCGGGCCGCCGTTACAACTGCCGCAGAATTTCATCCACGTCGGGAAAACGCCCCGTTTGCTTTTTTGAAAAAATTTTCTTTCCGGCGGCTGAGATTTCAAAAACACCGCCACGGCCTTCGATAAGCTCAATCTGGGCGCCGGGGAGACGCTGCTGGAGTTGGCTCTCCAAACTGGAGGCCCGGGGTAAATAGTTTCACATCCCGCAGTATTCGATGGTGATTTTCATATTCAATTTTGCTCCATAGGCGGAATTCAAAACGTTTAGCTTGAATTGCACACAACACAGCAACTGCTTCTACTAAGGAACGCCGATTTACCCAACTGAGGTCATGCCCGAATGTTTTAATCGGGCATCTTCAGGCTTTAAAAACTGGATTCCCGCTAAAAGCGTGCGGGAATGACGGCGGTGAGAAATGAGAAAATTGTTTAATCACCGATCCTAAACGACCAAAGGCAAAACCATTTCGCACAAAACTCTGTTTAAAATGTTTTGCCCGTTATGGTTTTGCCTTTTAAAAAAAATCAGCGAATTGGATGATTAAGCCAAGACTTCATCCGTCAAAACTTTCTCGCGCGTGCGGCGCCGTTTGGAAACGGTGGACGAGAAATCGTCATACTCGCCTTTGAGATTTTCCGGATTCAAGGGTTGCAAATCCGTCGGCACAAAGCGGCCATCTTTGCGAATCAACTCGCTGTCGAACCAGATTTCGCCGCCGCCGAATTCCGGCGTTTGAATCATCACCATGTCCCAGTGAATCTGCGAACGGTTGCCGTTGTCGGCGTTCTCATACGCATTACCCGGGGTGAAATGGAACGAGCCGGCAATCTTCTCGTCGAAGAGAATGTCGAGCATCGGTCGCGTGATGAACGGATTGAAGCCCAGTGCAAACTCGCCCACATAGCGCGCGCCGTCGTCGGTGTTGAACACTTCGTTCAACCGCGCCGATTTTGTCGCCGAGTCCGCGGTGGCGTCGATGATTTTACCGTTGCGAAATTCCAGTTTGATATCCGAGAAGGTGACGCCCTGATAAATCGTCGGCGTGTTGAAATGAATGATGCCATTAACCGAATTGCGCACCGGCGCGGTGAAACACTCGCCATCGGGAATATTGTATTCGCCGCCGCATGGAATTGCCGGGATCGCTTTGATGCTGAATTGTAGCTCGGTCTCCGGGCCGAGAATGCTGACGCGGTCGGTGCCTTCCATGCGGTCTTTGAGCGCCTGCATCCCGGCAGTCATGCGATCATAATCCATCGTGCAGACATCGAAATAAAAATCTTCAAACGCTTCGGAACTCATGCCGGCCTGTTGGGCCATCGACGAATTGGGGTAACGCAACACGACCCATTTCGTTTTTAGGCGAATGTCGTGATGCACCGGTTGAAAAACGTGGCGCTGCAAATAGCTCATTTTGATGCCGGGCACATCTGACATCTCGCAAATATTGTCATTGCCGCGCACGCCGATGTAAGCATCCATGCGTTCCATCCGATATTTCTCGATTTCGCCGAGCAGATGAAACGCCTCTTCGCCGTACTTGCGGTACATCTGCCGCAACACTTTATTGTGTTTAAGCTCAACAATCGGAATCGCCCCGCGATCCACCGCGGCGGCAATCAACTCATTAACAAAGGCATCCGGAACGTCGAAGGCTTCGATCAAAACCCGTTCACCTTTTTGCAGGCGCGTCGAATGCGAAGTCAACACCTCTGCTAGCCGTGCAAATCGAGGATCATTCATAAATTACTCATCAAAGTTGAAGTTCATGGTGCCGCTGATCGCGCGACGGGCTAAAGCCCTTTCAGGCACGCACAGGATACAACTTCTACGCCTGCCCCGAAAAACTCCCTCATCAATACGGCACAATATAGTGAATTAATGTCAGTTAGTCAAAGCGAATTGTTAAAGACAAAACTGTAATACCGGCAAAATCACGAAAGCGCGGAGAAGGCGATGGCAAATTTTGTGGGACTTATATAAGGAAGCAATATTGCAAGCAGGTGTTTGTTTCCACTACATTTTGTTGACCACAAGTACAGCCCAAAATTTTACAGCTTCCCCGGAACGTAATCTATTAGCCAGCCCTTAATCAAAAGCAGCTTACGAGAATAAGTCGTTGATACACGGTTACATTTTCAATTGCTCCAATTATTATTTAATAGCAAGTATTAGACCAATATATAAAATTCTTCGTAATTCCTTAAATTTCAAAATCTTGTTTGATGTGGACCACAAATTTTTAACGCTTTCACCTTGTTCCAAATTGTTAATTTTTGATACAGTGCAAGATCATTTTTGAAATTAAGTACCAGCGATGGACAAGCCGCCAATAAGCTGCACGCGTGGTTTTTAACCATAAATGAGTACGAATTCACGCGAATTTATAGAGCATTCACCGGTTTATTTTACGAGAATTCTTGAAATGAAGTTCGCCGCCAGGTTATTTTTAACGAATACCGGCGCGATTTATTGCTTGACACCCTCGTTTAAATTGATTATATTTTTTCCGATTTCTACGAGGGAGAGAAATGGTTTCGACGCAGGAAAGCGAACTTTTTGGCCTCACCGAATCATACTTAGGACGGCCGTTATGCAAAACCAACGGCTCATATTTTCTCCCTTAAAGTTTGTAGCGGCCCCTTTAGGGGCAAAGTTTACCAATGTTAAAATTGTTTGCTGTCATTCGAAGTATTAGCGCCTGAAGGCGCGACTACGAACACGCAAGTACGAACAGTTTTACGGAAGGAGAGAGAATGCCCTCCAGATTTACGAATCGCCTGCCTTTATTGCTGCAGCATTTTTTCACGTTTTTCCTCATTGCGCTTGGCGTTTTAGTTTTTTCTAATCTCGCCCTTGCCGGCACCACGGGAAAAGTTGCCGGCCGCCTCACCGATGCGGACAACGGCGAAGGTTTGCCCGGCGCCAATGTGGTGCTGGAAGGCACAACCTTCGGCGCAGCCACCGACGTGAATGGCAATTATGTCATTCTCAACGTGCCGCCCGGGGTTTACTCCATCACTTTTTCATTTGTCGGTTATCAATCCGTGCGCGTCAAAGAAGTGCGCGTCAGCGTTGATTTCACCACGACGCTGAATCAAAAATTGAAGGCCTCGGCGGTAGAGGTCGGCACGGTGGAAGTGATCGGCGAGCGGCAGCCGCTGGTGCGCCAGGATTTGACCAACACGACGGTCGCGGTCAATTCCGAAACCATCGACAATCTGCCGGTGGACGCGGTGCAGGATGTTATTCGCCTGCAATCCGGCGTGACGGTGGATAATTCCGGCGGGATTCACATTCGCGGCGGCCGCAGCAATGAAATTGCCTATTTGATCAACGGCATCAGCGTCGCGAATGCATTCAACAATTCGCAGGCCGTCGGTATCGCAACCAATGCGATTGAAGAGCTTTCGGTTTCGAGCGGCACGTTCTCGGCGGAATATGGCGATGCCCTTTCCGGCGTGATCAATTTTGTTACCAAAGACGGCGGGCCGAACTACAAAGGCAATTTAAAGTTTTGGACCGGCGACAACGTTTCTTCGCATAAAGATTTGTTTGAGAATATTGACGATCACAATCCGCTGAATAACAGCCGCACCGAAGCAACGTTTTCCGGCCCGGTGCCGTTTACCAACGACAAATTGACTTTTTTCTCCTCCGGCGTTTATGTTGATAACAAGGGCTATCTATATGGCAAACGGCTGTATTTGCCGACCGACGGTTTGATTATCGACGGCTCACGCTATCTCATTGATCCCTATGGCGACGGCGTGCCTTCCGGCGATAATCAGTACGTCCCGATGAACAAATTTATCAGCACGAATGCGACGGCAAAACTCAGTTATCGCGCGACCAATAAAATAAAATTGACGTATGATTTGCTGTTTGATCGCGGCCGCAGCCAGAGTTTTAGCCGCACCTATAAATACAATCCCGATGGCCGGCCAACTTTTCGCAGCACCGGACAAAGCCATAGCCTCGGCCTGACTCAGGCACTGGGCAATAAGTTTTTTTATACGCTCAAAGGCGCTTACAGTGAAAGTATTGATCGCGGTTATGTTTATGAAGACCCGCGCGACTCGCGCTATGTGCCGAGTGATTTGGCCACAACCATTCCCAACACCGGCTTTCTGGCCGGCGGCACCGATCTAAGTCATGATCGTCTCGATGCACGCACTTATAATGTGAAATTGGACGCGGTCAGCCAGTTGTTGAAAAACCATGAGGTCAAACTCGGAGCGGAGGCGCGAGTGCATCGTCTTGAGCTTGAATCTTACACACTGATATATGATACGACGATGGCGAAAAACGGGCAAGCCCCAATTGTGCCGTATCGTTCGGTCAACTCGGAATACACCGGTTACACTTATTACTTGCGCCGGCCAAAGCAATTTGCGGCGTATATTCTCGATAAAATGGAGTTGGCGCGCACGTTGATTCTCAATGCCGGTGTCCGCTTGGAATATTTAGACACCAATGCGAGATATAATACCGATCTCGTGACGAATGTCGACAACCCGGACGCGGAAGAGAACCTGCAAAGGTCTTCATCGAAAATACGTTTGTCGCCCCGCATTTCTTTTAGTTATCCGATAACAGATCGGGGCATTATCCGTTTCTCGTACGGGCATTTTTATCAAATGCCAACGTTGTCGAGTTTGTATCGGAATCCGTACTTCGAGTCCTTCAATTATATTGTCACCCCGACTTACGGCGATCCGAATTTAGAGCCGGAGCGCAGCATTCAATATGAAATGGGCCTGCAGCAACAACTTGGCGACGATTTCAAATTCGAGCTGGCGATTTATTATAAGGACGTCAACAATTTGCTGCAAACCCGGCAGGTGCTGGCCGGCACGGTTGGTGATCGCGTCTTCAATATTCTCACCAATGTGGCGTATGCCAACGTGCGCGGTTTTACCTTTTCATTGTTAAAACGCCGCGCCATCGGCAGCCCCTTCTCGGCGTCTTTGGATTATACCTATCAGATTGCCGAGGGCAATCTCTCCGATCCCACCGCCAATTTCTTTGATGCCAAAAGCGGCAAAGAGACCGAGCAAACGTTTGTGTTTCTCGATCACGACCGGACGCACACGCTCAACGGCACGTTCTCGCTGGGCAAGCCGAACAATTGGAATGTGAGCGCGCTGACCAGCCTGTGGATGGGCAGCCCGTACACCCCGGTGCTGCCGGCCTCGCTCTCGCCGGTGACATTTAGCGAAAACTCCGCCCGCCGTCCCACCTTTCTCAACGTGGATTTCCGGGCCGAAAAGTTTTTCAAGCTTTCTAAATTTGATTTCTCCGTTTTTACCCAGATCGAAAATGTTTTTGATATCAAGAACGAAAATTTTGTGTTTAGCAGCAGCGGCAGCGCCTTGTCGGCGATTGAAGAAAAAACCGAAGCCAGCACATTAAATAGTGTCCGCCGGCAATTTGCGCGCAATCCGAGTTTGTTTCCGCCGGTTGCGGAGTTGGATAATTTTTATCGCCGCGCCGAATGGCTTTCGGAGCCGCGCGAAGTGCGCGTCGGATTTAGCGTGCTGTATTGAGGAAAACCAGGGAAATTTCAAATTGAAAATTTATAATTTTCAATGCGTCTGTCAAATTGTGGAAGGAACCATGAATAAAATATTTCAACCCGTTTTTGCAATTTTGGTAATATTAGTTTTTGCGATTGCCGCTTGGGGTCAGGAAAAAGAGTTTAAGCACATGGCTCCCGCCCAACAGCGGGAATTCATGGATAAATGGATGAAACAGCTCCGGGCCGCGCGCGAGCGCATGAACAGCCTGCGAAAAAGTGCGTTAATTGCCGAACATGAAAAAGAGAAACGCGTTATCATTAGCGGCAATCAAATCACCACGGTGATTTATAACTACGGCTCGATTTCGCGCCCCGGCATCGCCGATCTTGATTTGCAGTGGCCGAAGAGTCCGGATAAGCGTCTCGGCTATGCGTATGAATTTGGGCCGCTGGTCGCTGCCGAAGTTGTGGATGCCCAAGGCGACACCGTGCACATAGTTGATGACGGCTTCATTCTGGCGGCAGATGGCGATTATCAGCCGGGCACCGCCTCGAAATGGGGCTGGCTGCCGCAGGTGGGTTTCTCCGATCCCAACTCGCCGGAGTTGGCCACCATTACCGCCAAAGACAACAATCGCGACGGCAAGCCGGATAGTTGGCCGGAGGCATGGTTCAATCCTGTGCTCGGCCGCTATGTGTGGCCGGCGTTCTTGGGCGATGACGCGACGGCGCCGGATGAGGAAGCCGTGTATCGCGTCGATGATTTTAGCAACGCCGAATTTAAATACTATCCGTTTCCGAACGACACGACGCTGCGCGGATTGGGTTTGGAAATGGATGCGCGCTTTTTTCAATTCAACAATCCGCTTGCTGAAGACATCATCTTTTTTGTTTACACCATTACCAACGTCAGCGGGCGCGATCTCGACAAAGTTTACCTCGGCATGTTCGGTGACCCGCACATCGGCGGGGCGGCCGATTTTGCCGATGATTATGCCGGCTTCATCGGGCCACTCGACACCAACTTTCCCTTCAATGCGCGCAATATGCTGTATGCGTATGATCAAGACGGTCGGGGCCAGGGCGGCAAGGCCACCGGGCATTTCGGCTATAAATTTTTGGAAAGCCCGACGCTCAGCAGCGACGGCAAAGATAATGACGGCGATCAAATAGTCGACGAAAGCCCCTTCAATGACGCCGGGGTGTTTGCGCTCGGGCCGATTGGCATTTACGGCCAGCCGAAATTGCACTGGTCCGGCGATGAAGACGGCGATTGGAATGTCGAGTTTGACGACGTCGGCATTGATGGGATTGCCGCGACCAAAGATTACGGCGAAGGTGACGGCAAGCCCTCGCAATTGTATTTTACCGACACCAACAGCAATGGAATCTACGATCTCGGCGAGCCGTCGTCCGAATCACGTTTGCCGGGAATGCGCTTCACCGGCAGCGAACCGAATTTCGGTTTTCGCGACATCGCCGAGTCGGATCAACTCGGTCTGACGAGCTTCAACGCGATACTTTTCGGCGGCAACAATCGCCCGAAAAACGATGAGTTGATGTGGGAAAAAATGACCGGCAACCTCGAGAATGTTGAGATCGAGCAAGCCGCGGACAACGTATTCATCTACGGCTGCGGCCCGTTTAAATTGGCCGCCGGCGAAAGCCAACGTTTTTCGATTGCGCTGATTCTCGGCGATAACCTGCAAGATCTCGTGCAAAATGCCGAAACTTCGCAGCAGGTTTTTGAAGCCGATTATCGTTTTGCCAAGCCGCCGTTGAAGCCGCGTCTCGTGGCGGTGCCGGGCGATAAAAAAGTGACGCTGTATTGGGACACCCGCGCGGAAACCTCGTTCGATCCGTTTCTCGCGCGCGGCACCGGCCAGCAAGCCAAAGGTTTCGACTTCGAAGGCTATCGCATTTATCGCAGTGAAGACTTTTCTTTTGATGACACCAAAATCATCACCGATCAAAACGGCCTGAAATTTCTCTCGGAGCCGTTGCGCAACGGCCGCGGCGTGCCGGCGCAATTCGATCTGGTCAACGAGTATTCCGGTTTTTCGCCGGTGGCCTATCGCGGCCGCGGCGTGAGTTTCAATCTTGGCGATAACACCGGCCTCGCGCACTCTTATGTTGATTCGAATAATGTCGTGAATGGCAAGCGTTATTTTTATGCCGTCGTGGCGTACGATCACGGTGACAATACGCTGCTCATTCCCCCGACCGAAACGCAACGCACCATCGATCGCGATCCGTTGACCGGACAGTTTACTTTGGATATCAACACGGCGATGGTGGTTCCCGGCCCGCCGGCTGCCGGTTATGTGGGGCCGAAATTGAATGAGGGTAATGTGACGCGCGTTGCCGGCAACGCCACGGGCCGCGTTGAGGTGAAATTTATTGATCCGTTGCTCGTCGGCGATAACAAACAGTATGAAATACAGTTCACGCCGGGCAGCAAACCAACGGATCCGCCGGTGTATTCGATTACTGATCTCAAACCCCGCACCGTCTCTTTTACCGCGCGGGACACGGTTTTTGCGGATTTAGCCGTTGAACATCTTGTGCCCGGAACCGTGACTTTACGCGACGCCGCCGGCACCACGGTTGATCCGAGCCGTTACGAAGTGAACTATGCTTCGGGGCGCATCCGCGGCAAAACGCCCGGGGCGTTAAGCAACGGCGCGACGTATTCCGCGACTTTTCAATATTACCCGGTTGCCAATAGCACCGGTTTGAACCGTGAAGATTTTAACCCCGTCTTTGACGGCGTCAAAGTTTTCGTGCAAAATGACCCAATTGATCTGGACGCGAGCCGTAGCGGCTGGAAGGTTAATCAGACGCAAACAAATTTTATTCCCCAGGTGGCAATCTCGACCATCAACCTGCGGGCCAAGCCGTATCCGGGAGATATTGAATTACGCTTCACGGCGTACGATACGTTGGCCGGAGGCAAGCTTAGAAATCCGGCGGACACTTCTTTCACCAACATCAAGAGTAATTTCCGTGTGTTTAACATGGAAACCGGGCAGGAGTTGAATTGGCACGTGAACGAATCTAATATCGCGTTGCGTAATCAGCAATGGGATTTGCCGGAAAAAATTCACGTCTTTCAGCCGGGTAGCCGCATCGATCCAATGTATGAAGTGCAATTCACGGTGCCGCCGGGTCAAACGCCGAAATACCCCGGTGACGGCGATATCTTTCTTTTCTTCTCGCGCAAGCCGTTTGATGCCGGCGATAAATATCAATTCACCACGCAGGCCGCAAAGTTTGAGCAAGCCGCGGCAACCGAGGAATTAAAGAATGTTTACGTTGTGCCTAATCCATACGTGGCCTTTGGCGCGGGCGAAAGCGCCGGCGCGCGAGTTGGCACGCGTGACGAGCGGCGTTTGGAATTTCGCAACCTGCCGGAAAAATGCACGATTCGCATTTACACGATCACCGGCGAGTTGGTGGATACGGTGGAGAAAAATGATCAGCGCGATTTTGCGGTTTGGAACGTGTTGACATTGGAATCGCAAGCCACGGCGTACGGCGTTTATATTTATCACGTCGATGCGCCCGGCGTCGGCACCAAGCTCGGCCGTTTTGCGGTGATTAAGTAATTTCGTAATAATTTCGTAGTGATGCCTTTAGGCATTATGCTCTCATAATAAATGATGCCCAACGGATTAAAAAGCGACCAACGGATATAGAAACATTTTTTATTCGTTGAATCAGTTGGGCATAGTTTCTGATGATAACGAGAAATGAGTATGAAAAAAATTTTCACTGTTATCGCCCTCTTTGCGATTTTCCTAATCAATACCACCGCCCACGCGCAACTTACGCAAGCCATCACCAAAGTCGGCACGACGGCCGCGCAGTTTTTGAAAATCGGCGCCGGCGTGCGCTCGGCCGGCATGGGTGGCGCATTTGTCGCCGTGGCTAATGATGTCACCGCTTTATATTGGAACCCTGCCGGCATTGCCACCATTTCCGGCGGCGGCGAAGCGACATTTAATCACGCCGAATGGCTCGCCGGAACCTCGTATGACTTTGCCGGAATCACGCTCAACGCCGGCAATTTTGGCACGCTCGGGCTTTCCGTCATCTCATTTCGCGTGCCGGAAGATGACGTGCGCGACTATGCTTTTCCCGAGGGCACGGGCGAACGCTTCGATATGTCGAGCATCGCGTTGGCCGTCAGTTATGGCCGCATGTTGACGGATCGTTTTGCCATTGGTTTCACCGGCAAGTTTGTGCAAGAAAGCCTGTGGAATGAATCGGCGCACGGCGTCGCGTTTGATCTCGGCACGCATTATGTTACGCCATTTAAAAATTTGCGCATCGGCGCAGCGATTACCAATTTTGGCACGAAAATGCAGCTCGAAGGCCGCGATCTTTATTTTAATTATGATCCGCTTGCCGAGTCCGGCACGGTCGGTGAAGTGCCGGCTTTGTATCGGTTGGGCAAATATGAATTGCCGCTGACGCTGCGGTTGGGATTGGCGTACGACGTTCTCAATCAAGAAAATTTGAAGGTGACGATTGCGAGCGACGCGGTGCATCCCAATGACAATTCCGAGTATGTTAATTCCGGCATGGAAATCAATTTGCGCAACCAGGTTTATCTGCGCGGCGGCTATAAAGCCGCTTTCTTAAACAACAGCGAACAAAGTTTTACTTTTGGTGGCGGGTTGCGCTACGACGCGGTGGGAACCAATTTGAAGCTCGATTTTGGCTACGCCGATTTCGGCCGGTTGGAAAACGTGCAATTCATGTCGTTTACGGTGCGGTTTTAATTCGTAGCGCCCGGCATTCGCATCTGTCTGATTTAGCTTTTAACAAAAAGTCCCACTCATCAAGAGTGGGACTTTTTATTTTTACTGTAAAAGTTTTTCAACCATTTCTTTTACGCCGCTGACGATCACATCCGGTCGATGATCTTTTTGTTCAGCCCCCGCATATACCGGGCGATGGATCCACGCCGCACGCAAGCCTGCAGCTTTGGCGCCGGCAATATCGGTGTGTTGCAAATCACCGATGTGTAGGCATTCTTGCGGTTGCACACCAAGCCCGTCGAGCGCGAGTTGAAACATTTGCGGATGCGGTTTCGTTTTGCCGACTTCGCCGGAAAAAACCAGAACTTGAAAGCAATCGAGAATCTCATAGCGCTTGAAAATCTGCCGCAGCACTCGCCCGGGCGTCCAAGCCGTATCGGAGATCAACGCCAGCGGATATTTTTCAGCGAGTTTCGGCAACGCTTGCAGCGTGCCATCCAGCGGCTGTGGATCTTGATAGGCTTCTTCAAAGTGTTGTCGAACCCGCTCAAAATTTTCCTGGGGCAGTTCAGCGTTAAGCGCGCGCAACATTTCTCGCACTCCCTCTGCCGCGCCAAAAGCGATTTGTTTGCTCCACAAGTCGTCGAAATATTTCCATGCGTCTTTGTAGGCGGCACGCAATTGTTCCGGCGAAACTGTGTAGCCGCAGCGTTGCAGTTCCTCGCGCAGAAAATTTTGCCGGCGTTCGCTGTAGAGCACGGTATCGGCGGGCGATTGTTTGTCGTCAAAAATCGTCCCCCACAAATCCAGCGAAATCGCTTTGATTTCGCGCCGTAAATTTTCCCAGGTAATGGCATCGGCTGCCATCGTAATGGGTTGCGTGTTGGTTCCGGAGCGCTTGTGCAGTTCTGGTGACATTTTTGTTTGAGCGAGGCGGCTATCGTTTCCAAGCCGGTTGCAGCGAATTTGATTTGCGTTTTTATATCAAACCGGAATGCCGGTAAACAGGAAAAGATATTTTGCAAACGCCTCGCCGACGAGCACGAGGACGATGGTGGCGTAGAGAATACCCGTGGCAGATTGGGTGTTTTTAACTTTTACCGAACTCCAAATCATCGCGCCGAAGAGCAGCGGCACCGCCAGGCCGAAGCCGACGCGCGCCCAGAATAAAACCCCGGACATCGAAAAGTCGAGCAGGCCTTTTGCCGTCGCGGCCACCGGCGCTGGTGGGGAGCCGGCGAGAATGAAGACCGTGGCAAAAACCAGAAGCGTGCGCACGATCGTGAGGCCAATGAAAACCCAGGTGGTGATTTGCAGCGGTCGCAGCGTCAGTTTATGATTCACCAAATACCAGTGCCCGGTGATCATCGTGCCGAGCACGGAGCCGAGCATGAGCGCCGAGCTGATGAAACTTCCGGCCAGCATCCAATTCGGCGCGGTCGAGGTATTGGGAAAAGTTAAAGGCAGTTTGGCCATCGCGATCAATCCCGCGAGAAGCGCCAGTGCAGCGAAGATTTTGCCGCCGCGCTGCAGTAGTAACACCGTGAGGATAAGTAACGCCCCGCAAATTGCCAGTAACGTCGCAATCTGCCCGGCTACCGGACTCGCCGCGACAAAAGGCGCCGCGAAACTCAAATTGGCGAACGGCTTGGCCCAAAAGGCGCAGGCGAGTAAAATAATTGCGAGAATGCTGAGGAGTCGAAAAAACATAGTGCCCATTTCTTTAACGGAAATGAACAATATCGGCACGAGCGTGCCGATGGCAAAATGCGAGAAGAGGGAGAAGAAGATGAGTTTTAAGGCGTCCATTTAAATTTGGTTTCAATTCAACGACAGCGCCATCGAATAGACTTCCGGATGCTCGATCTGACGACGGTGTTTGAAATTTTCTCGAATCTTGTGCGTGTGCGAAATGGCTTGTTCGCCGAAGGTCCAACACAGCAGGATATCGGGCAGAAAGCTTTTGAAATCAACGGTAAAATAACCTTTGGGATAGGCGCCGAGCCGGACAATTTCCTTGGCCCACCGTTCGAGAGTTAACGCGACCTGGAGATCGTAACTTTGTTGCGCGTCGGGCTCGTTGAACAAACGTTCGGATTCCATGCGCACGCGCGCGTCGTCCAAATCTTCCACGGTTTGCTCAGTGATCGCAATGATCTTCGGCACCACGGCGTTGGCCTCTTCTAACGTAAAAAACGGCATGTCATCCTTTTGATAAGAGTGTTCGTTGGGGAGGTCAATATATTCGCTCACTTCTATTCTCCTGTACTGGTTGCTGGTAACTGGCTGCACGTGGCTGGTTGCTTTTGAAATAAGCCGTTACAAACTACCAGCAACGAGCGACCAGCCACAAGACTCATTCAAACGCTGCAATTCCCGTCACCGCCTGGCCGAGAATCAAGGTGTGGATTTCGTGCGTGCCTTCATACGTCTTCACGCTTTCGAGATTGGCGGCGTGGCGCATGGCGGCATAGTCATCGATAATTCCATTCGCGCCGAGAATTTCGCGGCAGGCGCGCGCAATTTCCAATGCGTGATAACAATTGTTGCGCTTGGCGAGACTCACCTGTGCGGGGTGTACTTTGCCTTGATCTTTCAAGCGGCCGAGTTGCAAACACAGCAATTGCATTTTGGTGATCTCGGTCAGCATATCGGCAAATTTTTCTTGCGTCAACTGAAAGGCGGCAATCGGTTTGCCGAATTGCACGCGGCCTTGTGCATAACGCAAAGCTTCTTCATAACAAGAAAGCGCTGCGCCCAGCACGCCCCAGGAAATGCCGTAACGCGCCTGCGTCAAACAACTCAGCGGCGATTTGAGGCCATCGGATTTCGGCAAGATCGCGTCTTCCGGCACGCGGCAATCGTCCAGCAACAATTCCGCCGTGTCCGAAGCGCGCAACGAGAGCTTGCCGTGCATCGCTTTCGCGGAAAAGCCTTGCGTGCCCTTGTCAACAATAAAGCCGCGAATGTTGCCATCCAACTTTGCCCATACCACGGCAACCTCGGCCATCGTGCCGTTGGTGATCCACATTTTTCTACCGTTCAAAATGTAGCCGTTCGCCGTCTTTTGCGCGCGCGTGGCCATGCCGTTGGGGTTCGAGCCGAAATCCGGCTCGGTAAGGCCGAAGCAACCAATGAATTCGGCCCTGGCTAATTTCGGCAGATATTTATTTTTTTGCTCTTCAGAACCGAAGGCCCAAATCGGATACATGACCAAGCTGCCCTGCACGGAGCTGAAGCTGCGCAATGCCGAATCGCATGATTCCAGTTCTTGCAGAATCAAACCATACGCGACATTATTCAAGCCCGGGCAGCCGTAGCCTTGTAAGTTTGCGCCGAGCAGTCCCATTTCGCCGATCGGTTTGATAAGGGCGGTGGGAAACGTGCCGGCGCGAAAATGATCGCGGATCACCGGCCCCGCTTCTTTTTTCAAAAACTCACGCACTTGTTCGCGCACGGCTTTTTCTTCCGTGGAGAACTGAGCGTCAAGCTGATAGAAGTCAAATGGATTCAGGTCGGCCATGCGCGCTATTTGATTAAGTGAATCGCCATTGTGCAAAATTTAAAGTATTTGCCGCACCAGGGCAAGATGAAGAATAAGAATTTTTTTCGTAAAAAGCAACTGCCGTTTCAGCGCAATTATTTCTACAAGCGTAATTATTTTCCAATCCCGATGGCGCCTTGGTTGCTGGTGCACTTCTGGCGACGCATGGACCGGTCATGAGAATCGCATCATTTTTTGATGATTGCAAAGTTTGAGCGCTTGGCAAATATCTAAAAAATTCCGCCAACGGATGACGTGCTGGCCGGCCTTAAAACGACAAAATTGAATCAATTCCAGGGAGCGTTCCGTTTCCTAATCCGCAGCAGTGAATTTTTGCAGGTAATCAAGTTGGAGTGCACAAATTTGCAACTTTGACTAAACGACTTGACTTGTGCAATCGGATTTAAGCACCCTGGGCATAAATGACCGAAACTTCCATTGATTCCAGCCGGCCGCTTTGTGTCGATCTGGACGGCACCCTCATCGCTACGGATGCGCTTTGGGAGTCCCTACTGCTGCTCGTAAAAAGCAAACCTTTAAGTTTGCTCTCATTGCCATTGTGGTTGCTAAAAGGTAAAGCGCATTTCAAGCGCCAAATCGCCGAGCGGGTGAAGCTTAATCCTGCCAGCTTGCCTTATCGCGAGAATGTTCTTTCTTTTTTAAAAAAAGAACAGGAGACCGGCAGGGAGATCGTTTTGGCCACCGCCGCCGACGAAACGGTGGCACAGGGTGTCGCAGCGCACCTCGGTATTTTTTCGGAAGTTTTGGCGAGCGACGGGGCGATCAATCTCTCCGGCCAGCGCAAACTGGCCGCGCTCAAAAAACATTCCGGTACGAATGGCTTCGATTATATCGGCGACGCCGGAGTGGACTTGCCGTTGTGGCAGGCGGCACATCGCGCGTATCTCGTCCAACCTTCAACCGCGTTGCACAACAAAGCCCGGCGCGTCGCTTCCGTCGTCGGCGTTTTTACGGAGAAGAAAAACAACCTGTTTTCGCTCCTCAAAGCGCTCCGAATTTATCAATGGGTTAAAAATATTTTATTGTTTGTGCCCCTGCTTATGGCGCACAAAGTAATCGAAGCCGATCTCAATTTGCAGGCGCTGTACGCTTTTGTGGCGTTCAGCCTCTGCGCTTCGTGTGTTTATATTGTGAACGATTTGCTCGATCTCGAAGCGGATCGCTTGCACCCGCACAAACGTCATCGTCCGTTTGCCGCCGGGGTGCTGCCGATCAAAGCCGGGGTGCTCACGGCGCCGCTGCTGTTAGTGGCCAGCTTCACCATCGCCGCCGTGTTTTTGCCGCTCAACTTTTTTATTGTCCTCGGCTTATACTTTTTGCTCACGACGGCGTATTCGTTTCATCTGAAACGCGTGCTCATTGTCGATGTGCTGGTGCTGGCGGGCTTGTACACACTGCGTCTCTTCGCCGGCGGCATTGCCACCAGCGTGCCGATTTCACCGTGGCTGCTGGCGTTCTCGATGTTTTTCTTTTTGAATCTTGCTTTTGTGAAACGCTTTTCCGAGCTTCATCTTATGCAGGAAAGCAAGCAAACCAAAAGCAAAGGCCGGGGTTACGTCGTCGGCGATATCGACTTGTTTCGCAGCATCGGGCCGGCCAGCGGCTATCTTTCCGTTGTCGTGCTGTGTTTTTATATCAACAGCCGTGAGGTGGTTTTGCTCTACAAACATCCGGAGTTGTTGCTGCTCATCGGCCCGTTTTTATTGTATTGGATCACGCGCATGTGGCTCTGGGCGCTGCGCGGCAAAATGTCCGACGATCCGATTGTGTTTGCCGCCAAAGACCCGGCCAGCTACGTCATCGGCGCGCTTGTTGCTATTATTATGATCTTTGCGTGGCTATGAGAACGCAACTATTTGGCGATGATCTCAAAAATTATTCCGCAGGAATCCTGTCTCATACCAACAAAAGCTTGAACTGAAAAAAAGAATCCCGCGGAACGTCGGCTTCTATTTTTAAAAATTAAAAATGACCTCTACCAAACTCGCCACCTCAATCTTACTCATCAGCATCGTTGCGGCTATCGGTTTGCGCCTCGCCGGCATCAACGCAAAAACCATTATGGCCACGGATGAAAGCCCTTCATATCTGAATGCCGCCGGCCAGGGTTGTGAATATTATGATCTCGTTCTCGCAGAAAAAAATCCGATTGGCGCGTGGGTGCCAGCATCGGAATGGAAGAAGTTTTTACACATTGACCAACCGTTTTGTTTCGGTGAAATTGCCCACGCGCTGACGCGGTTTGATATTCATCCGCCGCTGTATTTCTGGTTGCTGCATTTGTGGGCGCTGGTCGTGGGCTTGCATGAATGGACCGGGCCGTCACTGAATATCATCATCAGCGTTTTCGCGCTGCTGAGTTTGTATGGGTTGGCGCGGCGCGTGCTCGGCGAGCCGCTGGAAGCCGCCGTCGTGGCGTTCACTTGGGCTTTAAGTCCGGCCGTTTTTCAAATGTCGTTTGAAGCGCGGCACTACGATTTGCTGGCGCTGGTGGCGATACTCTTCGTCTGGCAAATGCTTAAAGTCGTGCAGCCCGTAACAGAGTCAAAGAAGCACGATTATATTCTCCTCATGCTCCTAACCGCCGCCGGCGCGTTGACCCATTATTACTTTTCCATTTTCGTTGCCGGTTGCGGATTCTTCGCTATAGCAAAGCTTTTCGGCCAACACAAAAAACGATTGTGGTTAGGAATTGCAGCCGTACTGAGCGGCTTCAGTCTCTTCTATTTGCTGCATCCGGATTTTTACGATTCTTTTCATAACGAGCAAAAGGAAGTCGGCGTTTTCAGCACGGCTGATTTTATGGCTCGGATTGAAAACGTGGCGAATACTTTCAAACAGTTTTTTTTCTTTCCGTTCTCCTCGCGCTATTTGCTCATCGGCATTGCTGCGGCCTGGTTAATTGCGGCTTGGCGTACTAAACGCTGGCTTCCATTCCTGCATGCGACTAATTGGCGTGGCATGCAAATGCTGTACTTTTTCGCTTGGCCGGCGGCGATACAAATTGGACTGTACTTGGCTTATCTCAGTCCACAACACGCCGCATTGCCCAAGCATTTCAGCGCGGCCTGGCCATTTCTGGCGTTTCTTCCGATTTTGATTTTGCGTTTGTTTAAAAGATTTCAAATCCCGGGCACCATTTTATTTTGGCTGTTTTTAATTTTCGCGGCGGTCAGCGGGTTGCGCAATTTCAATGCGTTTGCCGCGAGCCAACCGAACCCCACTGCGGCTTTACAACATGCCAACGCCGTGATTCTCGATAACGCTTCAATGAATGTGTTGCCGCGCATTGTGGCCAAACTTGCCGACAACACAGCGGTGTTTGCCGCTTCACGCGACGCCATGCAGAGAATGCCGGCGCTATGGCTGGAGCCTATCGACAGCAATGCCGTTTACATCAGCGTCAATGCGCCGATTTTCAACAACAATGCCACCGGACAAGAGGCCATCATCGGGCTAATTCAGCAAAACTACGAAGCCGAAATCATACGAAAAGGCGCGTGGGGATTTGGCGATCTGGTTTTGATTAAAAGAAAATTGGCGCGAGAATAAAACGTAATTGAAGCGCGTAAATTGGAGCGCTAACGTTTTTGCCAAGTTAATTTCTCCACCCCGCCCAGCAACGATATTTCCGCTAACCCGCCGAATTGTCCGTACAGACCATTTACATATTCAAAAAATCAGTTTCCGGTTGTCACAATTTTTTATCATCCTCAGCACGAGGGGTAGTTCATGACCTTAGCCATCGTCATGCCGGCGTACAATGAATCTGGCTGTATCGAAGCGGTAACCCGCTCATGGCTGAAAATTCTCGACGACATTCCCGGTTTTATGCTCGTGGTGAATGACGGCTCAAAAGATCGCACCGGTGAAATATTGGACCGTCTGGCGCAATCTGATACGCGGCTCAAAGTTGTGCATCAGGCCAACGCCGGCCACGGCGCCGCGGTGTTGCGCGCCTATCGCGAAGCGTTACGCTTAAGCCCGTCCTACGTGTTCCAAACCGATAGCGACGATCAATTCAAGCCGGAAGATTTCTGGCAGCTTTGGAAACGGCGCGCGCAGTCGCCTTTCATTACCGGGCATCGCCAAGCGCGTTCCGATGCTTTTCACCGTTTGGTGATCACGCGTATTTTATTGACATTGAATTGGATGGTTTTTGGCGTGCGCCTCAAAGACGCCAACATTCCGTTCCGCTTGATGCGCGCCGAGTTTCTCGACTCGTTGTTGCGCATGTTTCCCAACGACGTTTTTGCGCCGAATATTTTTCTCGCCGTACTGGCGGCCAAAGCCGGCTGTAATCTTTTTGAATTACCGATCACCCACGAAGAACGCAAAACCGGCCAGGTAAGCATCATTCGTTGGAAACTCATTAGAATTTGTTTTCGCTGTGCCGGCGAGCTGTTCCGGTTTCGCACCAGCCTCCCCGCGCAACGCGCTAAATTTGATTCACTCCGATTTCAATATGCCTCAGCCACCAGCGAGTAAATTTTTAATCATCGGTGCCGGCCCCACCGGACTCGGGGCGGCCTATCGCCTCAAGGAATTGGGCATAGAAAACTTCACCATTCTTGATGCCGCCGATCATGTCGGCGGACTTGCCGCGAGTTTTAAAGATGCACACGGCTTCACGTGGGACATTGGCGGCCACGTGCAATTTTCGCACTATCGTTATTTTGACGAAGTCATGGAGCGCGCGCTGGGCGCCGGCGGCTGGCTCTTTCACGAACGCGAAAGCTGGGTCTGGATTTGCGACCGTTTTGTGCCTTATCCCTTTCAAAACAACATTCGCTATCTCCCCAAAGGCGAAATGTGGAAATGCCTCAGCGGGCTGATTGAATTGTACAAACATCCCGTCCCGGGCCGGCCTAAAAACTTCCGGGAATGGATTCACGCGACGTTCGGTCCCGGCCTCGCCGAGATTTTTATGGAGCCGTACAACTTCAAAGTTTGGGCGTATCCGCCGGAAGAAATGTCCTACGAGTGGATTGGCGAGCGCGTCGCCGTTACCGATCTTGGGCGCGTGTCTAAAAATATTTTGTTTGATCTCGATGATTTGTCGTGGGGGCCGAACAACACCTTTCGTTTTCCGCGGCACGGCGGGACAGGCGCCATTTGGGAAGGAGTCGCCGATTTAGTTGGCCGCGACAAGATCCACCTCCAAATGCCGGTATCCGCTATTTCAACCCAGCGCCGTACCGTAACACTTGCCAATGGCGAACATCTCAACTATGATTATCTCTTAAACACAATGCCGATTGATCGGTTATTTGAAAGCATTGTGGAGTTTTCCCCGGACCTACAAAGGACGGCGAAGCAGCTTAAATTTTCTTCATCCAATATTGCCGGCATCGGCCTGATCGGGCAGAAACCCGAGGCCTTGCTCAAAAAATGTTGGATGTATTTTCCAGAAAATAATTGTCCGTTTTATCGCGTGACGGTGTTCTCCAACTACTCACCGAACAATGTTTCGTATCCCGAAACGCAATGGTCGCTGATGGCTGAAGTTTCCGAGTCGGCGGCGAAACCGGTTGACCACAAAACGTTGATCGATGACATTGTTAAAGGGCTGTACGCCACCAAACTTATTGATGATAAATCGCAGATTGTCAGCCGCTGGTTGTATCGCGCCCATCACGGCTACCCGACGCCGTCGCTCAATCGCGATGCCATTTTGCAAAAACTTCATGCCGAGTTGGAGCCGCATAATATTTTTAGTCGCGGCCGTTTTGGCGGCTGGAAGTATGAAGTCTCCAATCAGGATCACTCTTTTATGCAGGGCGTCGAATGGGTGAATCGCATGACACTCGGCGTGCCGGAGACAACTTATTTTTACCCGGCCACGGCTAATGCCAACTGGGGACGGCTTGCCGGTGCTTCGCCCGAACGCTTCGCTTTGTGCGATTAAAATAAAAATTCGGTTGTAAAATAAAAATTCCTTACAGAATTCGTTGCAGATGAATTAAAGTAAATCTGCTCGCGACACCTGTAAGGATTTCTTTTTCTATCCGGCTGCTGAAAAGCCTAAAATCGCCCCCAATTGTCTTTTCACCGAACACGGGAATCCATGAGTTTCCTGGATTTTGGAATGCCCGCTGGAGCTTAACCCATGTTTCATTCGGGGCGGACATGACGTCAAAACTGAATTTTTTAGCACTCGCTATGTGGGAGTTTGAATCGTAGAATTGCAAAGCTGGCTGGGCGCTGAAATTAGTGAACATTTTTATGGAAAGAGTGATCATTAACTGCGCGTAAACACGATGTCAAACAATAAAAAATACTGCACATTGAAATTTTAATCTTGCTATATTGAGAAAGTTTGGACGCCGAGTTTGGGAGAACTCACGCTTAACGCTTCAGGAGTTTGCTATGAAAACCGCTTTGGTGCTCCGTTATGGCATTCTGCTTGCCGGTATGAATTGGGCCTGTCAAAATGCAAAACCGTTGCAACCCGAGAAAAAATTTGCCCCATTTCTGGATGAGTCCGCACAACGTTTGGGGCGGGGCTTGGTGGCTCTGCCAACAGCCAATGGCGTTTTTTTGAGTTGGCGGCAACTGCCGGAAGATTCCGCCGGCACGGTTTATACCGTGCTGCGACGCCCGCTGAAAATGCCGGCAGACGTGGCGAAAGTGCTCACGCAAACACTGTCGACCAGTTTTATTGATGACAGCGTTCAAACTGGAGAGCGCTATGTTTACGAAGTGAAAACAACGGCAGCGCCATCCGCCAATTCTGTAGCGGCAGCAGAAGTTGAAACGCCTGCACCGCTCCGCGCTGATTCGAGTATCGGCGCACTCGTTTTCGATCTCGGCCAACCCTATCTTGATGCGCAATTAGCTACAGGCGATTTGAATGGCGACGGCGAACGTGAGATCGTGATCAAACACACGAATAACTGGGACATCGATCCTTCGCCGAAAGCTTGGCAAAAATCGGAAGACACTTATAAAGTAAGTGCTTTTCTCGCCAACGGCAAACCACTTTGGACGATTGATTTGGGTTGGGGCATTGAGGCCGGCGTATTTTATTCACCATTGGTGATTTGGGACATTAACGGCGACGGCCGCGCCGAAGTTTTGACTAAAACGAATAAGTCCGGTGATCCGAAAGATTACAACAGCGATCGGTTGGCCGTGCTCGATGGTGAAACCGGCGCGATCAAAAGTGAGGTGCCGTGGCCAAATGCCGAGGGGCTGGGCGGCGATTATAACAGCGACAGCCGCAATTACATCGCCATCGCGCATCTCGATGGCAAGAACCCGTATATTCTCATCGCGCGCGGTTTGTATGCGAATCAACGGCTTTTCTGTTATGATCATCAATTGCAAAAAGTCTGGGAACGCGTCATCGCCGACGGCACGCACAGTTCCCACAGTCTTACCATTGCTGACGTTAACGATGACGGCAAAGAAGAGATTATGTGGGGCGAGCATTGCATCACCGAGGGCGGCAACGATTTGTGGACGATCAAAGATCGTATGCCGTATTCCGGCCATCCGGATATTATTTACGTGGCGGATGTGTTGCCTTCTAATCCGGGCAAGGAAGTTTATTATTGCCGCGAAGGCTGGTATGGTCAACGCCATCGCCGCATCGGCATGATGCTGGCGAATAATCGGGGCGAAATTTTGTGGGCGCATTGGAATTATCGCCACGTGGACGGCGGCTGGGTTTCCAAAATCCTGCCGGACTCCGAAGGCATGCAATGCTACGCGTTTGACATCGGCGGCAAAAAAATCGGCGCGCAGGGCGTAAAGATCGATACGGTCTTTCAATATGTGTTTCATCCGGATGGCAAAATTTTCGCGCGTCCGAGCATGCACGGCAGCTTCCCGGTGGACTGGGACGGCGACGGCGTCCGTGAAATTTGTTTGCGCAACGGTAAAGTCAGCCGCTTTGATGGTCCCGTCATCGCAAAAGTAGATTCGAACACAATCTTTGGCGCCGACCTGTTCGGCGACCATCGCGAAGAGATCGTCGCGGCGCCGGCGAAAGACAGCAAAGTTTACATTTTTTTCAACACGGCGCCGTTGACAGCTAAGCCGCGTCTTACGCCGCTGGCCGACCGCCAATATCGCAACGACGTCTCGCGCACCGCAATGCAACATAATTTGATTCCGTTTGAAAGCGGCGTTCGCATTCCGCAATTGACCCAACGTGCCGTGATTGACACCACAAAAATCGCTACTGCAGATCGGCCATAAGCGCCTAAAACATAATTTTTTTTAAAACGTAAATCTGTACGGATAAAAATCTGCGAGAATCCGCGGCATTCGCGTTCGAATTTTTTAAAGTGGAAAATTCCAATGACTGACTCGTCACCTCAAAAATCGCATGGCCTCAAATGGGCCGATTTAAAATTTTTGCCATTCATCCTGTTGCTCAGTTTCGGTTTAAATATCTGGGGCAATCGCTGGGGCGCGCCGAATTATTGGCATCCGGATGAAATTGCGCAGCGGGCTTACTACATGTTTGCGGATCGTGAGCCGAACCCGCACCATTTCGCGTATGGCGGTTTGCATTATTATACTATTTGGCTCGGAACTGTTTTGCCAGTGAAAGCATATGAACGCATGGTTGACCCTCCTCCATCCGGCACGGCCTCGCCGGAATGGCTGAATCGCGAGCAAGCGCGGGTGATTCAAATGTCGCGAACCCTCTCGGCGCTCATGTCCGTCGCCGTCGTCGGTTTGACGTTTATCATGGGGACGCTGCTCTTCGACAAAAGGGTGGGGAACCTCGCCGCGTTGCTGCTGGCCGTGTCCATGTCGTTCGTGACGGTGGCGCATTTTTCCACGGTGGATGCACCGTCGAATTTTTGGTATTGGCTATCCTGTTTTTTTGCGTTGTTCATTTGGAAGCGCGGCACGACGCGTTGGTATTTTTTAGCCGCGCTCACCGCCGGTTTGGCGATTGGCGTGAAAACCGATCGCGTGCTGTTGCTCATCCCCCTACTCGTTTCACATTTCATGAGACCAGAAAAAGGACAATGGCCCAAGCTCTTGTGGTTTGTTGCACTGTTGCCGTTGGGCTTTGTTCTCGCGAATCCGGCGCTGTTGATGTCGCCGTTTGAATTTTTAGACGGCTACACCCGCGATTTATTTTTCAATAAAGCTCGCGGGGTGCCCGGTCAGACGTCGTACTTCACCATGCTCGAACATGCTAAAAATGGATTGGGCTGGCCGCTATTCATCGCGGCGCTGGGCGGCGTGGCGTTTGCGTTGATTCAATTACTGCGCCGTCAAAATGCAACAGCGATCATTTGGTTGCTCGCCACGTTTACGCCGTATTACATTATTTTTGGTGCTGCTTCGGAGATCGCGCCATGGTATTTGCCGCTATTTTTCCCGGGCTTGATGTTATGCGCCGGGTATGCGGCAATGGCGTTGATGGATTCGTTGCCAGCGCGATATAGGTTGGCGATTAGATCTGGGGTGGCGCTGATTTTTGTGTATTCATTTTTTTATAGTCTTGCAATGGCGCTGCAATTCGCGAATGACTCGCGCTATTTGGCCAAAGAATGGATCGAGAAGAATGTCCCCGCGAAGACGCCCATTGAGATGCTGCTGCGCGGCCCGGCGATCTCACGCGAGCAATACGAAATCGTCAATCCGCCGATCGACAAAGAGTTTTATATTTTTGCCCAGCAATGGCACAGCAATCTAAATAACGACGTCACGTATCAAAAAATTCGCCAGGCTATTTGGGATTTGGAACGCTGGATCGAGCGCCATTACGGCATCCCCGGCCGCGACGAACCGTACACCGCCTGGTTCGACGCCATCCCCGCACAGTACGAAAAATCCGACGACAAAACCAACGGCGTCGAGCCGCTGCGCCCGGATTACATTGTCATCATCGAATATTTGCAACCTAAAAGTTTGGCCACCCTGCAAGCGCCGGATTCCGGCTACAAACTGGCAGCGCAATTTCATTACACCGCGCCGTT
>CAYZFF010000003.1:0-49090 GCA_964477305.1 uncultured Cytophagia bacterium
TGAGGCCGAAAGCCGGATAATGAGCCGATGGGGATATGGAAGCGTTTGTAAGAACGTAGCGCATGGCGAAACGATTTTTAACCGACAAACTGTATAATGCAAGATTCAACAACCTTTGATCCCGCAACCGGCATCGCGGTGATTGGCATGGCCGGCCGTTTTCCGCAAGCGAAAAATGTCGCCGCGTTTTGGCAAAATTTGCGCAACGGCGCGGAAGGGATTTCATTTTTTTCGGATGCCGAGCTGAAGGCGGCGGGCGTTGATCCGGCTTTGCTCGACAACCCCAATTACGTCAAGGCCGGCGGCATTTTGGAAGGCTTTGATTTGTTTGACGCGGCATATTTTGACTATACGCCGCGTGAAGCCGAAGTTTTGGATCCGCAGCAGCGCCTCTTTCTCGAATGCGCCGTCGAAGCTTTGGAGCAGGCGGCGTACGATCCGGAAAAATTCGAAGGCGCCATCGGTGTTTATGGGGGACTCAGCATCAGCGATTATTTGCGGGACAATCTTTCGCCCAACCGCGAGTTGCTGCAAGCCATCGGTTTCTATCCGGTGATGCTGGGAAATGACAAAGATTATTTGTGCACGCGCGTTTCTTACAAGCTGAATCTCAAAGGCCCGAGCCTGGTGGTGCAAACCGCCTGCTCCACTTCGTTGGTGGCGATTTGCCTGGCCTATCAGAGTCTGCTGAATTATCAATGCGATCTGGCGTTGGCCGGCGGCGTCGGCATCGGCCATTTTAAGAAGGCCGGCTATCTTTATCAAGTCGGCGGTATTCTGTCTCCCGACGGCCATTGTCGCGCCTTCGACGCGGATTCGCACGGCTGCGTGGCCGGCGACGGGGTTGGCATCGTGGTGTTGAAGCGTCTGGAAGATGCGTTGCACGACGGCGACTATATTCATGCGGTCATCAAAGGCGCCGCGCTCAACAACGACGGCTCGGTGAAAGTCGGCTACACCGCGCCGAGCGTCGACGGCCAGGCGCAAGTGATTGCCATGGCGCAAGCGCTGGCCGGCGTCACGGCGGACACGATCACCATGATCGAGGCGCACGGCACTGGCACCGAGCTTGGCGATCCGATCGAGATGGCGGCGTTGACCAAAGCGTTTCGCGCGACAACGGATAAAAGAAATTTCTGCGCCATCGGCTCGGCGAAGACCAATGTCGGGCATCTCGATGCCGCCGCCGGCGTGACCGGCTTTATCAAAGCGGTGCTGGCGCTCGCGCATCGAGAAATTCCGCCGAGCTTGAATTTCAAAAAGCCCAATTCGCAAATTGATTTTGCCAGCAGCCCGTTTTATGTCAATACCGCGCTGGCGGAATGGAAAACGGGCCAAACGCCGCGCCGCGCTGGTGTGAGCGCCTTCGGCGTCGGCGGGACTAATGCGCACGTCGTGCTTGAAGAAGCCCCGCCTTTACAGCCCTCCGGTGAATCGCGGCCCGCGCAATTGTTTGTGCTTTCCGCCAAAACCGGCGCCGCACTCGAAGCGGCAACCAAAAATTTTCTCGATGGCCTCGAACAGCGTCCCGATCTCAATCTCGCCGACGCGGCTTACACTTTACAAATTGGCCGCCGCGAGTTTAAGCATCGCCGCGCGCTCGTTTGCCGAAACCGCGAGGAAGCGATTGGCGCATTGCAAAGTCTGGATCGCAAAAAAGTTTTCACCGCTGTGCAACCGCCGGTGAATCGCGCCGTGGCGTTTATGTTTCCCGGGCAAGGCGCGCAGTACCTCGAAATGGCGAAAGGACTTTATCAAACCGAAGCCACATTTCGCGAACACGTCGACCGCGGCGCCGAGCTTCTGCAAGCTTCTCTTCAGCTCGATCTGCGCGAGGTGATTTATCCGCGCCATGAGGCTGCAGCCGCGGCCGCGGAAAAGCTCAAACAAACTTCCTTCACGCAGCCGGCTTTGTTTGTGATCGAATATGCTTTGGCACAATTGTGGAAGTCGTGGGGCGTGCAACCGCAGGCGATGATCGGCCACAGCATCGGTGAATATGTGGCCGCGTGTTTGGCCGGCGTTTTTTCTTTGGAAGAGGCTTTGGCGCTGGTGGCGGCGCGGGGAAAACTGATGCAACAACTGCCCGGCGGCGCGATGCTGGCGATTTCGTTGCCGGAGGCGGAAGCAGCCTTGCATCTCAACGGCCACATTGCAATCGCGGCGATCAACGCGCCGACGCTTTGCGTCGTCTCCGGCCCGGCAACGGATATTGATGAACTGGCCGTCCAACTCGAACAAAAATCCGTCGAGTGCCGCCGCCTGCATACGTCGCACGCTTTTCATTCGGCGATGATGGAAGATATTCTTGCGCCTTTCACCGAGTTGGTGAGCAAAACCAAACGCACCGCGCCAAAGATTCCTTTTATCTCGAATGTGACCGGCAAGTGGATCACAGCAACCGAGGCGACCGATCCACGTTATTGGGCGCGCCATCTGCGGCAAACCGTGCGCTTTAGCGACGGCATCAGAGAACTGTTGAATGAACCGGCGCGGGTTTTGTTGGAAGTCGGGCCTGGACAGACATTAACGACGCTCGCGCGCATGTGCCGGCTCGAGAAAAAAGATAAAAGAGAAGAAACGGCGCCGGCCATTATTTCCTCAACGCGCCATCCGCAGGAGCCGCAATCTGATGACGTTGTGCTGTTGAATGCGTTGGGCCAGCTTTGGCTCGCGGGCGTGAAAGTGGATTGGGCCGGATTCTATTCTCGCGAACGCCGCCGCCGCGTGCCGCTGCCGACGTATCCGTTCGAACGCAAGCGTTATTGGGTTGAGCCACAGCAAGCAACACCTTTCGCCCTGCGCTCTTCACCGCTCACTAAAAAGCCGGATATCGCGGATTGGTTTTATGCGCCGGGCTGGGCGCGAACGGCGCCGTCGAATTATCTCAAACCTTTGGCGGCAATCGGCGCCAAGTCATGCTGGCTTATCTTTGCCGATGAACACGGGTTGGGAGAAAAAATCATCAAACGTCTCGAACGCGCGCAACAAAACGTCATTGCCGTCACGATTGGAGAAAAATTCGGCCGCCGCGATGAGCGGGCGTTTACGCTCGATCCGCGCTCGCGCGACGATTATGAAACGTTGCTCAAAACGCTGCGGGCGCAAGAGCTGACGCCACAGCGCCTCGTGCATCTCTGGGGGGTGACGCCGGCGGATTCCGGACTGCGGATTTCGGATGCCGGCAAGAAAGAATCTTCGGAGCGCGGTTTCTACAGTCTGCTTTATTTCGTGCAAGCGCTGGGCAATCAGGAGGTCGCGGCGCCATTGCACGTTTCGGTGGTGACCAGCAATGCGCAAAATGTCACCGGCAATGATTTAGTATTTCCGGAAAAGGCGGCGGTGTTGGGCGCGTGCCGCGTTCTGCCGCAGGAATACCCGAGCGCGAGTTGTCGCAATATTGATATTGCGTTTGCAGATTTGGCCGCTGCCGAGTCCGAAGAATTAATCGATCAACTGGTGATGGAATTTTCCGCGCAAGCGGTGGATTCGCTTGTGGCTTATCGCCACCAAGCGCGTTGGACACAGACATGGCAACCGGTTTACCTGCCGCATTCCGGCGACATTCCCAAACGTTTGCGCCACGGCGGCGTTTATTGGATTACCGGCGGGTTGGGTGGCATCGGCCTGGCGCTGGCGGAATATCTGGCGCAAACCGTGCCGCAGGTCAAGCTCGTGCTGAGCGGCCGTTCCGAGCTGCCGCCGAAAGAAAAGTGGGCGCAATGGTTGAGCGCGCATAACACGCAGGACACCGTGAGCTTAAAAATTCGCGGCGCGCAGAAATTGGAAACATTGGGCGCGGAAGTCCTGATCGTGCGCGCCGATGTTGCCGATGCGGCGCAAATGCAAGCGCTGCTGCAGCAAGCCAACGAACGTTTCGGGCCAATTCACGGCGTCATTCACGCGGCGGGAATTGCCGGCGGCGGCATGATGCAACACAAAGCGCCGGAAATCGCTGCGGGCGTCATGAACTCCAAAACTACCGGCGCGCTCGCGCTGGCGTCTTTATTGAAAGAGCAACCGCCGGATTTCGTCGTGCTCTGTTCTTCGGTCACTTCAATTTTGGGTGGTTTCGGTCAAGCGGATTATTGCGCCGCTAATGCGTTTTTGGACGCGTTCGCGCAGCGTTGCGATCACCGCAAGCCGTTTACGGTTGCGATCAACTGGGACACGTGGGCTGAAGTGGGAATGGCCGTTAACACCGAGCTTCCGGCCGATCTCGCAGCGGCACGCGCCGAGGCTTTGCAGAGCGCCATTTTGCCCCGCGAAGGCATGGAAGCATTTGGCCGGATATTGAACGGCGATTTATCGCAGGTGGTGGTTTCAACGCGCGATTGGCGCCAACGGCTCGAACTCGAGACAACTGCCGTCGCCACTCGCGATGAGGAAGAAAAGGCGATGCCGGTTGCCGCGCCCACAACCCAATATTCCCGTCCCGATTTAACGGCGGATTACGCCGCGCCGGAAAATGAAGTGGAAAAATCGCTGGCGGAAATTTGGACGGAGTTGTTCGGCGTCGCGCCCATCGGCAGGCATGACAATTTTTTCGAATTGGGCGGCCATTCGCTGCTGGCCACCCGGCTGATTTCCCGCGCCCGCGACACGTTTCAAACGACACTCACGCTGAAAAGCTTTTTTGAAAAGCCGACGATTGCGGAAATGGCCGAGACGATTCTCGAAAAAATGATCGGCGAAAAAGACACGAACATGTTGAACCGGTTGTTGGCGGAGCTTGAGGCCGAACCGGCTGCAACAGCGTCGTCATGAAAATATTTGCCGTCACCTATGACAAGGCAAAACTATTCAGAGTAAGACCGTTGAAATGAACGATATTGCCAAACGCATTGCTGAACTCTCCCCGGAGAAGCGCAAGCTGCTGTTAGAGCGGCTCAACCGCCCTGCCGCTCAGCAGAATGAGAATGGAAAAGTCGCGCGCGCGAGTATCACTCGACTCCGGCGCGATTCGAGTATCTTGCCGCTCTCATTTGCGCAGCAGCGTTTATGGTTTCTCGATCAACTCGAGCCGGGCAGCGCGGCCTATAACATTCCCCTGGCTTTTCGTATCGATGGCGCGCTCGATAGCGCCGCGCTCCAACATGCTTTCGACGAAATCATTCAACGCCACGAGATTCTGCGCACCACGTTCGGCACGGCGAATGAGCAACCGGTGCAGATCATTGCACCAGTCGCGGCGGCGCCGTTTACCATGGTCGATCTTGGCGAGTTGTCTGCGACCGCACGAGCCTCCGAGTTGCAACGCCTTTCAACCGAAGAAGTGCAACGCCCATTCGATCTGCGCAACGGGCCGCTGCTGCGAACCACTTTGCTCCGCTTGCACGAGAAAGAGCATGTGCTGCTGTTGACGCTGCATCACATCATCGCCGACGGTTGGTCGTTGGATATATTAATGAAAGAATTGGCGCAGCTCTACAACGCCTTTGCCGCCGGCAAGCCCTCCCCGCTGCCGGCTTTGCCGATACAGTACGGTGATTTTGCCCAACAGCAGCGCGAATGGTTACAGGAAAAAGTGCTTGCCGAGCCGATGGCTTACTGGAAACAGCAGCTCGCCGGCGCGCCGCCGTTGTTGGAGATGCCCACGGATTGGCCGCGGCCGCCGATCCAAACGTTTCGCGGTGCGTGCGAATTTTTCGAGTTGTCGGGCGAGTTGTCAAACGCGCTCGTGGCGTTGAGCCGGCGGGAAAGCGTGACGCTTTTTATGACGCTGCTGGCGGCGTTCAAAGCGCTGCTCTCGCGTTATACCGGCCAGAATGATATCGTTGTCGGCTCGCCCATCGCCGGCCGCAATCATACCGAAACCGAAAGTCTGATCGGGCTGTTCGTCAACAACCTGGTGCTCCGCACGAATTTAGAGGGCAACCCGACTTTTCAAGAGATTCTGCGGCGTTTGCGCCAGGTGACGCTCGATGCGTTTGCCCATCAGGACGTGCCGTTTGAGAAACTCGTTGAGGAATTGCAGCCGGCGCGTAATTTGAGCTACTCGCCGTTGTTCCAGGTGATGTTCATCTCGCTGCCGCCAGTGCAACCGTTGCAGCTTGCCGATCTCACGCTGACGCCTTTGCCGCCGGCTATGGCGACGGCGAGGTTTGAGTTGAATTTGAATGTTTGGGAAAATCCGGCGGGCTTGCGCCTCGGCTTGGAATATAACACCGATCTGTTCGAGACGGGTACCATCCGGCGCCTGCTGGAGCATTACCGGACTTTGCTCGCCGGCGTCGTCGCCGATCCCTCCCAACGCTTATCGGCGCTGCCGATTTTAACGCCGGCCGAGCGCAGCCAAATGCTCGTCGACTGGAACGCCACACGGAAAGAATATCCGGTTGAGCAATGTTTTCACCAGTTGTTTGAAGCGCAAGTGGAGCGTACACCGGAAGCGGTAGCCGTTACCTTTGAAAATCAACAACTGACGTATCGAGAGTTGAATCGTCGCGCCAATCAACTCGCACGGCATTTAAAAAAGCTCGGGGTTGGACCCGAGACGATGGTGGGCGTTTGCCTGGAACGCTCGCCGGAGATGCTGATTGGCCTGCTCGGAATTTTGAAAGCCGGCGGTGCATATGTGCCGCTCGATCCGGCTTATCCCGCCGAACGAATCGCTTATGTCTTGGCAGATGCACAAGTGCCGGTGCTGCTGACCCAGCGTTCAACTGCGCTCACGCTGGCTTCGACAATTTCAAATTTTAAATCGCTTGCTCTCGACACCGATTGGCCAAACATCGCCTCGGAAAGTGCTGCGAATCTTAACACGGCGGTTGAAGCAGAAAATCTGGCGTACACGATTTACACCTCCGGCTCGACCGGCAAACCCAAAGGGGTGAATATTTCGCAGCGCGCTTTGGTGAATTTTTTAATGTCGATGCGCGATGCGCCGGGATTTACGGCACAAGACACGTTGCTCGCAGTCACGACGCTGTCATTTGATATCGCCGGCTTGGAGTTTTATCTGCCGTTGCTCACCGGCGGTCGCGTCGTGGTGGCAAACCGCGAGGTCGCTGTAGATGGAAATCGGTTGCTGCAAGCGCTAACCGAATTTTCGCCGACCGTAATGCAGGCAACGCCGGCAACGTGGCGGATGCTGCTCGAAAACGGCTGGGCCGGCGCGCGCGGTTTGAAAATTTTATGCGGTGGTGAGGCGATGCCGCGCGAGTTGGCGACGCAACTGCTGGAACGTAGCGCCGAATTGTGGAACATGTACGGCCCGACGGAAACAACGATCTGGTCGACGCTGGATCGCGTCGAGAATCGTGACGGAGTGTTGACGATCGGTCGGCCCATTGCCAACACGCAAGTTTATCTGCTTGATCGCCATCTGCATCCAGTTCCCCGGGGAGTGCATGGCGCCCTGCATATCGGCGGCGAGGGCTTGGCACGCGGTTATTTCAAACGGCCGGATTTAACGGCCGAGAAATTTATCCCGAATGCATATACAGAAACACCCGGCGCGCGAATTTATCACACCGGCGATTTGGCCCGTTATCTTGCAGATGGCAAAATTGATTGTCTGGGGCGTGTCGATCATCAAGTGAAAATCCGCGGCTTCCGTATTGAGTTAGGTGAGATCGAAACCGTGTGCAGCCAGCATCCGGAAATTGCGCAGGTGGTAGCGGTTGTCACTTCGTCTCCGCTCACTTCGCCTTCGCTCAGTGCGGGCACTTCGTCCAATTCTGTCACCCCGAGCGGAGTCGAGGGGTCGAGGCTTATCGCTTACATTGTGCCCCGCAATCAACCGCCTCCGGCGGTGAGCGAATTGCGGCAGTTTCTCACCACGAAACTGCCGGATTACATGATTCCGTCGGCTTTCGTTTTTCTAGAGACGTTGCCGCTGACCCCCAATGGCAAGGTCGACCGCCTCGCGCTGCCGGCGCCGGATTTAAACCACCGAGAGTTGCCGGAAACTTTTGTCGCGCCGAGTTCGCCGGTGGAAAAAATTCTCGCCGGCATTTGGCGCCAGGTCCTGGGCGTGGAACGCATTGGCATTCATGACAACTTTTTTGAGCTTGGCGGCCACTCTTTGCTGGCCACGCAAGTCAATTCCCGCTTGCGCAAGATTTTGGGACTTGATTTCCCGCTGCGGACGCTGTTCGAGGCGCCGACCGTGGCGGCTTTTTCGCAGTTACTGGCGGCACAGTTCGGCAACAACGGCAAATTGGAAAGAATTGCGCAGTTGCTGGAAAAAATGCACCGCCTGTCGGGTGAAGAGAAAAAGAGGCTGCTCGAGCAGGAACGGCATAAGAAAATTCTTGAATAAAATGAAACTTTTTATTTGCTTTTGAGCCGAAAGACTCGTATTTTGCCGTTACCCTCTGCCGGGCTTCCGGCAATACCATCGCAATAATCGCGCGATCGTCTTTTTTTTGTCAAAATTAAAATAATTTCACGAGGCGGATGGATACCTTAAAATTTAAGCAGCGCCGATTGCTCCTCGCCGGGGCGACCGGAGCGGCGGCGTTAGCCGTTTTTTTTCTAACGGCGTGTGATTCCCGCACCCCCAAAGCGGGGAGCGAGAATTCAGCTTCAGCTTTTGATGTTGCCGGTTCCGACGCGCAGGCCATCGCGTTGGCGGATTCAGTGATGGCCGCTTGTGGCGGCAAAGAAAATTGGGAGCGAACGCGCTTCATCACCTGGGATTGGTTCGGTAAGCGCCTGACCGTATGGGACAAATGGACTGGCGATTTGCGCATCGAATCGAGAATGTCACTCGTGCTGATGAATATGAACACGAGGCAGGGGCGGGCGTGGAAAACCGGACACGAAATTACGGATAAAGACGGCCTCAAAAGAGCCATGGACTATGGCTACGAAGCCTGGGTCAACGACGCTTATTGGATGATTCTGCCCTTCAAATTGAAGGATGGCGGCGTCACGCTCAAATATATAAAGGAAGACACGACTGCCGCCGGCCAGATGGCCGACGTGATCAGCATGACGTTCAAGAATGTCGGGTTGACGCCGAACAATAAATTTCACATTTATATCGACAAGAAAAGCAAATTACTGGTGCAATGGGATTTTTACCGGGACGCCGAAGATTCACAACCGCATTTCTTCACGCCGTGGAAGAATTACCAGAAGTTCGGCAATATTTTGCTTTCCAATGACCGCGGCGAGGGTCCGCGAAAAATTCATGTTGGCTTGGGAGTTTATGACGAACTGCCGGCTTCGGTTTTTACGAGTCCCGATCGTATCGATTGGCATAAGATCAAAAGTGAATTTGCAGCCAATCCCCCTAAAGCTCTTAATAACTAACTGCGGAGGAAAACGATGGCCTAATTACGGTGTGTAAAGCAAGCGCTTGGAATTTTCAAGCCGTTCGCTTTGTTCAAGCGCGGGTGTGGTGCTATAAACCGCACTGTTACCAATCGACGGGTGGTGGCTGTGAGGCAAATTCCCAAGTCGTCTCTCCATTTAACTTTTCAAGGAGGAAGTTTATGAGACGGGTAGTTTTGTTTCTGCTGTTGTGCGGTGTTGTTTCATGGGCCTGGGCGCAAGAGACGCACGTGGTTCGCCCCGTTAGAGTGGGCAAATCCAAAGCGATGCGCGAAATCGCCCAAAATTTCAAACCCGGCACTTTGCACAAAACCAGCGCCGGTGATTATGAAATCCCGAACCGTCCGCCGGTGGCGCAGTCACCCCGAGATGAGGGCCGGGTCGATCCGGTATGGCAGCGTCAAACCGGTGAGAGTGTCGCGGCGCCGTTGGTATTGATCGAGGGTCTCAGCAGCGATGACAATGCTGCGGCTTTTGGTTTCAGGGTTATGCCGCCGGATGTCAACGGCGATGTCGGCCTTAACCATGTTGTCGAGACCGTGAACTTGTTGTTCCGCGTTTGGAATAAAAGCGGCACGCCGTTAATCCCCGCCACGCCGGTTAACGAGCTTTGGGCCGGTTTTGGCGGCAATTGCGAGCTTAACAATGACGGCGATCCGGTGGTGTTCTATGATGAAATTAATGACCGCTGGGTGATCAGCCAGTTTGTGTTTTCGGTCAGCCAGTGTGTCGCTTGCTCGGAAACCGGCGATCCGCTGGGAGCATATAACCTTTACGAATTTTCCACTCCGGGCAACGACTATCCGAAAATGAGCGGCATGCCGGGCGCGTATTACGGCACGATCAGAAATTTTAGCGGCGCTTTTAAAATGGATGCGCATGCCTGGAATGACGCGAAGATTCGCGCCGGCGATCCAAGTGCGGAAATGATCGTCCGAACCATGACCGGCGTGAGCAATCTTGATGGCGTTCAGCCGGCAGATCTCGACGGACCGCCGCCGGCTTCCACCCCCGGCATTTTTGTGGGACATCGGGATGCGACCGATCAACTCGTGATGTATACGATGACTCCCAACTTCAGCAGCCCCGGAAGCACCACTTTCACCGGCCCGACTTTTATTTCGGTGCCGGCCTACAGTTCCTCTTTTCCGGCCGGTATTCAACAACTGGGAACGACGCAAAGATTGGATATTCTGGCGTCGTTCACCCGTTTTTCGTCGCATTTCCGTAATTTCGGCACGCATCAAGCTCTCATCGTCAATCACGTGGTGGATGTGAACAATGTTCCTGACCATGCGGGCGAACGCTGGTACGAGCTGCGGAAAGTCGGCGCCGGGGCGTGGTCGCTTTTCCAGAGCGGCTCTTATGCGCCGGATGCCCATCATCGCTGGATGGGCAACGCCGCGATGAACGGCGCCGGCGCCATTGGCCTGGCTTATACCACTTCGAGCGGTACGATGAATCCGTCCGTTCGGTATACCGGGCGCTCAGCAACTGATCCCCTTGGCCAAATGACCATGGCGGAAGGCGTTATTGCGGCCGGTACCGGCTCGCAGACTGGTGGCAGCCGCTGGGGTGATTACTCCAGAATAACCGTCGATCCGGCTGACGACGAAACCTTTTGGTATTTCGGCGAATACGTTCAGGCGACCGGCAATTACGAATGGAATACGAAGATCGGCTCATTCAAAGTCACGGCTGGCCCGCCGCCAAGCTATACGACGCGTATCAACAGCGGCGGCTCGGCGTACACCACCGGCGGCGGCGTAGCATTTGTGGCTGACCAGGCGTTTGCGACTGGCGGCTTCGGGTATGTCAACGGCAGCGCTCAAACCTATAGCAATGCCATTGCCAACACCACGGATGATCTTCTCTACCAGGATGTGCGGCGCCGTACCAGCAGCAATTTTCAGTATGACTTCACCGTTCCTACCGGAACGTACAGCGTCACACTTCACATGATGTCCGCCGCCACCAATTGGGTCATGGATGTGTCGGCGGAAGGCGTGCTAATTTACGATAATTTCGACATCGATACGCAGGCCGGCGGCACATACAGGGCGGTGACGAGAACCTTTAGCACTTCGGTGACTGATGGCAGATTGGATTTGACGTTCACCCGTGTGTCCGGTTCGGCTGCGGTTTCCGCCATTGAAGTCGTGCAAACGGCTGGGCCGAGCATAACGCAAAGCGGTGAAGCGCCTTCGGCATTAGCGAAGACGGCAAGTCTGCCGACGGAATTTACGCTGGCGCAAAATTATCCCAACCCCTTCAACCCGACGACGCGGATCCGTTATGCGCTGCCGCAAGGCACGAATGTGACGCTGAAAGTTTATAACACCATGGGCGAGGAAGTTCGCACGCTCGTCAGTGGCTATCGTGAAGCCGGCAACTATGATGTGGAATGGAACGCCACGAACAATTTCGGTACGCGCGTGGCTTCCGGCGTTTATTTGTACCGGCTGCAAGGCGAAGGCCTCAACGAAGTTAAAAGAATGGTGTTGTTGCAATAAACCGATTGTACGCCATTCTTAAATAGGCCGTTTTGTGGACTGCGCTTATAGTTGTTGGTTGGCAATAGCTATAAGCGCTGTCCCGTTATCAAAAGTTTTGTTTTTTAAGTCCCTATCAAGGAGGATGTTCATGAAACGGATTGTGGTGTTTTTGCTGTTGTGTTGTTGTGTTTCATGGGTTTGGGCGCAAGAGACGCACGTGGTTCGCCCTGTTAGAGTGGGCAAATCCAAAGCGATGCGCGAAATTGCCCAAAACTTCAAACCCGGCTCTTTGCACAAAACGAGCGCCGGTGATTATGAAGTCCCGAACCGGCCGCCGGTGGCGCAAATGCCTCCGGATAGCCGGCTTGATCAACGCTGGCAACGCACCCACGGCGAGAGTGTCGCAGCACCGCTGGTCGTGATCGAAGGCCTCAGCAGCGACGACAATTCTGCGGCTTTTGGGTTCAGAGTCATGCCGCCGGACGTTAACGGCGATGTCGGCCTCAACCATGTCGTCGAGACCGTGAATTTGTTGTTCCGCGTTTGGAATAAAAGCGGAACGCCGTTAATCCCCGCGACGCCGGTGAATGAACTTTGGACCGGGTTTGGCGGCAACTGCGAGCTTAACAATGACGGCGATCCCGTCGTGTTTTACGATGAAATTAACGACCGCTGGGTGATCAGCCAATTTGTGTTTTCGGTCAGCCAGTGTATTGCTTGTTCGGAAACCGGCGATCCCCTAGGCGCCTACAACCTTTACGAATTTTCCACGCCCGGCAACGACTATCCGAAAATGAGCAATATGCCGGATGCGTATTACGGCACGATCCGCAATTTCAGTGGCGCGTTTAAAATGGATGCGCATGCCTGGAATGGCGCCAAGATTCGCTCCGGCGACCCCTCGGCGGAAATGATCGTCAGCTCGATGACGGGCGTGACCGGCATTGACGGCGTCCAGCCCGCGGACCTCGACGGCCCGGCAACTTCCAGCCCCGGCATTTTCGTCGGGCACGATGACGCCGGTGACCGGCTCTATAAATATGAAATGGTTCCGAACTTTGCCAGCCCTGGCAGCACGACCTTTACCGGCCCGGTGTTTATTTCAGTGCCGGCTTACAGTTCGGCGTTTGCCGGCGGTTTCTTTGGCACGAGCATTCCGCAACCGGGCACGACGCAAAAACTGGATGTGCTGGCGCCGTTTACGAAATTTTCCACGCATTTTCGCGACTTCGGCACCCATCAAACGCTGATCGTCGATCACTCGGTGGATATCAATGATTTCGTCGACCACGCCGGCGTCCGCTGGTACGAGCTAAGGAAGGTCGGCGCGGGCGCATGGACTTTGTTCCAGAGCGGCTCTTATGCTCCCGACGCCAACCATCGTTGGATGGGCAACGCGGCGATGAACGGCGCGGGCGCCATCGGTCTTGGCTACTCGGTTTCAAGCAGCACGGTCAGCCCGTCGGTACGCTATACCGGCCGTACCGCCTCCGATCCGCTGGGCCAGATGACATTGGCCGAGGGTAGCATTGTGGCCGGCACTGGTTCACAGCTTGGCGGCAGCCGTTGGGGTGATTATAGCCGCATCACCGTTGACCCGGCCGACGACGCCACGTTCTGGTATTTTGGCGAATATGTCAAGGACACCGGCAACTTCGAATGGAACACCAAGATCGGCTCGTTTCAAGTCGGCCCTGCCACGCCGACGCCGCCGACGATCACTTCCACGCCAAATACCTCAGCGGTCGTGGGCTTGGCGTACTCGTATGACGCCGACAACACGGTCAACGTCACCGGTACGGCGCCTATCACCTTTACTTTCACCGGGCCTTCTGGCTTTAACGTCAACCCCAGCAGTGGAGTGGTCTCGTGGACGCCAACCTCGACTGGCTCATTTCCGGTCTCCATTACTGCCACCAATGCCCAGGGTTTTGACACGCAAAACTTCACGATCATCGTCGGCACTTATGCGGCGCGCATCAATGCCGGCGGCGCTAATTTTACGGATGGCGGCGGCAATTTATATGTGGCCGACCAAGCGTACACAGCCGGCAGTTTCGGTTTTGTCGGTGGCATGGCGAATACTTTCACCAATCCGATTGGCGGAACGACGGATGATGCACTCTACCAGGCCCTGCGCCGCACCAGCACGACGACTTCATTCTCCTATCGCTTCGACGTTCCCAATGGAAACTATGCGGTGACGCTGCATTTAATGGCGCCTGCGACCGGCACCGGCAGCTTCATTATGGATGTTTCGGCAGAGGGCACTCTGATCTTCAACGACTTGAACGTCAATACCGAAGCCGGAGGCACGTTCCAGGCTTTGATCAAGACTTTCAATGTTGCGGTTAGCAACGGCACGTTGGATTTGGATTTTGTCAGAGTCAACAAACAGGCTTTGGTGAGCGGAATTGCCGTCATCCAGCAAATCGGCACTCCTGCACCTGAGATCAATGTCACGCCGGTGGCGGTAAATTTTGGCAATGTGACGGTTGGTCAAAATGCCAATCAGACCGTAACGATTAACAATCTCGGAACGGCGAATTTAACCGTGAGCACGTTGAATATCACCAACAGCGTGTTTTCTTTGGTCACTCCGCCGGCAACGCCGTTCAATATTCTGCCGGGCGGTTCGCAGGTGCTGACAGTTCGCTTCAGTCCGACGGCGACTGGCGCGCAGTCGGGCAATCTTGCCATCTCGAGCAATGATGCGGATGAGCCGACCGTGAATGTGGCCTTGAGCGGCACCGGCGTAACCACGCCGCCCTTCACGGCTCGCATCAACTCCGGCGGCCCGAATTTTACCACAGGCGGCGGGAACCTTTTTGTGGCGGATCAAGCGTATAATCCGCCGGGTGTTCCCTTTGGGTTTGTTGGCGGCGTCACTGGCACGAACACCAGCGCCATTGCCAACACCACCGACGACCCGCTGTATCAAGCGTTCCGCCGCAGCGCCACGACAGCCGGGGCAAACTTTCAATATAATTTCAATGTTCCGTCCGGCACGTACTCCGTGACGTTGCACATGGCAGCGCCAAACGGCGGCGGCGCGGGCAACTTCGTCATGACCGTTCAGGCGGAAGGCGTGAACGTGCCTACGCTCACCAATTTCGATATTAATGCGCAAGCCGGCGGAACGAATACGGCGATCACTCGAACCTTCTCGCAAGTGGTGACCGACGGGACGCTGAATCTGAACTTTATTCGGGTCAACAAATCGTCGCTGGTTTGCGGCATCGAAGTGGTGCAAACCGCGGCGCCGAGCCTGGCCGACAATGCGGCATTCGCATTAGCCAAAACCGCCGCGCTGCCGACGGAGTTTCAACTCGCGCAAAACTATCCCAATCCTTTCAACCCGGCGACGCGTATCAGCTTCGGCTTGCCGCGCGACATGAGCGTGACGCTGACGGTTTATAATTTGAAAGGCGAAGTAATTCGCACGTTGGTGGATGGGTATCGTCCGGCCGGCAACTATCAGGTGGAATGGAATGCGCAAAACAATCAAGGCGCGCGCGTTGCTTCCGGTATTTATATTTATCAGTTAAAAGGCGCCGGTATTCTCGAAACCCGCAGAATGGTGCTTTTGCAGTAATTATTTTGTAAGAATGAAGTAAGAAGAGCGAAGTCCGGTCGCCGCGCGAAGATTTTCAGATATTGAAAATCCTGCCCGGCTGGCCGGACTTCACCTGTCCCAAAAGGGTTACACAGCCTGGTTCGACAACGATGAATGCTCATTTGGACACACCGGCGATTTCGACGGATGATCTCGAGTTGTTATCGTATTGGCTCGATGACGAAAATGATGTCGCCCCGCCGGCGCAAAAAATTTCCCGCCGCGACCAGGACGCTGCTATTCCTCTGTCTTTCGCGCAGCAACGGTTATGGGTGCTTGACCAGATTGAGCCTAATGGTGCGGTTTATAACATTCCAATTGCCGTGCGTCTGCACGGTTTATTGCATTTGCCGGCATTCGAACAAGCTTTGAATGCCATCGTGCAGCGTCACGAGGTTTTGCGCACCGTTTTTAAAACCGCCGATGGGCAGCCGGTGCAAATGATCAACGCCTTCGCCCCTATTGTTTTGCCGGTATGGGATTTATCCACCGTGCCCGCGGCCTCACGCGAAACTGAATTGCTGCGCCTGCTGACGATTCAAGCGCAACAGGCTTTTGATCTGCGGCAAGGGCCGGTTTGGCGTGCGGCGCTGATAAAACTCGCCGCCGCCGAACACGTTTTCTTTTTTAATGTGCATCACATCGCCGCCGATGCCTGGTCGGTGGAAATCTTTTTCCGGGAATTGGCCGCGCGGTACAATGCTTTTGGCAAGAATCAACCCTCGCCGCTTCCCGAGTTGCCTATTCAATATGCGGATTTTTCCAACTGGCAACGCCAATGGTTGCAAGGTGAAACGCTCGAAACACAACTTGCTTATTGGCGGCGGCAACTGGCACAAGCGCCGCCACGGATAGAACTACCCACCGATCGTCCCCGTCCTGCGGCGCAAACTTTTTTCGGCGCGGTGGTAACGCTGGATTTATCGCGTGAGTTGTCCGCTGCATTGAAAAAGTTGAGCCAACAGCAAAAGTGTACGCCGTTTATGACGCTGCTGGCCGCGTTTAAAACCTTGTTACAACGCTACACCGGCCAAGATGATATCATCGTCGGCACGCCGATTGCAAACCGTACGCGCGCCGAAGTGGAAACGTTGATCGGCTGCTTCGTTAATACATTGGTGTTGCGCACCAACCTCAGTGGCGACCCCTCGTTTCATGAATTGCTCGGCCGCGTTAATGAAATCGCGCTCGAAGCGTACGCGCATCAAGACATTCCGTTTGAAAAATTGGTTGAAGCGTTGCAGCCGCAGCGCGATTTGAGTGTCTCGCCTTTTTTTCAGGTGATGTTTATCTATCAAAATGTGCCGCTGCAAGATTCGACGCTGGCGGGGTTAACGCTCCAACCGCTGCCGCTGCACACGCACACCGCAAAATTTGATTTAACGTTGACCATCGCCGAGTTGCCGGAAGGGTTGCGTTGTTTTTTTGAATACAACACCGATTTGTTTGACGCAGCAACGATTCAGCGTCTGGCTGGCCACTTTGAATGCTTGTTGCAAAGTATCGTTTCGCATCCCGGTCAGCGGCTGTCCGTATTGAAACTTTTGCCGGAATCCGAGCGCCGGCAAATGCTCGTTGATTGGAACGCCACCGCAAAAGCGCATCCGCCGGAGAAATGTTTTCATCATTTGTTTGAAGCGCAAGCCGCGCAGACGCCGGACGCCGTCGCCGTCGTGTTTGAAAATCAGCAACTGACTTATCGCGAACTCAATCGCCGCGCCAATCAACTCGCGCGACATTTGTCGAGAAATTTTGGAATCGGCCCGGAAACGCTGGTGGGAATCTGTATGGAGCGCTCACTCGAAATGGTGGTGGGGTTGCTCGGCGTTCTTAAAACCGGCGCGGCCTATGTGCCGCTGGATCCGGGTTATCCGGCGGAGCGCATTGCGCTGGTGCTGGAAGACGCGCGCGTGCCGGTATTGCTCACGCAACAATCGACAATTGCAAATTTTAAATTTTCAATTGAAAATTTAAAATTGCTTTGCCTTGATAGTGATTGGAAAATGATCGCGGCGGAGAGCGCTGCGAATCCCGCCGTCGAACTCGCGCCGGAAAATTTGGCTTACGCAATTTACACCTCCGGTTCGACCGGCAAGCCGAAAGGCGTCGCCATTTCGCATCGTGCGCTGGCGAATTTTCTTCATGCGATGCGCGTCGCGCCGGGTTTCACCGCGAACGACGTTTTGCTTGCTGTTACTACATTATCATTTGATATTGCCGGTTTGGAAATTTACCTGCCGCTTCTTGCCGGCGGCCGTGTCGTGATTGCCAGCCGCGAAACCGCTGCCGATGGCCGGCGCTTGATGACGGCGTTGGAAAATTTCAACGCCACGGTGATGCAAGCTACGCCGGCCACTTGGCGCATGTTGATTGAAAACGGTTGGAGGGGCCGGGTGGATTTAAAAATTCTTTGCGGCGGCGAGTCCCTGCCTCATGAACTGGCGAAGCAACTGCTGACGCGCAGCACCGCATTGTGGAATATGTACGGCCCGACCGAGACGACGATTTGGTCGACGGTCGATAAAATTGAAAATAAAGACGAAACCTTGGCGATTGGCCGCCCAATTGACAACACGCAGATTTATTTGACCGATCGCCACGGGCAAATCGTTCCCGCCGGCGTGCACGGACATTTGCATATCGGCGGCGACGGCCTCGCCCGCGGCTATCTCAATCGGCCCGATTTGACCGCGGAAAAGTTTATTCCGGCCGCGTTTAGCGATACGCCCGGCGCGAGAATTTATAACACTGGCGATTTGGCGCGTTATCTTTCCGATGGCCGCCTCGACTGCCTCGGTCGCAGCGACCAGCAGGTGAAAATTCGCGGCTTTCGGATTGAGTTGGGCGAAATTGAGTCAATTGGCGCGCAGCACCCGGCAATTGCGCAAATCGTCGTTACTTCGACTTCGCTCAGTGTGAACTCACACCGAGTTGGGAGTTTTACCCCGAATGAGGTTGGCGGTGTCACTCCGAGCGGAGTCGAGGAGAAACGGCTCGTTGCATATTTCGTTGCCAAAACTGATGCCATTCCGGCGGCAAATGAGCTGCGTGAATTTTTTTCGGCCAAATTGCCGGACTATATGATTCCTTCTGCGTTTGTGAATCTGCCGGTTTTGCCATTAACCCCGAACGGCAAAATCGATCGCCGCGCCTTGCCTGCGGCAGACTTGGCAACGGCAAAATCGGATGCCGATTACGTCGCGCCGCAAAACCTTGTCGAAGAATTGCTAACCGAAATTTGGGAAGAAGTGCTCGCGGTGGAGCGTGTCGGGGTCACAGACAATTTTTTTGAATTGGGCGGACACTCGCTGCTGGCAGTGCGCCTGTTTGTGGAAATTGAACGCAGCTTTCATCGCAGCCTGCCATTGGCGAGCATCTTTAAAGCGCCAACCATCAAACAACTTGCGGCGCTGCTCAGCGAAGCCGAAGTGACCGAAGACGCCGGTTGTTTGATCGCATTGCAGGAAACCGGCAGCCAGCCACCGCTCTTTTGTGTGTCGGGTTACGAAGGCCATACATTTAATTTTCGCCAACTCGCGCGTCATCTCGGCAACGAGCAACCGGTTTACGGTCTCCACTATCCGGGCCTTGATGGCCGCGAGCAACCGTTGGATACGGTCGAAGCAATTGCCGCGGAATTTATTCGGCATTTGCAACGACTGCAGCCGCGCGGCCCTTATTATTTCTGCGGACTTTGTTTCGGCGGCCTAGTCGTTTATGAAATGGCGCGCCAGCTTACGCAGCGCGGCCACGAAGTCGCCAGCGTCATTCTGCTCGATACGATTGCGCCGGGCGGCGCGCAGTTCGTGCCGGCCACAGACGACGATGACATGCCAGTGGCTGCCGAAAATGAAGGCCAATCGCTTCTTGCGGCGGACTCTTCGCTCGCGAATTGGATCGCCGCCGTGCGTGCTGCCAACATCCGCGCGCATGGAGATTATGCAGCCAAAACTTATTCGGGCCGCGTCATCGTTTTTCTCCCGAAGAAACGTCGCGAGTTCTGGCAAAATTTTATTATCGATCCACTCAATGGCTGGGGCCAGCTCGCGCAAGGCGGCGTGGAAACTTACGAGCTTGGCGGCCGTCATGTGAAATGGTTTCGCGAGCCGAAAGTGCGGCGTTTCGCGAAGAAGATGCGCCAGTGTTTGCAGGAGCCGCGGCCGGATCAGATGCAACCCGCAGTGAATTTGAAAACGGAAATGGAAGCTGTGGCGGAATAGACAAATTTCGCTTTCGACCCTCATTCCCCCAATTCGCCCGGAGGTTGATTATGGAAGAGCTTATTGCCCCAATGCTTGAAACCGCTTTGGACGTAGCGGCAATGTTTGCCGTATTGGCTTTCGTGGTGCAAAGCCGGTTTGGCAAAAACCGGCAGTTGCGCAATTTGTCCGTTGAGCATTTGCAACGCCGCATCGTGCGCTACGTCGCGCAAATTTTCGATCCGGAAAAAGCGCAGTCCTCAGAATGGCGTATGATCGGCAAGGTTTATGAATCGCCGGAGAAAATGCAACATAGTTTTAGCGCCATGCAGCAACTCTGGGCAAATGGCTTTTCGCGCGCGGCTGGCGATCACATCCATATCCCGGAGCCTTATCAATCGTGGGCGGAATTGCGTCTCGTTTTTATGGAAGAAGCGCCGGGCGTACGCTTGCGGCATCTGCTCAAAGACATGGAAGCCGGGCGCGAGCATATGTATTTGTTGGCCGCCGCCGCCGCAAAATTGCATCAGAGCCCGATCGTTACTCGATCGCCGATGAAGATCGAACGTTTGCTCTCTTGCTGTCGCCCGCGGCCGCAACGTTTGGCACAAAAAGTTCCAGACTTGGCTGCGCAGATTAACTATGTGGTTGAAACCGGCAGCCGAATCGAGCAGAGTTTTGGCGGAGATATTTACACGCCGATTCACGGCGATTTTCATCTCGCGCATGTGTTGGTCGAAAATGAAAAATGCTGGATGATCGATCTTGATGAGTTGAATTACGCCGATCCGGCAATTGATTTGGCCGAGATGTTTGTCTTTTTTAAACGCACGGCGCAAAAGAAAAAGCTGGTCACTTATATCAACCTGCGGCGCGACGAGTTCATATCACAGTATGGCGCAACGATGGGGTGGGAGATCATCGGGCGCGAACCGCTTTATGAGAGTCTGCTTAATCTGAAACGCGCCTGCAAATGTTTTCGCGTGCAAGATGAATCCGGCTGGGAAGAAAAAATGCGATTACTCATCGAACAGGCCGTGGCGTGTATGCAAGTGATGGAACAGGATCTCGACACGCTTGATCGCGGCGGGCTTGATTTTAGTAAAGCCATCGAACGTTATGAGCGCTGTCCCGGGACGGTGTAGAGATAAGGATTGCCGATTAAATAACTTATCCAAGTGATCGTCATGCCCGAGCGCTTTAATCGGGCATCCACAGGCTTTAAACCGCTGGATTCCCGCCAAAAGCATGCGGGAATGACAGCCACGTGAAATGGGAAAGTTATTTAAATGTCGATCCTAAATTGTGCTTAGGAATAGCATGGCAATTACAGAAGGAAGCGCAAGGTGAAAAAAATTCTTTTCATCCGTGATTTAAAAAAAATTCACGGCGGTCACATCAAGTTCCGGGATTATTTTTTGCACGCCCTCAAGCATCCCGGCGTGGAGTCGTATATCTATTTCACGCCGGATTCGATTCCGCAGGGCGGCGATTTGTACGCCGAAGCACCGCGCGACCGGTTCGTTGCGCAAATGCAAATTGACGATTATGATGCGGTCTTTATTGCCGGCGGTAAAAATTGGAAAATGCTGCCGGAAAGTTTGAACGGCACGAAGATCATCAACCTCATACAGGATTTTGACAACGCCGATCCCGACGACGAGCAGTTTGCCAATTTAAAACGAAAGGCGTTGCGCATTTGCGTCAGCCAGCAGGTTTATGAGGCAGTCGCGCCGCACGCCATCGGTGAAACCGTTGTGATTAAATACGGCATTCCGCTCGACGTGTTCAGCGCCAACGTTGTTAAACGCAAAAATTCGATTTTCATTTGGGCGCGAAAAAATAAAACGCTGGGAAAAAGTTTGGCAGTGGAGTTGCAAAAACGTGGACGCGACGTAACTATGCTCAAAGATTTTGTGCCACGCCAGGAATTTGCCCGGTTGCTGGGTGAAAGTGATATTTTTGTGGCGCTGTGTTTTGCGCGTGAAGGTTTTTATCTGCCCGCGCTCGAAGGCATGGCCCGACGCTGTGCCGTGCTCTGCTCCGATGCCATCGGCAACCGCAGTTTTTGTGTGCACAATGAAACCTGCCTGATGCCGGAACATGATCATTTCGATAGCCATCTGGCGATGGTTGAGCAACTGCTCGCGGATGAAAATTTAAAAACCCGTCTGCAACAGCGCGGCTTCGAAATGGCGCAAACGTATGCCATGCAAAACGAGCGGGAGAATTTGCATCGGGTGCTGGACAAATATGTCGTGGCCGGTTAGCTGGTTTTGGCCGCTGATAGTTGGCGAATGGCCATATACGTAACAATAACGAGTCACGAGCAATAAGCATGATCATTATCACTTACCACAACATTGTGCGCCAGCCCCCAAATGTTTTGAATGATGTGGTGCGCAAATGGGACAAAGTAAGCGCGTTCGAGCGGCATTTGCAAATACTGGCGGCGCATTTCACCGTCGTGCCGCTGGATGAAATTGTGCAGGCGATTCGCGCCGGTAAAACGCTGGATCGCACTTGCGCCATCACGTTCGACGACGGTTATTTCGGCGCGTATCATTACGGCGCGCCGCTGCTCGAACGTTTCGGTTTTACGGCGACGTTTTATATTATCACGCAAAGGGTTCGTGAAACTGGCCGCTATGCCCCGGTTGATTTTGACCGGCTCGAAGCGTTGCTGCAGTTGACCGAGGCAACGCAAGCGGATTTGACCGAATTTGGTTTGGACGATGTGCCGTTGGCGGATGATGAAGCGAAATTGGCTTTTATTAAAAAGCTAACCAAACAACTCAAAGTCACGCCGGCGGCAATTAAAAAAGATATCGACGCCAGCCTCGATCGCCAGCTTGCAGTGCCGGAAGAAAAAATCGCGGCGTGCCTCGAGCAGGAAGCATATCAAATGATGAGTTGGGAAGAGATCGCCGATTTGCAGCGCCGCGGTTTCTCGATCGGCTCGCATACGCGCACGCATCCGTCGCTCAGCCAGATCGACGAGGCCGAACTCGAATTTGAAATCGGCGGCTCGTTTCAAGACTTGCGCGAGCGGCTCGATTTGCACGAAATAACGCTGGCGTATCCTTTTGGCAAGGCGGATCACATTTCCGCTGCCGCGGCAGCCGCGGCGCAACGCGCCGGATATGCCTGCGCTTTAACTTCGATCAAGGAAATCAATACCCCGACAACGGACGTCTTTCAATTACGCCGAATCGGCTTTAAAGATCTAATGAAGATGAATGGAACGAACGCGCAATGACGAAACAACATTTGCTCATCACCGGCGCGCCCCGTTCGGGGACGACGCTGCTCGCGAACATGCTCGGCCGGCATTCTGAGATTGTGCTTTTTGTGGCGGCCAAACGCATGTTCTTCAACCGTGTCGTCAGCAAAACCGTCGTGGGAAATACGTTATGCGTGCCGGATGAGATTGATTTTCGGGAAAGGCGGCAGCAAGGCATTTCTTTCTATTCGGCGCGGCCGCTGGAACGATATTTAAAATTCCAAAATTTTCGCGCGCTTCTCGCCGTGCAGGATGGCAGCCGTGTCGTTGCGGCGCTCATGCGGGACGAAGGCGAAACCTTTAACGCCGCCGTGCAACGCTGGTGTCGCGCCGTTGTCGTCATGCACGAGCTTAAACAGCGGCTCCAGCAAAATGCGCTGATGGTTTCGATGGCACATTTGCGCGCCAATCCTGAAGGCTTGATGCGCCGCGTCGCCGCGTTTCTCGGGTTGGAATATCAGGCCAAAATGCTCGAAGGCTGGCAGGATGAGGACCTGGCAGGCGAACCGGCGGAGGTTGCGCCCGCCGCGTATGATCTGAAAAGTTTGTATCCGGAAATCTGGAAAAAATATTTGGAATTGTGCCCGCAGGATGCAGACGAAATCAAGAAAGAAAATTGACATGTCGAAAAAAAATACGAGAAGGCATTTGCTTATTCTGGGTGCGCCGCGTTCGGGCACGACACTGCTGGCGGCGATGATCGGCTGCCACGACGATATCGGCTTATTGGTCGAATCGAAGCGCATGGCGTTCACGGAGATTGCGGGCAAAGCCGTCGTCGGCAACAAGCTGTGCGTGCCGAATCAAATCGAATTTGAAGCGAATTGGGATCGGCGCGTGTCGCGTTTTTCCAAAGCGCCGCTGGAAAAATATTTAGCGCTGCCGAATTTCAAATTGGTGCTCATCGTGCGCCACATCGAGGCCGTGACTTCTTCGATCAAGAAGCGCGCGGGCAAGCCGGATGAAACGGCGCTGATGTATTGGCGCCGCGGCATCGAGATCATGCACGAGCTGCAGCAGCGCCTCCCACAGGACACCGTGGTGATCGCGTTCGAAAATATGCTCGCCAATCCGGAGCGGCACATGCGCCGCGTCACTGATTTGCTCGCGCTGCCGTATCAGGAGAAAATGCTTGAAGGTTACAAACATAATCCGTATTATCGTGAGTTCTCCGGATTCGATTTGAGCCGCGCTGCCGCGCCGGAATCGGCCGCCGCGCCGGCGGATTTTGCCGATAAATCTCCGGGCGTGTGGAAAAAGTTTTTGGAATTGCGCGCGGCCGGCGAGAAAATTATGGGATGGCTTTTTCTCTTTTTTAATTTTGAATTGATTGACATTGTTGAATTGAGTAGCATTATATAAAAGTTTTTGCCGTTATCATAACTGTCAGGCGTCACGGGAGAGCAAAGTGCAGCGTAGTATTGTCTACAAACTCTTTTCCGGTCTCATGCTCGTCGTCTTTTGCAGTGGGAATTTTGATTTTCTCATTCTGCTGAGGACCGGCATCTCCCCGACGCGTCCGTCCTCACACCACGAAAAATGCTACTGCAGCGAATGTTATGCTTCGCACGAGGGCTGTCTGTGCTGGGAAAATCCCGAGGCCGCAAAAACGCCGGAGCCGGTTGCAGCAACGGATGTTTTTTACAAAGCCTGCCATTGCTCACCGCAGCAATCGAATGGAATCTTCCTGTCACCCGAGATGAAATGCCTGTTCCATTCCGCCTCGGCTTTAGCGCCATGCTTTCCCAGCGAAAGCGATTGGCCTGAGCATAAATTGTTCTTTCTCACTGATCTTTTTGCGCCACCAGTTTTTCAGCCTCCGGAAGTGTGCTAAGCCGGGCGTGTTTTCCGCTTTATTTTCTTGGAAAAATATCTCCACGGAATATTTTCTCCGATCAGATTTTATAAAAGACGGAAGAAAAGGCAGGAAACGCATGACCTGCAACAACAGCAAGCAAATTCTTAATCGATATTCGGCTGTTGAATCTTTTTCCGGAGCATATCCTATGCGATTACAAAACACCGGACGGGCATTGCTGTTTTTATGCCTGTGCGGTTTGGTTGGTGGATGTGGAAAAACTTCGGATGCGGCCAAGACCGATATTTTGACGGTCGCGCCTGCCAACGCCAGCAACCCCACGATCGCGTTTGACAAAAAAGCGACAAGAGTTTATGTTGCCTATGTCGGTAAAACCGGCGAGGAACGCAATGTTTATCTGGCCAGCATGAATAACGGCGAGGCGAAATTTTCCTCGCCGGTGCAGGTCAACGATATTGCCGGTGATGCGGCGGCGCACTCTGAAGCGCCGGCGCAGGTGGTGGCCGGACCGGAGGGCCATGTCTACGTTCTCTGGCACAAGGATACTTTTCAGGAAGGACGCCGTTTTCCCACCAGCAATCTGCGCTTCGCCCGTTCCACCGATGGCGGCAAAACTTTTGCGCCGGCGATTTTCGTCAACGACGATCACGCCGGGCCGCCGACGAGTCACGGCTTTCATTCCATTGCCGTGGCCCCGGACGGCACGATTTACGTAGCGTGGCTTGATGGCCGCGATAGAGCGATCGCCCCGGCGGTGATGGTGGCGCGTTCGACGAATGGCGGAGAATCTTTTGCGCCCGGCGTTATCGTGGCGCGCAAAATTTGTCCGTGTTGTCGCACCGCGCTAACCATTGATGCGCAAGGCGTTGTGTACGTGGTTTTCCGCAATGTGTATCCGGAAAACCTGCGTGATATGGCGATTGCCCGCTCGCACGACCGCGGCCAAACTTTTTCGGCGCCAGCTCGCATCCATGAAGACGGCTGGGTTATTGACGGCTGTCCGCATAATGGCCCCGCTATTGATACCGACGCTGAGGGCAATGTGCATCTCGCGTGGTACACCGGCAAAGAAGAAGGTTACGGCGTTTATTACGCCGTCTCTTCCGATCACGGCGATAGTTTCACCTCACCGATACATTTGAATAACGGCATGGAAGCCTCGCCGGTGCGCGCTACATTGACAGCGCAAAATAAGACCGCAGCGATTCTGGCCTGCGAAGCGACAACGGGAACAGGCTCGCAGATTTTTCTGCTGTCGCCCGATCTCGCACGACCCGGGCAAATTCGACGCGATAGTTTGTCCACCGGCGTCTATCCGGTCATGGCGCAACAACATGGTTTGATCGCCATTGCGTGGCTGGATGGAGACGCCGTTCGTGCAACAGTGAGAACCTTACCATTCGGGAGTAAATCATGAAGAATACTTTTGTTGTTTCGACGCGTTTGAATAGATCGTTTTTTTGTTTCTTTATCAATATTTTTCTGCTGATCCCATTCGTGTTGTTCGCGCAAGATAAAGGCGGCGTCGAAGGCGTGATCACCGCTGCCGAAACGCGCGCGCCGTTGGCGAATGCCAATGTGATCATCAAGGATACCAACATTGGCGCGACCACGGATAGCAACGGCCGATTTGTCATCGATAATCTGGCCGCCGGTGAATATGTGCTGGAAGCTCGCATGATTGGCCGGCAAACCTTGCATCAAACCGTAAAAGTGGAAGCGGGAAAAACGGCAACGGTCAAATTCAAGTTGACTGAAAGTGAAATCCTCCTGCGTAATGTCGTGGTGACGGCCACCCAATCGCAGCAATCCAAAGCCGAGGTTTCCGCGACGATCGGTGGCATCGCGCGCAATGAAATCGCGCAGGTGCGGCCCACGCATCCGTCACAAATTATGCAGCGCGTTCCTGGCGTGTTGGTAACCAATCTTTCCGGCGAAGGCCATGCCACGGCGATTCGCCAGCCAATCACGACGGCGGCGGTTTATTTGTATCTCGAAGATGGCATCCCGACCCGTTCCACCGGTTTTTTTAATCACAACGCGTTGTATGAAATCAACGTACCGCAGGCCGAGGGCATTGAAGTGTTGAAAGGTCCCGGCACTGCTTTGTATGGCAGCGATGCGATTGGCGGTGTGATTAACGTCACCACCCGCCCGGCGCCGGTGCGCCCGGAAATCATGTTGTCCACCGAAGGCGGCTCCTTCGGCTTTGGCCGGGTCTTGCTATCAACCGGCACGAGCCGCGGCAACAGTGCCGTGCGCTTGGATGGAAATTTCACGCGTTCGGACGGCAACCGTGATGAGCAAGGTTATGATCGGCAAGCCGGCACGCTGCGCTGGGACATGAAATTGCGGGAAAATTCGCGCTTGAAAACCGTCGCGACTTTTTCGTTGATCGACCAAAAACCCGCCGGTTCCTCGGCGCTATCGGCCATTGATTTCAATGCCAATCCGGAAATGAATTACACGCCGATTTCGTTTCGCAAAGTGGAAGCCGTGCGCGTGTCGAGCGCGTTTGAGCATTTCACCGCCGCGTCGCACACGAATATTACCGGCTATTTCCGCCACAACCGGATGGAAATTTTGCCGAACTGGACACTGTCGTTTGATCCGGCGATCTGGGACAGCAAAAATAAATCGTTCGGTCTCGTGGCGCGGCATCGCCGGGAGTTTGCAAAGATCAATAGCAGTGTGGTCGTTGGCGTCGACGCCGAGAACAGCCCCGGCAGTCGTTTGGAATATGCGATCACCCCGACGCGTGTTGGCAGCATTTATACGGCTTATACCAACGGCGCCGTGCAGTACGATTACGACGTGACGTTTCAGGAAGCCTCACCGTATATTCACGCCGAGTTTTTGCCGGCGAAAAAATTCCGGCTCAACGGCGGTCTGCGGTATGATTTCCTGCGTTACGATTATAACAACAACTTGAGTGTCGTGACCACCGGCCGTTATCGCCGTCCGGAAAGCCAGGCCGTGGATTATTCGCATCTCAGCCCCAAGGCCGGCGCGACGTATGTGTTTAACGATAAGCTGAATGTTTTTGCGAGCTATCGCCATGCGTTTCGTATTCCCTCGGAAAGCCAGGTTTTTCGCCAGGGGCAGACCGTGAACACCATCGATCTGGAGCCGATTAAAGCGAATAATTATGAAGGCGGTGTACGCGGCGGCATTGGCAACGGCGTCGAGTACGAAGTTTCATATTATTCGCTGATCAAAACCGACGATATCGTGAGTTACGTCAACCCGGATGGCACGCGGGAAAATTTGAACGCCGGCAAAACCTCGCATCGCGGCGTCGAAATTTCTCTGGTGCTGCAGCCCGTCAATTCGTTGAATTTGCGCAGCAGCCTGTCGTTTGCAAAACACAAATACGAAGAATGGAAACCGACGCCGGCGCTTAATTTTGGCGGTTACCAGATTGAAAGTGCGCCACGGCAGATTATTAATGTGGTCGCAACGTATCGCCCGACTTTTTTACGCAAGAGCGACATTTCACTGGAATGGACGCGCCTCGGCAGCTATTATCTCGATACCGACAATCTGCATCGCTACGGCGGCCATGATCTGTTGAATCTGCGCGCCAGTTCCCAATTGTTGAGCAATCTGGCGCTGTTTGCGCGCGTCAACAATCTCACCGACGAGCTTTACGCGGAAAGCGCTGCTTACACGGCAGCCCGTGGCGAGGAATTTTCACCGGGTCTGCCGCGTTCGATCTATGTCGGCTTGCAATTGGACTGGCAGGCGACACGCTAATGCCGCAGTTGTAATCCTGCGGCTCGACTGAGTTTTTTAGAATTTATTGACCGGTCGCTAAATTCTCGCCCATTAATGTTGGATAGAAAATTTAAGCGACCGGTCACTTTTGTGTGCAGGGTTGAGATTAGGACAGAACAATTCGTTTCGCAGCTCTCCGGCTTTGCCGGTAGAGGTTTAAATACGGCGAAGAATCCCCGCGCCGTTTAACTGGAAGATGAAACTTTAGCTTCGCGCTAAAGCCGTTCAGATGAAATCGGAACACAGGCATTTAGGCGGAATCGAACTGACACCGCAGAATTTTGTCAACCTCGAAAAAACGTTCGGCGCCAATCCGGCGGCACTCGAACTCGCGCGCGATGACGTGCATGTGTGGAGCATCGCGCTGACCCAGGCTGAAGAGGTTTATCAAAAACTCCTGGCCGGGCTATCGGCAGACGAACAACGCCGGGCGGCGCAATTTAAGTTTGAGAAATTGCAAAAGCGGTTCATCGCCGGGCGCGGCGCGTTGCGTGATATTTTAAGCCGCTACACCGGCCGCACGGTTGGAAAAATTATTTTTGAATATGAAACGCACGGCAAGCCGAAATTAGCGGCAACACTGAATTCTAAGAACATTAACTTTAATCTGTCGCATACCGAAGATCTGGCGCTTTGCGCTGTTTGCCGTGATCGCGCGATCGGCGTCGACGTGGAATTTATACGCCCGATGGACGACGCCGAAGCCATTGCGCGGCGATTTTTTTCGCGAGCGGAAAGTGAAAAATTTTGCGCGTTGCCGGCGGCGCAGAAGCCCACGGCCTTTTTTAATTGCTGGACGCGTAAAGAAGCATTTATCAAAGCGCTCGGCGAGGGTTTGTCGCACCCGCTGGATCAATTTGAAGTTTCATTTAGCGAAGGCGAGCCGGTTGCTTTGTTGGGCACGAGACCGGATGCGCAGGAAGCCTCAAAATGGATGCTGCGGGCGTTGGCGCCGGGTCAAAATTATGTTGGCGCTTTGGCCGTCAAAGGAAATGATCTACAAGTGCAGTCTTGGCAGTGGCAGGCGTTGTGTTGAACATATTACTAAAGCGACCATGCGTGAAGCCAGTCAAAAGTTCGAAGATTGGCATGCATTCATAAAGCCAATGCGTGCTGAAGAACACGAGATATTTGAACGAGTGGAATTGTATTGCATGTTTATCGGCCACGGACGAAGCGGCCATAGTCTGGTTGGCGCATTTCTCAATGCGCATAAAGATGTCGTCATTGCACAAGAACTGAATGCTCTGAAGTACGTAGCAGACGGTTGCAGCAGGAATCAACTTTACCACTTGCTGCTGGAACGTGATCGATGGTTCACACAATCTGACAACCAATGGCATGGGTATGATTACCAAATTCCCAACCAGTGGCAGGGAAAGTTTGAATCGCTTATCGTGATCGGCGATAAGAAGGGCGGGACTTCAACCAGGATGCTTAATGCTGACCCTGGCCTCCTTGGCAAATTGAAGCAGGTTGTTGCGGTGCCGATACGGGTGATTCAAGTTGTTCGCAACCCTTATGATAACATTTGTACCATGTTTTTAAACAGCAATTTCCCGATTGAGAAAAGTGTTGAAAAGTATTTTTCATATTGCAAAACAATTGTTGAAGCGATAAAAACGCTGGACGACTCTGAGTTTTGTTTGATCAAGCATGAAGATTTGATTGCACAGCCAGAGAAAATATTGGAAAAGTTATGCCGTTTCCTCAAGCTAAGCGACTATCCCGCTTATATTTCAGATTGCGCCAGCATAGTTTTCGAGTCCCCCAAAAAATCTCGGCACAAGGTGGAATGGCCGCGTGGATTATGTACGGCGATTCAGGATCGTATGAATGCATTTGAGTTTTTGGCAGGATATTCTTTTGATTCATGAGATGAATATTACACTCGTCGCCGGTTGTGTCCGATCGGGAACCAGCATTCGGCGAAGTGGACGCTGCGCGCGCTGCATCCGGCGCCAAATTATGTCGGCGCGCTGGCCGCAGCGGGCGATGATTTTTCGCTGAAATATCGGCGGTGGGAAACGCCGCGATGCCAATAAAAAATTGAAAATTTAAATTTCACAATTAACCATAAATCATTCAAGGAGGAGTGTTCAGCATGTCTATGAGTATCCCGCACGGCAACAAGCTGATCGACCGCATTTTGCGCGGCGAAGAGCGCGAAGCCGCCTTGCGTCGCGCGCACGAGATGAAACAAATCCCGCTTTCAGAAGTTGGCGTCGCCGATCTCGAAATGATCGCGAACGGCGCGATGAGTCCGCTCACCGGTTTTATGACGAAAGCTGATTATGACAGTGTGGTGCAAAATATGCGGCTGGCCAACGGGCTGATTTGGTCGCTGCCGATCACCCTGCCTGTCGCTAAAAACGTCGCCGATGATCTCCGCGTCGGCGAAGAAATCGCGCTGATTGAAAACAATGGCGCCACCAATGGCAGCGCCACTATTCTCGGCCTCATGCAAATTGCCGAGAAATTTACTTACGACAAAACCCGCGAAGCCCAGGAAGTTTATCGCACCACCGAAGCCGCGCACCCCGGCGTCGCCCGCGTGATGAGTCAGGGCGAAATCTGTCTCGGCGGCGAAATTTGGCTGGTGAATCGGCCCGCTAATATCATGTTTGCCGACGCGCGCCGTGATCCGGCCGAAACCCGGCGCATTTTTCAGGAACGCAACTGGCGCACCGTCGTCGGTTTTCAAACGCGCAATCCGGTGCATCGCGCGCATGAATATATTCAAAAATGCGCCATGGAAATTGTCGACGGCCTGCTGTTGCATCCGCTCGTCGGCGAGACCAAAAAAGATGATATTCCCGCCGATCTGCGGATGGAAAGTTACCACGCGTTGTTGCAGGATTATTATCCGGCTAATCGCGTGTTGTTGAGTGTGTTCCCGGCCGCGATGCGCTACGCCGGCCCGCGGGAAGCGATTTTCCACGCGCTGTGCCGAAAAAATTATGGCTGCACACATTTCATTGTCGGCCGCGATCACGCCGGCGTCGGAAAATATTACGGCACTTACGACGCGCAGAAAATTTTTACGCAGTTCAAGATCGAGGAACTCGGTATCACGCCGCTGTTTTATGAAAATTCGTTTTACTGCAAAGTCTGTGATGCCATCGTCACCAGTAAAACCTGCCCGCATGACAGCGCCCATCACGTTGTGCTTTCGGGCACGCAGGTTCGGGAAATGCTTGGTCGCGGTGAAGCGCCGCCGCCCGAGTTTACCCGCCCCGAAGTCGCGAAAATTTTGATGAACGGATTACGGAATGGGGCCGCAGCATAAATTTTATTGTGTAACGTGAACCTATTAACGATCTCTTCAAATAGCCGTGATTCTAAAAAGAAGATTTTACGAATAAGTTGGTTGCACGTATCACGTTACACGAAATGCGAACAAATAACCTTGCATTATAAACTCAACGAAGGAACAGCATCATGACCTCCACATCTCGCGGTTGCACCATCTGGTTTACCGGTTTGTCTGGCGCCGGTAAGTCGACCATCACCGAACAATTGGTTCCGCTGCTGAAAGCGCGCGGCGCAAAAGTTGAAGTGCTTGATGGCGATGTAATTCGCACCAATTTGAGCAAAGGCCTCGGTTTTTCCAAAGAAGACCGCGACACCAACATTCGCCGTATCGGTTTCGTTTGCGATTTGCTGACGCGCAACGGCGTGGTCGCCATCGCTGCGGCCATTTCACCCTATAAAAATATTCGCGAAGAATGCCGCGCCATGATTAAAAATTTTGTCGAGGTGTATGTGAAAGTCTCGCTCGAAACCTGCATCCAGCGCGATGTCAAAGGCCTTTACAAAAAAGCGCTCGCCGGCGAGATTAAAGAGTTTACCGGCGTTAGCGATCCCTATGAGCCGCCGGACAATCCCGAAGTGATTTGTGAAACCGAGAAAGAGACGCCGCAGGAAAGCGCCATGAAAATCGTGCATCGGCTCGAAGAGCTGGGTTATCTCGCGCGACGTGAAGGTGACGGCGTGTCAGCGAAGGGTGACATGAAGTATAATTTTAGCGAAGCCGCCCGCGTTTAGTTGGTTTGATAAGATTGGCCGGTCGCGGCATTGATTGCAGATCTTAAAATATCAACCGCGCCGCGGCCGGCTAATCAATTTTTTCGAAGTTGCCTTTGCGTAACTTGCCAAGTATTTGCAAGAAAAGGAAAAGACACGATGAGTGGAATTTGCGGCGTCATTGGTTTGCCCTCCGCTTTAAATGCTGGCGAAATTTTGTCCGCCATGTCGAAACGCCTGCGCCATCGCGGCCCGGATGGCGTTATGTTTTATACGCAACAGGAAAACCGTGCGGCATTGGGGCATAATCAGTTGCAGGCATTTGTTCCGCGGGAGCGTAACGCCTCAGCGCAATTTTCAACGATAAACGGACTGGCAATTGCAATCGACGGTGGCGTGACGAATCGCGGTACGGCGTCTGAAGCCCAAGCTGTGCAGGCGGCATACAATGCGTACGCAGACGAGGGTTTGGCTCATCTCGACGGCCCCTTCAGTCTCGCATTATGGGACGAGTCGCGGCGACGCCTCTTGTTGGCGCGCGACAAATTGGGCGAGAAAACGCTGTATTATTTTTTCGACGCGGAAACCTCTTGCCTCGTTTTTGCATCGGAAATTAAGGCCATTCTTGCATATCCCGCGATGCGCGCCGAGTTGGATATGGATAGCCTATCGTTGTATTTTGCTTTTGGCTATATTCCCGGTCCCACCACGTTGTTTAAAAATATTTTTAAATTGTTGCCTGGAGAATGCTTGCATTTTGAAGCCGGTGGCGTTCCGGGAAAAAAGAAATACTGGCATCTGCCGCGTATTGCCGATGGCGCGCATGATGAAGCGTATTGCATTCGCCATCTCCGTGAATTGTTTATGCACGGTTTGGAACGCTATGTCAACAGTAGCCAGGATATCGCCGTTTTCCTCAGCGGCGGCATTGATTCCAGCATCATCGTTGCCGGCTTGCGCGAGTTGGGGGTGCCGCGCATTCATACCTTTACCGTCGGTTTTCAGGGCGAAGCGGCCAGTGAACAAATTGGTGAAGATTTGGAGTATGCGCGATTGGTCGCGGATAAATTCGTGACGAAACACCGTGAAGTTGTTCTCGGCGCCGGTCACACGCCCGGGTCGCGCTTGTTGCGCGTGGTGCAACAATTTGATGATTTGATCATGACGCCGAATATGTACAGCAAGGCGGTGCTCACGGAAACCGTTCGCGAAGCCGGCCTGAATGCGATACTCACCGGCTCGGCGGCCGCCGGCGCTTGCGGCGTGCATCGCAAATTTCTGGATCCCAAAAAACGCGCGAAATTACTGGAAAAAACGCAGGAGTGCGCCACCGATGAACAACGCTACTATAAATTGCGCAGCCGGCTTTTTGATCTGGAGGTTCAGGCACAATTTTTACGCCAACCGCCGCGCCTCGGCAAACAAGATATTTTAGAGGTGTTGCATCATTACATCGGGGATGTCAAAAGTGACGATTTCTTTCGGCTTTTCTTGTTTTCCAATTTGATGATCACCTCGACGGAAAAAACCCTGAAAGTTCTTGATCGCGTCGGCGCGCTCAATTCGGTGGAGTTGCGCTCGCCGTATTTGGATCGCGCTCTGGTTGAGTTTTCCACGCAACTGCCCTCGTCATTTGACGGTGGGCAAACTTACGTCAGCCTCAAAACGCATCTTAAAAAAGCATTTGCGAAAGACTTGCCCACGCAAGTTTTGGAACGGCCGGTGATCGGTTATCCGAGTTATTATTGGAATCACGGTGAGCTGCAGGAATATCAGAAACGCCTGTTGAGCCGTGAAGCGATTGCCGCCAACGGTATTTTCAATTATGAAGGTGTCACCCGCTTACTCGAAGCTGAAAAAGTTTCCGAGGCCAAATCCGTTGGCAAACATAGCTGGGCCTTGACGCAGTTCAGTCTATGGTATGAAATGTATATCAAACGCAATCCGGAATTTAGTAGCTTGTAGCATGTAACTGGTGGTTGAATTAGAAACCAGTAACCAGCGACCAGCAGCAAGGATCAAGTATCCAGCATGAACCTCGCCTACATCAGCGCCGATTTTGGCGTCCATATTTTCGGCTACAAAGGGGCTTCGATTCACGTGCGCGAAATGGTGACGGCTTGGTGTAATGCCGGCCATTCCGTTTGCATGGTGTCGCCGGCCATTGGCACGAAAGAAGGCGATAATCTTGGGATGGCCGAGCGCGCGCATATAAAAATGGCTGAAAATGCCAACAGCGAGGCCGGGCCGGGATTGGCGCTCGCCGATTTTTCGTCGACTCCTTTTTCCTTGGAACATCCGGAACGGTTGTCTTTTCTGCCACTGCAACCTCATGAGTTGCACCTCGCATTTTTTCGGGAGTTGGAGCGCGCTGATAAATTCACCGGTGTGAAAACGCGCGTGCGGCATGAGTTGAGAAATGTGCTTTATAATTTCGTGTTGTCAGAAGCGCTGCGGGAGAAGCTGCGCGCGTGGCCGGTGGATTTTATTTACGAGCGTTACGCGCTGTTTAGTTGTGCCGGCATTCGGCTGGCGCGGGAGCTTGGCGTGCCGCATATTCTGGAAGTGAATGCGCCGCTGGCGGAGGAGCAGGAAAAAATGCGCGGGCTGGAGATGAAGAACCTCGCGCATGAAATGGAGCGCCGGATTTTTAGTGATACCGACGCCGTCGTTGTGGTTTCGCGGCAATTACAAGATTTTGTGGTTTCGCGCGGAGTGGCGCGTGAGCAGGTTCATGTGCTACCCAATGCCGTGAATCCGCAGCGTTTCGCCGCCGCCCACAATTACACCGCGATTCGCGCGCAACTCGACTGCGACGGCAAATGCGTTATCGGATTTGTCGGCAGTCTCAAGCCGTGGCACGGCACCGAAACACTCATCGAAGCTTTTGGGAAATTGCACACCGCCGCACCAAGCACGCATCTGCTGATTGTCGGCGACGGTCCGGGACGCGAAGCGTTGGAGCAATATGCACGCAGCAACGGTTTCGCCGCCGCCGTCACGTTCACCGGCAATGTGCCGCATGATGCCATTCCCGATTATATTGCCGCGATGGACGTTACCGTGGCGCCTTACAAACCGTATGAGAATTTTTATTATTCGCCCATCAAAATTTTTGAATACATGATCATGGGCAAGCCCGTGGTGGCTGGCAGAATCGGGCAGGTTGAAGAAGTGATTGAGCACGCGGAAACCGGCCTGCTGTTCGAGCCGGGAAATATTGCCGAACTCACCGCCGCCTTATTGCAGCTCGTGAACGAGGCCCCGCTCCGCCGGCGCCTCGGCGCGAACGCGCGTGTGTGGGTGCAAAAGGAGAGAACGTGGGAAAATAACGCGCGGCAAGTCATGGCAATGGCGCACGGACTGATCGCAAAATAAAAAAATGGAAAACGTATGGCGACTTATCGGACGCTGTCTGAGACCAGTCACAGAATTTTGAAACATTCACAAATCATCGAAACGACGTTGTCCGATTTTTTAAAACAGCGGCACCAGCCAGCGGTGCTGGAAGTGGGTTTCGGGCGCGGGCGGGCGTTGCTGGAACTGGCATGGCGTTTTCGCAATGATGGCGTGAGGTTTTACGGCGTCGATAAAAAACAGGAACCGCCGTTGGAAAAACGCGAGGATTTGCGCAATCTGGCGCGGGAATTCGATATTGCGCCGGACGCGGAACTTGCTAATTTCAGGCTACCCGAAATTTTTTTCTATGACGCCACGCGATTGCATTTTGCTGAAGAAAGCCTCGACTTGGTTTATTCCGTCGTGTCGATTCGATTTATCGAAGATAAAGCGGAATTTTTGGAAAACGTTTGCCGGATTTTGAAGCCCGGCGGCGTGGCGCTGTTGCAAATTGGTGAATCCGACTGGGAGTATCCTTACAGTCAAATTTGTGATGACAGGCTTTTGACGCCTTTTACCAATCGCTTTGTTCTCAAATACGGCAAGGAGCTTATTCCGTTGAACAAATATTTGCGGCTCTTCGAAGCCGATATTTTCCGGTTTCGTTTTATCAATCGTCCGCGTTGCGTGCTGGAGATCAAAAAGCTCAAATCCGCCCGTCTAAATCTGCAACTGGCGCTTAATCGCGAGTTGAGCCTGCCGATGGTTGAACTGCCGTATCGCCACGGCTCCGGAAAAGTTCGCGGCGGCTTTCGCAGCGTGTTCGACGTTCGTCCGGAATTTTATCGGGCTTTATTCGAGCAGGGACGATTGACGCACGAACAGTTGCGCACTGATATTCGCGTCCCGGATGATCTACAAAAATTGATGCAGCATGCACAAAATTAAAACCTGCCTCGTCACCGGCCAATATCCGCCGCAGGTGGGCGGCGTTGGCCACTCCGCGCACCGCGTAGCCAATTTGTTGGCGAGCCGCGGATTGCAGGTGCAGGTGGTGGCATTTCAAAAAAATGCGATACCGCTGCCGTTTGATGAAAGCGTATCTACGGCGCAAGAGGGCGAGGTGCTGGTGCACCGCGTCAAAGTTTTTAATCCGAGTGTAAGTTCCGAGTATCCCTCCGAAGCGGAAATTTTGACGCGCTACAATCGCGAGATGTTTCATGCGCTCGAGCATTTTCACCAACGCTATCGCTATGACGTTTTGCACGCGTTTTTTTTGTATCCGGCGGGCTTCATTGCCGGGCTTGTGGGCCGAATGCACGGCGCCCGGACAATCATGTCGATTCGGGGCAACGATATCGGCAAATATGCTTTCGATCCGTTGCGCTTGCCGTTTGTGCGTTCCGCGCTGGAAAATGCCGACTATGTGACTTCGGTCGCCACCAGCTTGACGGAACTTGCCGACCGCGCGATAACGCCGATTGCCGGAAAAGCCAAAACGATTCTCAATTCGGTTGATCTGTCTCGGCTCCAGCCGCGAACGCGGCCGGAACTGCCGCTCCAAGGCATGGTGATTGGATCATCCGGTTTGTTTCGCTATAAAAAAGGCCTGCTCTATCTCTTTAAAGCGCTGGGAAGTTTGAAGGACAAATTCGATTACACCATTCTGTTAGCCGGCGATTATTTTAAAGAAGAAGATCGGCTGCCGCATCAACAGTATTTGCAGGATTACGGCTTGAGCGACCGCACGATTGTCACCGGAAAAATTCCGCCGGAGCGCATGGTGGATTATCTGCAACTGTTCGATATTTTGGTTTTTCCGTCGCTTTTCTCCGAAGGCTGTCCGCTGTCGATGTTGGAAGCGATGGCGATGCAAAAAACGATCATCGGCAGCCGCGCCGGCGCCATACCGGAAATTATTCGCGATCATGAAAACGGCCTGTTGGTCAATCCCGGTTCGGCAGAGGAAATTGCTGCTGCCCTCACGGAATTACTGGAGAACCCGGCGTTACGTTTGCGGCTGGCGGAAAACGCCGCTCAAACCGCGCGAGAAATGACGCCTGAGCGCGAGTTTCACGAATGGCTGAAAGTTTATGAAGCCTTATCTTGACTAATTTAACTTGTATTCTTCTTCTTTCTCGTACTCTTTTTAAGAGTGAGTAAGAGTATGAGTTTTAAAAAGTATGAACGAACGCCACACCCAAATTGCCACCGGACACGCGAACATTCAGTTCGCGCGCGCTTTTGATCCTGAATGGTTGAAAGCGAATTTGCCGCGACATCTTTGCTGCGGACAAGAATCGTCCACAACCATTGCGCAAGTTGACTTGATCAACGCTTGGGAATCATCGAAACGGACGACCGTGCATTATCAATTCGATTTCGGTCGAGCGAACGGTGAGCTTTGCAAGCAAATGTATGTCGGATTTCTTGTCGCGACGGAGCAGCTTGAAGATGAATACAAATCCATTCTCAAGAAGGCAAAGGTGCAGCCGCACGTTGGGCCGGCGGCGGCGCTGATCGCCGAAGCGAATTTGATTCTGCTCGCTTATCCTAATGATCGCAAGATGCAATTGCTCGCCGCCACGCCATTGCAGACGTGGTTGACGGCGAATCTACGGCACGTGGCGAATGGCGCCCTTGGCGGCGCCAGTTGGCAGGCGCAAGCAACAAATGTGGAAATGTTGCGGTATGTGCCGGAGAAAAGATTCACCGCCCGCTGCACGGCGCAGTTACAATCATCAGATGGCGCTGTTCAAGAAATCGCCTTTATTGTCAAGCAAGTGAGCGACCCGGTCAAAGCTAAAAAATTATATCGCGATTTACATTCATTGCGCCGTGCCTGGCCCGATGATGAAGTTGTCCCGGTTCGCTTTCCGCGCGCGCTGGCGTTGGATGAAAACACGGGTGCCGTGTTTATTGAAGAGTTGTCCGGGCAGAATTTGAAACAAGTTCTATTTGATATCGACCGGGCCAGGATCATTCCCGGCGTGGGCCGCATGTTGGCGGATTTTCATCGGGCGCAAAAACGGGTGCGCAAAAAGGTCACGATAAAAAATGAACTGGCCGAAAATCGCGAAGCCGCCGGTATCATTATCAAGGCGCTGCCGCAATTTAAGCCGCGTCTGCAAAAATTGCTGAGTGTTTTTAAAACATTTGCCTGGGAGGACGGCGTGGTGCCGGCTTTATTGCATGGCACGTATCGCTTGAATCATATTTTTCTCCGTGACGAAGAATTGGCTCTATTAGATCTCGATAGTTTGCGCCGGGGCCATCCGGCTTATGATATTGCAAATTTACTTTCTTCGTTGTATTATTTAGAAGAGGCCCACGGCCGCATTACTGCCACCATGCGGCAGGAGATCTCGCGCTATTTTCTGGCCGGTTATGCCGAAAAGATGACACAAACGGTGACTCCGCCGGCGGTGTTATGGTTTTTGGCAAGTTTGATGATTAACAAACAAGCCAAAAAGTATGTGACGCATTCGCATGAAAACGGCGCTGCCAAAGTCGAACGGATGTTGGAGCTTGCGGAGACCGTCCTCGCGCGGGGCCGCGAAGCGTCACCGGATTTAAGGCTGACGGCACTTTGGCAAATACTGCCGTGAGGATAAAATTTTAAATATTCAAGCGCCGCGTTTTTACTCTTATTTTTTATTGCATGTTGACCGGTATCGGCAAAACTTTTCAGCACCACCGCAACGATATTCGCCTGGCGATAATCTTCCTCGGATTGATCATTATTCCCTGCGGCGTGCTGGGTTATTTTAGCTGGCGCGCGTTGGAGAATGAGAAATTGTTTTCCCGGCAGCGTTTGAGTGAAAGTTACAATCATTTTTCCCGTCTCGCCGCACGCGAGATTGACCAAGAGCTGCAGAAAGTTGAAAGAAACTGGGTTGCAAAATTCAAAGGCGCTTTTGAGCGCGGTGAACGTGATTTGAATTTGGAAAAGTTGGTGCAGTTGGCTCAACAAGAGCCTCTCATTGCTTCTTGTTTGGTCCTCTCCGCTCCCGGCCAGGTTGCTTTTCCTAGGGGCTTAAGCCTTGAAGCCGAAAATACGGCGCCTACGCTGATCGCTAACGAGTCCTACGTACGTGAACACGAAATTTTTAGCGAATTGGTCAATCGCGGCGAGGATTTGGAGTATCGCGCCTATGAATTGGAGGGCGCGTTGGCGAGTTATCGCGAGATTTTAAGCCGGGTCACGACGCCGCAGCTTCGTGCCATGGCGGAGAGTTACATCGGGCGCGTGCAGCAAAAAATGGGTGAATGGCAAGCGGCGCTCAAAACGTTTGAAAAACTGTTGGCCGCCTATCCCGAAATTCGCGACTTAAAAAAAACGTATCTGCGTTTCGTTGCACAATATCAAATCGCCGTCTGCCAGGAAAGTCTCGAGCGCGATCAGCAGGCGATTGCGACTTTGCTGCGCTTGAATGAAGATTTGCGCGAGCGCAGCGACGTGATTAACACTGTGCAATATTCTTATTTTCTCGGTTTGATTCAGGGTTTGGTGCCCCGGCTCCTGGCCTCGCCGCAACTGGCCGACGCCGAGATTTACCGGGTGCAGTTTCAGGCTTTGGCCGAACAAAATAAAAAGCGTCTCAGCCAAAAATATTTTTTGCAGTTGCTCGATAAAGTTTTAACCGAGACGATGATCGAGCGTAAGCATTATCGCCCGCGCTTTCGTTATCTTTCCGATGAAACCGACGCCGAGCCGTATCTGCTGGCGTATCGCTTCCTGCCGGATCCGCGCGATATTTATATCACCGGAGTGATCGGCTTGCAAATTGATTTGCGGCAATTGCGCCAGCGTTTGTTTCCGGAGATATTGTCGAATTTGAAATTGAGCGAGACCATGAGCCTGGCGGTTTTGAATCAACGCGGCGACTTTGTCATCGGCGCGAAAAATCTCACGGCTCTGCCGATTGCGACGCAAACGCTATCGCCGCCGTTCAATTTTTGGCAGGTGGCCGTATATGTAAACGACAAATCGGCGCCGCCGCGCTGGAACTTTCGCACGGCGCTGAGTTACGGGTTGATCTCGTTGTTGCTCTTGTGTATTTTGTCCGGCGCGTATTTTTTTATCCGGCGCGCCCAACACGAGGCTAAACTCTCGCGTCTGAAATCAACTTTTGTCTCGAATGTCTCGCATGAATTGCGTACGCCGTTGACTTCGATCAAAATGATGGCGGAGTTAATGGAAATGCAAGCCGAGAACAAGGCCGGGCCGGCGTCCGCTGATAACCGGATTCGCACGCAACAACATCTGGGCATTATTCGCCGCGAGTGTGATCGGCTCAGCCGGTTGATTGAAAATGTGCTGAGTTTTGCCAGCATCGAGCGCGGTTCGAAGCAATTTCATTTTGAGTATGAAGATCCCGCGGCGGTTTTACAGTTTGCGATTGACGCCTTCCGGCCGTATGCCGAGGCCGAAAAATTCCGGCTGGATGCGGATATCCCCGACACGCTTCCGGAACTGCGTCTCGACGCAGACGCGATTTTACAGGTGATGCTTAATTTGTTGAGCAACGCGGTTAAATACAGTGATGAAATCAAAGAAATAAAAGTTCGCGCTTTTGTAGAATTATCACATCTCGTCGTCGAAGTGACGGATCGCGGCATTGGTATCGCTGCCGCGGCGCTGCCGAAAATCTTTGATGATTTTTATCGGGTGGATCAACGTTTGGATACGCGTAAACAGGGCGGCATGGGGCTCGGACTGACATTGACGCGTCATATTGTTCAGGCCCACGGCGGCGAAATTACGGCCCGTAGCGAAATCGACAAAGGTTCGACGTTCCGTTTCACATTACCGCTTCCCGCTGCCGAACCGGTAACGATAGTAACCCCGGAAGCCGTGCCGCAAAAGATTGCTGAAAAGAACACGGTAGGAATCGGTGCAACCGCTTAATTTAAAAGCTGGTCCGATTCATTTGTGAAGTCCGGTTACCATAATTAAAAGTATGAAAAAAATTCTGGTTGTCGAAGACGATGCCGCGATTGCGCTGGGTCTGGAAAGCGCGCTGCGCGAGGAAGGTTATGAAATTCACATGGCCCGCACCGGCCCGGACGGATTGCGCCTGGCAAGAGAACAGCGCCCGGATTTGCTGATTTTGGATTTAATGCTGCCCGGCATGAGCGGCCTCGAAATTTGCAAGCGTTTGCGCGATGACGGCCTGGCCACGCCGGTGCTCATGCTCACCTCGAAAGCCGAAGAAGATGATCGGGTGCTTGGCCTCGAGCTTGGCGCCGATGATTATGTCACTAAACCATTCAGTTTGCGTGAACTCATGGCGCGAGTGCGGGCGCATTTGCGGCGTGAAAAAAACGCCGAGACGGCAGAAAGCAATGGCAGCGACAAAACCGATAAATATCAATTCGGCAATGTCATGGTTGATTTTAAACGCCATGAAGTTTATAAAGCCGGCGCGTTGCAGGAATTGACCAACCGCGAGTTTCGGCTGCTGGAATATTTTATCCAGCATCCCGGCGAATTGCTAACGCGCGATCGTCTGCTGGATAAAATTTGGGGATATGAGGTTTTTCCGACCACGCGAACCGTTGATAATCATATCTTGCGTTTGCGCAAACATGTCGAGCCCGACCCGGAAAATCCCCGCTATATTAAAACCGTCCGCGGCGCGGGATACCTTTTTGAAAAAGAATAAAGAGAAAAAAGATAAAAAGAGAAATTGATAAAAGATGAATAACCAATCGGTAACGAGTGACCAACAACGAGCAACCGGTAACCGACTCGGCGTGCGCATGCACGGCGTGAAACTGACCTTGGAATCGGAGCATGCGCCTTTGCTGGCATATGCTGCCGAGCATTTGCATAACTTGGTGGAGCCGGCAAGCGCTAATCCCAATCTGGTCGTGCGCTGCTTATGGTCACAAGGTGAGTGGGACGAAGAAACCAACCCGTTCGCGGTTGACGGGGAGTTGAATGTGATCGGCAAACGTATGTTGGGCAAAACAGACGACCTCATTTGGCTCGACACCTTGCGTATGAAAGGTTTGCAATTGCGTTTTCGGCGTGATTGGGATTGTTGGAATTTTGAAGTGGCTTATTGCTTTCATCCCAAGAAAGAGAAAACCGAGTATTTACCGGAATATGAATATAAAAGATATTTCAGTTTGATGAGTTATCTGGTTTATTATCCGCTGATTTGGTATCTCGAGAATTCTTGTGGCTGGACAATTCTGCACGCTTCGGCGCTTTCCAGCGCCGATGGCGGTATTATGATCGGCGGACTTGGCGGTGTCGGCAAAACCACCACCTGTGTGGCGCTGATGCAGCGCCCGGGGCTCAAGCTGATTTCCGAAAACATTATTTTTACCGATGGCGAATTTATTTATCCATGCGATGAGCCGATCCGGCTTGATGACGGTAGCCTGGCAATGCTCGGAGAAAATCCGAAGGGCTTGCAAGCGATGCGTTTTCCCGAAGGTTTGAAGGAGAAAGCTCTTTTCCATCTGGATCCGGCGTCGCGGGCGGAGAAGGTCAAACCGGCCGCGTTGTTTTTGCCGCAATTTTCGCCACGACGTTATTTGACGGCGCTGGCTCCGGAAATTGCCGCGGAAAAAATAGTGGCGATGAACCGGCTGACGCGCGAGTTGGACGATTACGGCTGGTATGCCTCCGCCCTGGAAATGTATTGGCCCCGTCCCGGGCAGGCGAAGAAGCGCCTTGAAGTGCTCCGCCGTTTCGCGCAAAACGCGCGCTGTTATGAGCTTGGTATTGACCGGAAGGCCGGCGTTGCTGCCGTGGTCGAGGATATTTTGAATTCAATAGCCTGAGTTTTGGGTAAAGTGTAAATTGATAATTTAAATACTTGCGTTTTATCATAGGAATCGCCCATGCCCGCTCCTCTCGAATTGACACCGAAAAACGGCGGTTTGCCTCTGAAATTTTTTTTGCCACCGGAGATGATGCCGGATGCCGCGACAGTGGCGCAACTCGAAACGTTGGCATGCGCCGCGGGTCTGCAACATCACGTGGCGGTGTTGCCGGACATTCATCGTAAAAGCCGCAACCTCAGCCCCACCGGCACCGTAGTCGCGGCCAGGAACGCGATTATCCCGCGCGCCATTGACACCGGTATTTGCTGCGGCATGCGGATGGTGCGTTCGGATATTGACGTTCGGGCGTTGACGCCACCGCTGCTCGATATACTCTTTGGCGAGTTGATTCGCACGATTCCGGTTTTAGAACATGAACAAGATGTGCTCAGCAAAGCAGAAATTGCGGACATTCTTGTTCATGGCGGGAAGTGGAGCCAAAAAAGATTTGGCCTCAGCGATGCGGAAATGAATTGTATTGAAGATCGCGGCACCATGCCGACGGACACCGCTGATCCGGAAAAAATTCTCGCCAGCATGCCGGACAAGCCGATGAAAAAAGGCCGGCAATGTTTCGGTACGCTCGGCGATGGCAACCACTTTCTGGAATTGCAAGAAGTCGTTGAAGTGATTGATCGCGAGGCCGCCGGCTTGCTTGGCCTCACGCCGGGCAAGGCGTTGTTCATGCTGCATACCGGCTCGCGCAGTGTCGGCAGTAAAACGATGAAAACCTACTTGGAAAAATTTGAGGAACAGGCCGCGCGCGGCGCTGCTCTCTGGTCATTACCGGCGGATTCAGAAGACGGCGTGCAATTCGCGCGCGCTATGGCCGCAGCATCGAATTTTGGTTTTGCCAATCGCATCGCGATCACTGAAAAATTGCGCGCCGCAGTGCGCCAGACGCTGCACGATGATTCGCTTGCCATGCCGCTGCTTTATGATTGCGCCCATGTGAGTATTAAGCCGGAAATGTGGAATGGTGAAAGGCTATGGGTGCACCGTCACGGAGGCAGCCGCGCGCTGCCGCCGTCGTTAATGGCCGGGCATCCTCTTTTCGCCAAAACGGGCCAGCCGGTGCCGGTTCCCGGTTCAATGGGCCACGCCTCCTATATCGGTGTGGCCGGAGAGCAGACGCGTGAAACGTTTTATTCCGTCAATCACGGCGCCGGGCGTGTGCTCGACAAGCCGGAGGCGATGGCGCAATTTACCGCGGCGCAGGTCGAAAGCGAAATGCGTGACAAAAATATTAGGTTGTATCGCTATGGCGCTGATAACATTGCCGAACAAGCGCCCAATTCGTTTAAAGATATTTCCCAAGTAATCCAGGCCATGGCGGCGATGGCATTGGCGCGCCCCGTCGTTCGCCTGCGACCGGTGGCGGTCTTAAAAGGATAATTGCAAAAAATTTATTTTCATAAAGTAGAAATGGAGAAATGTGTATGAGCAACGCTTCCAGCTTTTCCAAGCAACTGGCGGAATTGTTCGCCGATAAAAAACGCCGGAAAATAATATTATTCTTGGTGCCCCTGGTGCTCGGCGTTTTTTGGGTGGGAAGCAATTTTCTCGCTTCCGAGAGCGACGGGCCGGCGATTCGCAGCGCCAAAGTTAAGCGCGGCCCGTTGACGATTAAGCTCATCGAAAGCGGCGAACTGCGAGCGCAAGATCAAGTGACGATTAGCGCGATTAGCGATAAACAGATTCTTTGGCTCGTGCCAGAAGGCAAATGGGCGCAAAAAGGCGATACGCTGATCAAATTTGAATCAAACAAATATGAAATCGCCCGAGGTGAAATGGAATCGGTGATCCTAATGGCGAGCGCAGCACATAGCAGAGCGGAGGGCGAACTTGAAGCCCAAAAGTTGCGCGAAAACGCGGTTCGTAAAAATTTTGAAACACTGTTGCCATTGGCCAAAAAGGGGTTCATTACCGAAGGTGACTTGGAGAAAGCCCGGTTGACCTTTATTGAAGCGAAATCCCGAACCCGTTCGTTGGAAGGCGATCTGCAGGCAACCGATATCAGGGTGACGCGGGCCCAGCAGGCTTATGCACAACAGGAACGGAAATTACGCCAGAGCGTTGTGCTGGCACCGCGTGAAGGGCTGGTGGTCTATGCCGTCACCGGCGATGAAGAGAACCGCAAAAAAATCGGTGTGGGAATGACGCCGTTGGAGGGCATGGATTTAATTTATTTGCCGGACGTGTCGTCAATGTTGGTGGATTTGCAAGTGAGCGAAGTCGATCTGGCAAAGTTGCAAATCGGTCTGCCCGCGGAAATACGGCTTGATGCTTATCCCGATGCGGTTTTTAAAGGTCAGATTAAAACGATTGCAGATTTGGCCAAGCGCAAGCTCAATTTAATGACGGGTAAAGCGAGCGGCGCTAAAATCTTTGATGTGACCTTGAGCGTGCTCGAACGCGACCTGCGTTTGAAACCGGGATTAACCGCCACGGCGGATATTGTTTTGAATCAACATGCCGACGTTCTGCACATCCCAGTGGAAAGTATTTTCTTCGACGCCGAAAAGCAACCGTTGGTTTATCTGAAACAGGGCGGTAAAACCACGCCGCGTCACGTGGTCATCGGTGAAAGCAATGATCGTTACGTGGTGATCAAAGAAGGCTTGCAAGAAGGCGATGAAGTTTTACTGGGACGGCCCAAAGCATAGCGTCGAACGTCAGCCAAACCGCGAAAAGATTTTTAATAAAGCCGTGTGATGAATGTCCACGGCTTTATTGCTTGGATTGGTCCGGTTGCACTCCCGCCTCTTTGCGCATCAGTTCGAGCGGTAAGTTCGGTTGAATTTGCAATTCCCACAGATCGTGAAATTTGTTGCCGAGTTTCGCGTCGCCGCCATAAATGATAAGGCGCTGGCTGCGGGGGTCGAAGATGGCTTGATGATCGAGCCGGGGTTGCGGGCCGGGCGTGAGATTGAGCCAAACATCATATTCAAGATCAAACGCCCAGACGTCGTTAAGATAGCCTTCGCGGCCAAACCCGCCAAAAATAATCAACCAATTTCGGGTCGCGTCATAAACGCCGGTGGCATGGCGCCGCGCCGGTGGATAGGATTGCCGGGTTTTGAGCTGGCGCCATCTGCCGGGCGCATAAGAAATCTTCGGAAAATAAAATGCCCACGTATCGTCGAACGATACTTTTTGATCTTTATCCCAACCACCGTAAATCACCATACGGTTTTTCTTCTCGTCGTAAACTGCAACATGATCGCTGCGGCCGGGCGGCGGGTTATCTTTGCTCGTCAGGCTTTGCCAGTGCTCAAAATACGGTGAAGTGGGATCGAGATTAAACGCCCAGAGATCATTGAGATTCGTGCGAACAAATTGGCCGTCATTTTGTTGCCCGCCAAAAATCACCATCCGTTTGCTAAAACTGTCGTAAATTGCCGAGTGATCTTCCCGGGCCGGCGCCGTGGAGTCGGTCATATTGCGCCAGTGTTGGGTCCGCAGATCGAGCGCCCAGAGTTTGTTGGTGGTCAGGCCGTCTTCGCCGCCCTGCAAAATCATGCGTTGGCCAAGCGGATCGTAGATGACCGTGTGATCTTCGCTCGCCGGCGGCGGTTCGCCGGTCGTCGCCAGTTTCTGCCAAAGATTTTGCGCCAAATCCAATGCCCAGGTTTCGTTCAAATTTTGATTCGCATTGTCTTTGCCGCCAAATAGAATAATGCGATGTTGCACCGGATCATAAATCATTGCGCAATCCTCGCCGGCAGCGGGAATGGCGGCGTCCGGTGCAAAAGTTGACGTTCGGTCGATCCACTGGCTGGCGCTGTTGCCGTGGCGCGGCATCGGGGCCGTTTGAGGTTCGGCCACCACCGGCGTCGGTGATTGAAATTTGGTTTTCTGCGCGCAACCGGCAAGCCCGCAGAGAATCGCCAACCCAATAAGCGCGCGACGGCGGAGAAATATTCCCTGCAATGGGCATGACGATATTGTTGAAAGCACGAGCGCTGGGGAAAAATTGTGGCTGGTTTGCATAGCGCCTTATTTCCTTATGTTGCGTAAGCGAGTTGATAATTAGAAAAGCGCAATCTACATGAAATTGGAGGGATCGCAAGCTTGCTGCTCTTGATGAATCAAAATCGTTCAATCCAATTCACCGTTATTCTGTTTGCAGCAGACTCGCGCGCGTCGCGGCTTCCTCGCCATGTTTGTCGCGAATCGTTTCCAGGAGATTGGCCACGCGGTCGCGGCGTTGCTGGCCGTCATCGGATTGAAACAAACTCAGTTGCTCGCCGCCAGTGTTGTTGAGATGCGACATGCCGACGCCGATTAAGCGAACTTTTTTCCCCTGGCAATCGAATTTGCGAAAAAGCTCCAGGGCCAGCGCACGCATGGTTTCCGCGTCATTCACGTATTCGGCGAATTTGCGTTGGCGCGTAAATGTTTCAAAGCCTTCCAGGCGGATTTTTAACGTCAACACTTGCCCTTTTAAATCCAGCCGGCGCATGTCCGCGCTCAAATTTTCGCTGATCTTCCAAATCGTGCCTTCAATAATTTTCTTGTCCGCGACGTCTTGATCATACGTGTGTTCCTGGCTGATGGATTTGCGCGGACCCCAATCTTCCACGGGACGTTCATCGCTGCCGTTCGCCAACTCCCACAAATGCGCGCCCCACTTGCCTAATTTTTCCGCCAACATTTTTTGCGAGCATTGCGCCACGTGGCCGATGGTGGTAAAGCCCAATTTCTGCAATTGCGCCTCGGTTTTGGGGCCGACGCCCCAGAGTTTTTTGATCGGCAGCGGCGCGAGAAAGTTTTTCTCCTGACCGGCCTCGCAAATCGTCAAGCCATCCGGCTTCTGTAAATCTGACGCAACTTTGGCGGTAAACATGTTTGGCGCAATCCCAACTGAGGCCGTGAGGCCGATTTCGTTTTTAATGCGCGCCTTCAATTTCTCCGCTAAAGCTTTGGCGCCGCCGTGAAAGTTGGCGGTTTGCGTGATCTCGATAAACGCCTCGTCGATGCTGATTTGTAAAAGCTGCGGCGAGTATTCCTGCAAAATTTTCATCACCTGCTGGGAAATTTCCCGATACCGCGGGAAACGTGGAAACACATAAACCGCGTGGGGACAGCGCCGGTACGCCTGTGAAATCGGCATCGCCGAATGAATGCCGAACTTGCGGGCTTCGTAGCTGCACGTGGCCACGACGCCGCGCGCGGTGCCGCCTTTCGGATCCGCGCCGACCACCACCGGCTTGCCGCGATAGGCCGGATGATCGAGCTGCTCGACCGCCGCATAAAACGCATCCATGTCGAGATGCAGCACGATACGTGTTGGTTTGATTTTAAGCATTACTTTATAAACACTGAAAACGGTCAAACTGCTTACTGGTCACTTCTGCGCCACCACCGCTTTCACCACGGCCTCGGCCAGCCGCTGCCGGAAATTGG
>CAYZFF010000004.1:0-2783 GCA_964477305.1 uncultured Cytophagia bacterium
GCCGAAGTGGCTGATGAAGTCGTTGGCCCGAACTTCACCGAGCTGTGGATCAGCCTCGATCCCAGCGTCGATTACGAACCGACAGTCGCGAAAATACAAAAAGTCGTTGACGGTTATCCCGGACTCTATCGCGATCTGCTCACGTATTTGCGCGAGCGCATTAAAGAAGTGCTCACCGGCGCGAGCGCCACCCTCGTCGTGCGCATTTACGGCGAGAATCTCGACGTGCTGCGCGAGCAAGCCGAACAAGTGCGCGCCGCCATTGCGAACGTCGAAGGCGTGGCCGATTTGAAAGTGCAACCGCAAATTCTCGTGCCGCAGGTGGAAGTACACATTCGTCCGGAAGCCGCGGCGCGTTTCGGCCTCACGCCCGGCGACGTGCGACGCAGCGCCACCACGTTGGTGAAAGGCCTGAAGGCCGGCGAGTTTTATGAAGAGCAAAAAATTTTCGACGTCGTCGTTTGGGGCGCGCCGCAAGTGCGCGACAATGTCGAATCCCTGCGCGATTTGATGATCGCCACGCCGACCGGAGGCGTGGTGCCGTTGCATGAAGTGGCCGACGTTATCATCGCGCCGACGCCCAATCTCATCACCCGCGAGGCAGCCTCGCGTTACACGGAAGTCACCTGTAACGTTCGAGGCCGCGATCTCGGCAGCGTCGCGCGCGACATCGAGAAAAATGTTTCCACCGTACACTTCGAGCGCGGCTATCATCCTGAATTTCTCGGCGAGTATGCGGCGCAACAAGCTTCGAAGAATCGCATCTTGATGCTCTCGCTGCTCGCCGTCATTGGCATTTTCTTGATTCTACACGCCGACTTTGGATCGGCGCGGCTGGCGCTGCTCGTGTTGTTAAGCTTGCCGTTCGCGTTGGTGGGCGGCATTCTCAGCGTGATCGTCACCGGCGGCGTGCTCTCGCTCGGCTCGCTGGTCGGCTTCGTCACCGTGCTCGGTATCGCCGCACGCAACACCATCATGCTCATCAGCCACTATCGCCATTTGGAAAAAGAAGAAGGCCTCGCGTTCGGCGCAGAACTGGTCACGCGCGGCGCCTTGGAACGTCTCGCACCAATTCTCATGACCGCGCTCGCCGCGGCGCTGGCGTTGTTGCCCATCATCCTCGGCGGCAATCGCCCCGGCCACGAGATCGAGCATCCGATGGCCGTCGTTATTGTCGGCGGTCTGGTTAGCTCGACCGCGCTAAATTTATTCGTAATGCCGGTGCTGTATTGGAAATTTGGGAATCGCGTGTAACGTTCTTGAAGCAGTTTCTTGATTTCATAATGTCAAACTTGCAGAAACATCCGATCATCCTCGCCCACGGCATTACTCGCCCGGATTATCTTATTGACTTCGTCGCCCGAAAGTTGAATCTAAATGACTACAGCCACGTTTATGATAAATTTCATTACTTCAAAGGTATTGCGAGTTATTTAAAACAACATGATTTTGAAGTTTATCATACCAGTGTGGGCTTTGCGGCAGGCGTTGAGACGCGGGCACAGGATCTCAAAAAAGAGGTTTTAAGAATTCTTGCTGATACCGGCCATGCGAAAGTTCATATCATTGGCCATAGTATGGGCGGCTTGGACGCACGGCACATGATCGTGAATCATGGCATGGCGGATAAAGTTGCCTCGGTGACAACGTTGGGCACACCACATTTGGGCGCGAGCGTAGCCGATTGGTTTATGGAAAAAGGCGCGTTCAACATAATTTTTAGCGCGCTTGGCAAAGTCATCAATCTCGAAGGCTTCAAAGATTTGACCACCGCCGCCTGTCGCGCCTTCAATGACGCCGCGCGTGACGCCGAAGCGAAGAACAGCGTGATTTACCAGGTTTATGCCAGCTCACATAAACGCGAGTTTACTTTTTTGCCCTTTCAAAAAAGCTGGCAAGTCACTTACGATCACGAGGGCGACAACGACGGGTTGGTATCGGTGCAATCGCAGAAATGGGAGGCCTGGTTGACGGCAAAAAACGGCGCCAGAAAATTCGTTCGCCAGCATGACTTTCCGGTGGCGGCCGATCATGTCAACCAAATGGGGTGGGTGCATCGCTCGGAATTACTGACCACCTCCGGCTGGAGCTGGAAAATCTGGAAAGAAAAACGCCAGTATGAACTGGCGGTTAAAAATGTCTATCTAAAAATTGCGCGAGAAGTTACGGCGATGGTTGAAAGTTCTGGCGAAGTTTTTGAGCCAGCTTGATGCATAAAAACATGGGGCAGCCGGCTTGTGGCAAAAAGTTATTTATCCCGAATCGCCTTCAGCATGTCCATCGTGGTTACAATACCAATCACCTGACCGCCGCGCGTGACAAACAAACGATGCACCCGCCCGTCGATCATGGTATCGGCGACTTCTTTTAACGGCGTGTTTTCATCAACTTTAAAAATCATTGACGTCATGATGTCGCGCACCCGGGTTTGAGGCTTGGCCGTAACCCGAAATGCGGCCCAATCTTCGGGCGCGAAGCGATCTTCCCAACCATGCTGATAATAATCATGCGGCCCTTCCGTTTTGAGATTAATTTCGGACGCGCTGTTATGCCGCACGATGTCGGTTAACGAGACCACACCGATTAAACTGCCGTTTTCGTTTTTAACCGGTGCCCCCGTAATGGCACGGTCAATGAGAAATTGCGATAGTTCTTCGATGGTCCACTCTGCCGGAACGGAAATGACATTGGGATTCATCACTTCTTTGGCAGTGAGATACTGCATCGCGACCTCCTGAGTCAAAGTTGATATATGCGCCAGTATGAAACAAGATGAGTTTTCT
>CAYZFF010000004.1:2883-7420 GCA_964477305.1 uncultured Cytophagia bacterium
TTAGCGTTTTGCCATTGGCACAAAGTTCCGCGTTTCCGCGCCGAGATAAAGCTGCCGCGGGCGGGCAATTTTTTGCTCGGCGTCTAAAAGCATTTCCTGCCATTGTGCAATCCAGCCGGAAGTGCGAGGAATCGCAAATAAGACGGTAAACGCATCGGTCGGAAAGCCCATGGCTTGATAAATAATTCCCGAATAAAAATCGACGTTTGGATAAAGCTTGCGCTTAACGAAATAGTCTTCTTGCAGGGCAATGCGCTCCAGTTCAATCGCAATATCGAGCAGCCGATTGCGTCCGGTGACGGCAAAGACTTGATCGGCGGTTTCTTTGATAATCCGCGCGCGCGGGTCATGATTTTTGTAAATGCGATGGCCAAATCCCATCAGGCGGACTTCACCGGCTTTCACGCGTTTGATGAACTCCGGAATTTTGTCGATGGACCCGATTTCATTGAGCATGCGCAAAACTTCTTCATTGGCGCCGCCGTGCAGGGGGCCGTATAAAGCGGCGGCTGCGCCCGCCGTTGCCACAAAAGGATCGGGATGCGAGCTGCCGATACTGCGCATGGTGTTGGCGCTGCAGTTTTGTTCATGATCGGCGTGCAGGATAAAGAGAACATCCAACGCGCGCTCCAACACCGGATTCGATTTGTATTTCATCTCCGTCATTTTATACATCATACTGAGAAAATTTCCGGTGTAGCTCAAATCATTATCGGGATAAACATACGGCAGCCCCAGCCGGTGGCGGGAGGCATACGCCGCGATCGCCGGCATTTTGCCGAGCAGGCGATAGATTTGCAATTGGCGGATTTCCGCATCAAAAATTTTTTTTGCATCGGGATAGAGCGTTGACATGGCGCCAACGGTGCTCACCAGCATGCCCATCGGATGCGCATCATAATGAAAGCCTTCCATAAATTTCTTAGTGTTTTCATGGAGCATGGTGTGGTGGGTAATGTGATAAACCCAATTCTCCAATTGTGAACTGGTCGGCAATTCGCCGTAGATCAGCAGATACGCCACCTCCAGATAGTTGCTTTTTTCTGCAAGCTGTTCAATGGGATAACCGCGATAACGCAAAATGCCCGCATCGCCATCGATAAAGGTGATTCTACTCTGGCACGAGGCCGTATTCATGAAAGCGGGATCGTAGCTCATCAGCCCAAAATCGTCATTTGCCGCTTTGATCTGCCGCAAATCCATGGCTTTGATGGCGCCGTGGCTAATGGGAATTTCATATTGTTTGCCGGTGCGATTATCGGTTATGGTGAGAGTATCTGGCATGTTTTTTCCTCCGCTAAGGTAAAAGTTGTTAAGCCGTAAAAGTTTCGTTTACAGAAGACCGCGCGCCACAACTGGCGATTTTAATTTAAGTATCTTGAAGAAATTTTGCTACCAATTATTTCGAATAGCCCGATTTATTTAAACCTGCAACTGCGCGGCGCCCGCACCGGCAGTCGCGCGATAAAAGGTTTGATTTTGGTGCTGATAAATTGTTACCTGTCCGGCCGCAACCAAAGCCGCCAGCATCGCCTCAATACGCGCTTGTTCAATATTGGCGTATTCGGCCATCTGCGTCAGCGTGGCCGGGTGGCGCCCCAGTAATTCAACGACTTCATTTAGTACATGATCTTGCCCCGGCGCTGGGGAAGCGGCATGGTATTCGGCAATCACTTCGGCGGGCGACCCCAGCGCATTCCGAATCGCGCGCAGTTCCGCCTCCGTCAATGATTTCGCTTCAGTTTCGGCGGGCGGGCGGACGACGGTGTTCAGATGCACTTTGTCCGGTTTAATCTCAGTAATCGCGGTGCGCAGGGCGGCAATTTCGTTGGCGTTATCGTTGAGGCCTTTTACCAACATAACCTCTAACCAAATTTTGCCCCGATATTCGCGTCGGAAACGCCGCAGCCCATCAAAAATTTCATTTAAATTCAGTTTGCCATGCGGGCGGTTGATCAGTTGAAAGGTTTTCGCCGAGGCCGAATTGAGTGAAGGCAACACGACGTCTGCCCCTAACAGCTCTTTGCGCACCTGCGGAAGAGGCAACAGTGCTCCACAGGTCAACACCGCCACCGGAATTTTGCTCATTTGTTTGGTTTGCAAAATCATCTCGCCGAGCTTGCTGTGCAGCGTCGGCTCACCGGAGCCGGAGAAGGTGAGATAATCCGCTGTGCCGCCATTTTGCAGATACGCCTGCACTTCCGCCATCACCTCCGCCGCCGGCACATATTCCTCGCGCTTCAGCGTCTGATGCGAAGTTTTTCCAAGCTGGCAATAAATGCAATTGAACGTACACGTTTTTATCGGCACGACGTCGATGCCGAGCGAGAGGCCGAGGCGCCGCGAATGCACGGGGCCGAAAAGATAATGCCGTGTTAACGAATCTGTCATGATGTTTTTTAGTCGCCTTCAGGCGACTTGAGCCTTTAGCTGCGGAATTGATTCCACAGCTTTGTTCAAATATTGACCGGTCGCTTAAACTGTTCGATCACCGAAAACGGTGGAATGAAAGCGACCGGTCAATGAGTTGCTGCGGAGTAACAGTTAATGCTATTTCGTGACGATCATCTTTTTGACAGCGGTGAAACCGCTCGACTCAAGACGATAAACATACACGCCGCTCGCCAAGCGTGACGCATCAAAAGTCACGACGTGCTTGCCGGCATCAAGAGCGCCATTGACCAGCGTTGCCACCTCACGGCCCAGAACATCATACACTTTCAAAGTCGTGAAGCTTTGATCCGCCAGCTCGAATGCAATTGCCGTCGTGGGATTAAACGGATTGGGAGAATTTTGGAAGAGCGCATAATTGGATATCACCGTCGCTTCGCCCGTTTCCGCCACTTCTTTGCCGAGACTATAACCGTCAGTGAGCGTCTTCAAAAAGGCAACGATGGTCTCTTCCTCTTTATTCGTCAGGCCAAGATCACCCAACTCGCTGTCGTTGACATTATCCGGCACTTCCGGCGGCGGCCAATTCGCCACGTCTCTCGTATTGTAGAAATGCACGATGTCCTTCAACGTTTTGAAAAAGCCATTGTGCGAATACGGCGCCGTGGCGGCAATGTTGCGCAGCGTCGGCACTTTCATCTTGCCCATTTGATCCGGCTCTCCCAAAACGCCGCCGAGGCCATGATCCACCCAGTTGCGGCCATCCGGATTAAACTTTGGCGGCATCATATAGAAGGGATTGTCTGGGTTTTTGGGCACGCCCAAATTGTCGTAGGTAAAATCCGTGAACAGCGGTTTGTCGGCATAAGGCCCTGCCGTGCTCGGATGGCATTGGGCGCACTTGCCCTTGGTGTTGAACATTTCCAGCCCCTTCTGTTCCGTCTTCGTGAGCTTGGCTTTGCCCTCCAGAAAGTAATCGAACTTCGAAGTGAATTGGTTTATTTCGCCCGACCGTTCAAACGTCGCAATCGCCTCGGCCGTCTGATCGTAAGCCTGCTCCACATCATTCAGCGCGCCATCGCCAAACACTTCCTCAAATAAATCGGCATAACGCGCAGCGCGAATCGAGCTGATCACATACGCTTTGTCCGGATTGTTCATTTCGAGAGGATTCAGAAACGGTCCCTTGGCTTGGTCTTCAAGAGTCGCAGCGCGGCCATCCCAGAATTGGCCGCCGACGTAAAGACCATCGCCTTCATAATGAAAAACCGGACTGAAGGCGGCATAGGCCGAAGTTGGAGAATTGCGCCCGCCAAAGCGCGCAGATATCGCGCCTTGCGAAGTCGGCATGTTTTTATCCGGATCGGCAAAACCGGCATCCGGATGATGGCAGCTCGCGCAGGACTGCGCACGCGGTTTCGACAGATTGGCATCGAAATATAAAAGTTTTCCCAACCGTTCTTTAGGCGTGAGCCTCTGCGCTGAGACCGTTCCTGCCGTGGTCAGCAACAACAAGACAACGGCAAGAAAAATTCGTACAATCTTCATCGTGCATCCCTCACTCGTTAGAGTTATACAACAATTTTTGCCAGCCTACCACGATGTGCTGGCGTTGATTTAAGCGGCGTTCAAGCAATTTGCGCCGCGCTTATATAAATCAAGCAACTTGGTTACTCTCCCAGTATTTTCTCTCCACTGGCTTCCACGTGGTAATCCGCGCCGGTTTGTAGCTCAGCTTTGGTCCATCGGGCGCAAAATGCGCCAAAGAATTTTTGAGCCACTTCTCATCGCCGCGTTGGGCAAAATCACGCCGCGCATGCGTGCCGCGAAACTCCTGCCGCGCCTTAATTTGTTTTCGTCATCGCCATTCCAGTTAACCCATGAACAAAAACCCAAAAGGGAATAACCAGCAACGGCAAAGCTGTTCTGTCAAAACTCATATTCGGCAAAACGTGTGGAGAAAGATACGTCATGACAAAGATAAAAGCGGTGATAGCTAAACTTATATAGCCGATTTTATAGAACACTTGCCATTGACGATCATTCAAGCGGTAATTTTCAAGCGGCAAGAAGAACGGCCTCAATCCTAAAAGACCAATCACCGCCAAGCCGAGATCTCCGAATAAAGTGATTGCAAATAATCCTT
>CAYZFF010000004.1:7520-37964 GCA_964477305.1 uncultured Cytophagia bacterium
AGACCAATCACCGCCAAGCCGAGATCTCCGAATAAAGTGATTGCAAATAATCCTTCTCGTCCAACGATTGCTTCGAATAAAAACCGCTTGATCATTTGATCGTCTCCATCCCTCGGGGAATACAATTTTCTCAACAGGCCATTATGAAGAACCTCTAATCATGATCAAAAGCATTTTGAATTTTCGCGTTGCTTGCACCGCATGCGGTTGATGCGCCGGCATGATGATCATTTCACCGGCCTGCAAGTGGAAAGTTTCGCCGGCGATGATAATTTTCGCCTCGCCATCGAGAAGAGTGACCAGCGCCTCAAACGGCGCGGTATGTTCGCTTAAACCCTGTCCGGCATCAAAAGCGAACAGCGTGACCGTTCCGGCTTTATTCGAAATGATTGTCCGGCTCACCACCGCGCCTTTTTGATACTCGATTAAATCGACCGCCTTCACAACTTTCGCGAGGAGCGTTGCCGTCTCGTTTCGCCTTTTGGAAGATTCCATGTCTATTTTTCTCTTAAAAAGCCTTCAGCAAACTTTGCCCACGTTCCTTCGTCCACCTCCTCGAGTTGGCCTTCGACGAGTTGCGCCGGCGCCGGCAATTCTTCGGGATGGCCGTTGTGGCCATTGCCACTAACCGGGGTGAGCAGTTCGCGGACACGTTGGATTTCCTGCCGGTACCACGTCGCGGCTTTCTCGCCAATTTTTAAATTTTCCAACTCGGCCGCAAGCTGATCTGGCTTGAGGGAGCAAACCCAGCCTTTTTCATACGGCTGTTTTTCCAGCCACTCGAGATTTTGCGCGAGGTCGAGATTCAGCGCATGAACCTTGCCGGTAATGGGAGATTTGAAAATAGCCGTGCGCTCGCCTTGTCGGATTGTAAACAACCGCTCGCCTTTTTTCACCGGGCTGCCTTTGGCGGGAAATTCAATGGCGGTGATACGACCAATCATCTTGCGCGCAAAATCGTCGATACCGATGCGCACCAAACCGGGTACCGTCACATTTGCCCACACATGTCCGGCGGAAATAAACACGCCGCCGGGCAGCGCAAATTCATGCTCCGAGGGCCGCTCGGTCGTCACGACGCGCACCGTTGGTTTGATTTGTTTTTCCAAATGATCCTGCCGACGAATCAAACACTTTTTGGTGAACTCTACCAGTTCATCCTCCGTGAACGGCTTTTGCACATAATCCAGCGCGCCGAATTTCATGGCATTCACCGCCGATTCGATAGTGGCAAAACCGGTGATGACAATGACATCACTTTCGGGACTAAAATGTTTGACCCCTTTCACGACATCGAGGCCGTCCATTTCCGGCATTTTCAAATCGGTGAACACAAAATCATATTTGTGCTTTTGCACCAGGCCCAGCGCTTCGCGGCCGCTTTCCACCGTATCGATCGCGTAGCCAGCGACGACGAGAATTTTGCGAAAACTATCCAAAATCACCGGCTCATCATCAACCGCCAAAATACGCGCCAGGGGATTGGTCACGTCAACGCGCTTCAAAGATTTCGCTTCGTGGGTGAAGTCAAGATTTAAGCCAATATCCAACGCCGCGAGTCTTTCTTTACGTGCTTTCGCTTCCCGAATTTTTTCGGAAGCAATACGCACGACAATGTCAATGACGATGAAAGCAATAATCATCGAAACGACTAAGAGAGCAACCATAAATTCATCTCCTTTCATGTACAGAAGCATGGCACGGAACGCTAAGCGTTTGGTTGCATGCGTTCCACGCTTAAATTCGCTAATTCATTTTCAAGGCGATCCGGTGAAATTCGCAACAACCAGCCAGTTGCCAATGGATCGCGGTTCAGTAATTCCGGGTGTTTTTCAATAAGATCATTGCGCGTCACCACGCGCCCGCTTAACGCCGAGTACACCGTATGCTTCATCTGATCGGCTGCCAGAATTTCCGCCATCGGGCTGCCCTGTTGCACGCTTTCATTGCGCGCCGGCAACGTCACTTGCACGATGGGGCCAACGGTTTGTTGAAACAAATCCGTGATGCCAAGTTGCGCCGCGCCATCATGATCTATTTTAGCCCAGACCTGCACTCCAAGATGATGGCAGGCCGGATCAATGGTCTTCAGCGTTGCGCGCGATGATTCGAGTGATCGTCCGGCACGGTGTACCGTGCTTAATAATTCTTCAAACGCAAAGGGTTTCGGAAGAAAATCAAATGCGCCGTTTTTCAATGCCGTCACGGCATTCTCCAGCGTCGAATAACCGGTCATCATGATCACGGCCAGTGCCGGGAACTCGTGGCGGGCCAAATTTAATAACTCCAGTCCCGAAATTTTGGGTAACTTTAAATCCACGAGCATCATCGCCGGCGGGTCGGCACGCAGAAGGTCCAATGCGCGCTCCGCGCTATTCGTGATGCGAACGGCAAAACCTTCTCGGCTCAAGATCTTTTGGGCGGAATCTAAAATCACTGCTTCATCATCCACCACGAGAATTTTAAGTTTGTCAGTCATAGGCAGCCGTCCATTCGTATTGATCAGGAAACCGGCGGCAGGGTGCATGCAGCTTCCAATTCATTTTGCCGACGCCACCGGCAATAGAATATTGAACGTTGTTCCTTTTCCGACTTCGCTGGTGACGGTGATGCGGCCATCATGCTTCTCAATAATGCCCCACACCATCGCCAACCCGAGGCCATTTCCTTTTTGCCCTTTCGTGGTAAAAAATGGCTCAAAAATCTTCGAAAGATTTTCACGCGGAATGCCGCAACCGTTATCGCTGATTTTAATTTGCGCATAAGCCTGGTCTGGCGGTAAGCCGGCTGCCAATTGGGTTGTAGCTTCGGGCATGGCAGTAGTGATGACAATCGTGCCGCCCTTCTCGCCAATGGCGTCGTGCGCATTCATTAGTAAGTTCACCACCACTTGTTGGATTTGGTTGCCATCGACTTGTAACAACGGCAATGTCGGTTGCAGATGTGGCTCGATTTCAATGTGCTGCAAAGAAAATTGATTTTGGAGAATCCGGGTCGCACGGTGAATGATTTCGTTGAGGTCGGTCGGACGTTTTTCCGGCGGCGATTGACGCGCAAAATCCAACAAGCCTTTGACAATTTCCCGGCAACGCTTGGTCTCGCGCACAATGACTTCTAAATCATCTTTCATTTCCGTATCACCATTCGCGCGTTTGAGCAAATAACTGCTGTAGGTCAAAACGCCAGTGAGCGGATTGTTGATCTCATGCGCCACCCCGGCGGCCAATCTGCCGACCGAAGCGAGCTTGTCGGATTGATAGAGCTGGCGTTGCGTTTCAGAAAGCTGGCGGGTCATGGCATTAAAAGATTTTGCTAACTCGCCGATTTCATCTTTCTTTTCGAGTTGGATGGTGTAATTGAGATCGCCGCTGGCCACATGCTGCGTCGCCGCAACGATTTGCCGCACCGGCCTGAGCACAAGACCTTTGACCAGCAAAAAAATAATCAGGCTCACCGCTGTAATAGCGATGATCGCAAACAGCAGCAGCCGCATTTGGCTGGCTTGCAGGCCGCGGTCAACTTCGGCCAGCGACATGGTAATATCCAACACGCCAAGCACTTGCTGATTCGGCGTGTGCGCATGGCAAGCGCTTTGCCAGCAACTCGGTTCGTTATAAATCGGATTGATAATGCCGAGCGTTCGCGTCGGCGTTGCGCTTTTAAAAATGCGTGTGGTCTCTGAAATCGGCAGGCGGGCAAGCGGTTGATCGGCAGCATGACAGGCGTAACAGGCTTCGGTTTTTTTATCGACCAGTTTGCCGAGATCCAGTGAATCCGTCGAAACAATGATCTCGCCTTCTTTGTTGAAAATACGAACTTTCTCGATTCCCTCCTGGCCACCAATCGTTTTAATAATGCGATGTACCGATTCGCGTTGGTTCAAGAGCATATCATACTTTGTGCTGCTCTTCACGGTCTCGCTCAATTGATGCGCGCTGCGCTCAAGTTCGGCGATGAGTTGGCGTTGGTGTGCATCGAGAATGAGATAAGCGAAGATGCCGATAATGACAACCGCGACAAGCGCGACGGCGGCGATGAGTTTGTAGCTGATGCGGGAGCGCATGATTGATTCAAAATAATTGCTTGCAGCGAACACGTCATGCTGAAAGCATCCTTTTCATTTGAGCACAGTGCTGGTAAGAAAAAATGATTCCGTCGAAATGACATTTTTACAAGCGCTGTATCTCAATCCCCGCCGGAGCTGTCAACACTCAAATATGCATTCAAGCCTTCAAGTTCATGCGACAAATGCTCGACCACGCTGCGCATAAGATGGCGAATCGACAAAATGCCTTGCAGTTTGCCATGTTGATCCACGACCGGAAGATGGCGAATGTTTTTCTCCGTCATAAACTCAAAGGCTTCGCTGGCTTCCATCTCGGCGAGGGCAACGTTGGGATTTTTGGTCATCACTTTGGCAATCGGTGTGTTCAACGTTGACACGCCGGGACGCACGACCCGCGTCAACAAATCGCGCTCGGTGAAGATGCCGACCAGATCGCCATTCTTCACGACGACTACTGCGCCGATTCCGGTATCGCACATTTTTTCCACTGCGGCCATGATGCTGTCTTCCGGGGCCACCACCAGCGGCGGGACACGGGCAATTTTCAAAAGTTTCATGGTAAAACTCCTTTTCTATATGCGGGTTCTAATGCCTTGAAAATTGTAAATTGAAAAATTGTAATTTAGAACTTTCAATTTACTTCATTCTCAAACACCACCTTAATCGTCCACTCTCCGGCAACGCCGGGATTGGTCAAGTAGATGCCGTCGGCACCAAGCGGATGCGAATAAACTTCGTTCCCCGCGCCGTCATGAACGATCAATCGACCTTTACCGGGGACAAGATTGCTCATATGCTCAACGCTCGCAACCGTTCCCGAATTATGCCAAGTATAAAACCACGGCTGTGCGGCATTCTTGAGATGCTTGGCTTTGAATTTGAAATCAAAATAGCCGACGATGTTCGTGCTTTCCGGCTGCCAGGATACCGGCGTAAGTTGCTGCAACGAAATTAAAAGAATAGCCGAACCGATCATGAAAATTGGCACAAACCGGAAATGTCTACGACGGTGGTGAATATCACCTGCAACGATTATCTGCATAATTCTTCTCACGTTCATTTGCCGGCAGCATCAACCCAAGTATCGGCTTTTTCCGATATAAACCTTTCGGCAATCTCCAACCCTTTTTTAAACGCCTTGAGGTTGATCTCTTCTGTGCCTTTGGGCACACGATCCCACAGCGCCTCTTCCGCGGCAATTGGCGAGACAATTTTCGAGAGACCAACGATCAAGCCCACCGCCACCAGATTCGCCGTCACTTTTTTGCCAACTTCTTTCTCAGCAATTTCGGTAATCGGCACGGCAAAGACTTTATAATCTCCGTGCGGCGGTTTCGTAACTTCCGTGGCGTCGGCGAGCAACACCCCGCCTTTTTTTAAATCAGCGGCGTATTTATCGCAGGCCTGTTGAGTAAAGGCCAGCACGAAATCCAGATTGACGGCTTTGGGATAGTCAATCTCTTCGTCCGAGATAATCACCTCGGAGCGGCTGGCGCCGCCACGCGCTTCCGGCCCATAGGACTGGCTTTGCGTGGCGTACTTGTCATCGTAAACTGCGGCGGCTTCGGCTAAAATTTGTCCGGCGAGGATCAAGCCCTGCCCGCCGGAACCACTCAAACGGATTTCATAACGGAAGCTCATACGGTTGCCTCTTGATTGAGACGAGCCACAAATTTTTGGTACTCTTCGACGTACTCCGCTTTTTCACGATCCATCAGCACCCCGATAGGAATTTTTCCGGTGAAGTTTTCTGTGGCGCCATTGCCGGCTTTGCCTTTCACGGTGTTTTCAATTTGCCAGTTCATCATGTCGATCACCGATTTTTGGCTGTTGCGGCGGCCATAATACGTTGGACACGGCGTCAACGCTTCGACGACGGAAAATCCTTTTTTACGAATGGCGCCTTCGATGAGTTTGTCAAGTTGCACGGCATGATAAACCGTGCCGCGCGCCACGTAGCTGGCGCCGGCGGCACTGGCCAACCCGCAAATGTCGAACGAATTTTCCAAATTACCATACGGCGCGGTGCTGCCCCATTTGCCGGAGGGCGTCGTTGGAGAATACTGCCCGCCGGTCATGCCGTAGATATAATTATTGAAAATGATCATCGTCAAATCGATATTGCGCCGTGCCGTGTGAATGAAATGATTGCCGCCAATGGCCGTCGCGTCACCATCGCCGGAAACCACAATCACGGTTAATTCCGGTTTCGCTAATTTGATGCCGGTGGCAAATGCCAGCGCCCGGCCGTGGGTCGTGTGCACGGTATTGAAATCCACATAACCCGGCGTGCGGCTGGAGCAGCCAATGCCGGACACCATTGCAATTTCATCTTTGTTTAAGCCGAGGCGATCGATGGCGCGCAAAATCGCTTTGAGCACAATGCCATTGCCGCAACCGGGACACCAAATGTGCGGCATTTTTTGGGTGCGAAGATATTTGTTGTAGTCCATTAGTGTGCAATCTCCTTAATCTTCTCAAAAATTTGTTGCGGTCGAATCGGCTCGCCATCGACACGGCTGATTGAAATAACTTGGGCTTTGCCTTGGACGGCATGTTCTACTTCGTGCGCGATCTGCCCCAAATTCATTTCCGGAACAATGATATGCGAAACTTGATCAGCAACTTGGCGGATTTCATGTTCTGGAAACGGCCACAGGGTGACGGGACGGAACAGGCCCACGGGAATTTTTTCTTCGTGGGCCATCAACATGGCACGACGCGCCGAACGCGCGGTCGAGCCATAGGCGATCACGGCAATCCGGGCGCCCTCGAGGTGTTCGGATGAACATTGAATGATTTCGTCGCGATGGCCTTCAATCTTACGATGCAACCGGCGAATCAACGCGTCGATTTTTTTCGGCTCGGTGGTGGTGAAGCCGTATTCATCGTGCGTTAAGCCCGTGACATGGCACCGATAACCTGTGCCCATCGCGGCCATTGGTGGAACGTCCGTGGCGGTTTCAGCATACGGCATGTACTGCGCCGGCTCGACGGTCGGTTGAACACGATTGAAAATTTCGACGCTGGCGAGATCGGGCATGACGACTTTTTCGGTCACGTGACCAACGATTTCGTCCAGTAACAGTATCACCGGCACGCGAAATTTCTCCGAGAGATTGATGGCGCGAATCGTCTGCATGAATGTTTCGCCCACGGAAGACGGCGCAATCGCAATAATTGGATGATCACCATGCGTGCCCCAGCGCGCTTGCATGACATCGCCTTGGGACGGCAGCGTGGGCAATCCCGTCGAGGGGCCGCCGCGCTGCACATTGACGATCAGGCACGGCACTTCCGTCATCGACGCATAACCGATATTTTCCTGCTTCAATGAAAATCCCGGGCCGCTTGTCGCCGTCATGGCTTTCACCCCCGCGAGCGACGCGCCGATGACCGCGGCCATCGAAGCAATCTCATCTTCCATTTGGATAAATTTACCCCCAACTTTCGGCAACCGGGCTGACATCAACTCGGCAATTTCCGAAGATGGGGTAATCGGATAACCAGCATAAAAACGTACGCCGGCGAGCAGCGCGGCTTCAACGCAAGCTTCATTTCCCGACATCATGCGGGGGCGTGGGTTTGATTTATTCATCAAGCCATCCTATCTCACGGTTAGAGCAAAATCCGGACAACGCATTTCGCACAACATGCAACGATTGCACGCTTGCAGATCAACGATGACCGGCAAGTTGTCTTTCATAATAAAAACGTGTTTGGGGCAATACTCCGCACAAATGGCACAGCCCTTACACCAGGTTTCAATAATCATAATTTCCGGCAAGGTGGTCGGTCGCGCTGGGCGTGCCGCCGTTTTCAAATTGCCGGATACCGCAAAATCAGTCATGACTATCCTTTCTTTTCTTTCAGCCTTGGCCGAGGCGATGCAAAAAATTTTACATAAACCATTTATTCTGCGCATGCACGGCATCGCCGAACTGGCGCATGAATTCTAAATCGACTTCACACAGGCGGCCGCGGCGAACTTCTTCCAGATTGGCCGCGAATTGTTTTAGATTGCTGGGCGCCATCAAGCAGACATCGACATTCGGGTTCGACAGCACAAAGCGATAACACATGCCGGCCGTAGGGATGCGCCCATCTTTGGGCCAGCCACGCGTTGAGCGTAGCAGATACGTCCAGCGCGTGGCGGTGTAGCTGATCACCCCGGGATGATATCGCGACAAATTGGGAAAAACTTCCTGTTCGGCACCTCGATGTGCAGCGTTGTAGCGCATCATCATCGCATCGATGTCGCCATTCGCCGCCAGTTCGCCTAAAAATTTTCGCTGATGGCATGACAAGCCGATGCCGCGCACTTTGCCTTCTTCGCGAAAACGTTGGTATTCCTCGCGAACGCGCCGATCAAAATGCTGCGGGCGCGTCACGCCGAGAAAAAGAAATAGATCGAGGTAATCCGTGTTGAGTTGGCGCAGCCGTTTTTCCAGCGTGCGGCGGAGATTCAGATGCCCCCACATTAAATTATATGCACCCGTCGCGATGACATTGTCTTCGCGCCGGCTTTTAATGGCCTCGCGCAAAACCTGGATCATCTGGGTATCAAAGCCATAGCAGAAGAAAAAATTGATGCCCTCGTCCAACGCTTTGTAGATGGTCTTCTTGCCCGGACGATAAGAGGCCGACAAGCCCAGCCGGAATACTTTCAATCCGGTGTTGCCGAGGGTGGTATGTAAAAAATCTGCATTCATACTTTTTCTCGTGTCTAATTCGCTTTAGGCCGAAACCGCATCTCGCGTGCTGGGTAGAAGCGAAATTATACCGTCAAGGATCACCGGCTTCTCTTTGGCCGCAATATAAGCTGTTTCCAAAACATAAACGATTTCGCGCACACGCTGATAATGGAAAAATTCTTGAATCATGCGCTTGCCCAAAAACGAATTAACCAAAACAAAAACGACCACCGTCAATGAAATAAGAAAGTCAAATGGGAAATCGTGCATAATCGGGCCGCCAATGAACATGCTCAACGCAATGAAAAAAATACCAATGCTGCCAAAGAGCAACAGCGTTTTGGTAATGTACCAGAGCGAAGACATTAGGCGGACTTGGGCCTCATTCTTAATCAGCGTCCCGCATTTCTCCGGAAAATAAAACTCGAGACGAATTTTCAGCATGTTGATAAAAGTTTTGGTCCGTTTCAAATGCGTTGCCTGATCTTTGCCTTCCCACGGAATCATCGCGGCTAAATGCGTCAATTCCCGTTTGCTTAAATACTCCCGCAGATAGCGATACGGAAATTGCACATCTTCCTTGCCGCTTTCATCTTTCTGCACCACCCAGCCTTTGCGTTCGTCCTCGTCAAATTTTTTGCTGGATTGTTCATAACTGATGTGATCGGGGGCTTTGGGATCGCGGCGAAAAAACAACGTGCCGATGACATACGAGGCCACGAGCAACAAAATACTCAACTCGACCGTCAAAACGGTGCTCAACTCACGAATCTGTTTAAAAAGCTCCAATGGCGGTGTTGCATTGCTGGCAATAAGTATCTGCAGTTCAGTCATAAAAAGCCAGATCGGCCATCCGAGCGCGAAAAACGACAGAAAAATAAAAAGTAGCCCCGGAACTAAAGCGCCGAAAAAATCAACAATGAAGCCTCTGACGTTGAGGCCGTAGTATGCTCCGTCTTTCATGGTCTGTTTCCTTTTGCTTTTACGGAATGCCGACGGTAGCGGCCTCAACATTCAATCGGGTATCGACTTCCTTGATGGCCTCGGCTACCAACATAAAATAGCGATCCAGCGGACAGTCGGCTTGCAAACGCAGCGCGCAAAAATCGCCATCGGAATGTTTGCAAATAGCGCAAACTTTCTCGCGTAACAATTTGACGTAGTCCTCGATGAGCCAACTATCGACGGCTTCGACGACATCAACCACTTTGGGAAGAAAAATTTCCACCGGACAGGTTCTGCCCTTGGAAAGGCCGCAACGCACAAATTCATTGCCCAACATTACGGCATCCAAACAGACCGTGCAAACATTGTTGCGGATGGCATCGAGATACGGTTGCATAGCATACCTCCTTAAGTCAGTGAAGCCCGGCTGGCGCTTGACATTTTAGTTTTGTCAAATCTTGTGGCACCAGCCGGATTTCGCGTATTACGAGTGCAACTTTTCTTTTCGGGCCAGGAGTTCTTCTTTCGACTCGCGGCGATCCGGATCATCGACGCAGCAATCGACCGGACAAACTTTGACGCATTGCGGTTCATCATAGAAACCAACGCATTCGGTGCACTTTTCGGGAACAATAAAGTAAACACTATCCGACAGGGCATTAAGTTTTTTCGTCACTTCAATCATTTCACCCTGATATTCAATCTGTTCTTTCGCCGTGGTGCCGTCGGCAAACGCCCAATCTTCTCCAACATTGTAAATCGCATTGTTCGGGCATTCGGGCTCACAGGCACCGCAGTTGATGCATTCAGCCGTGATCATGAGGGCCATATTGGCCTCCTTTCAAAACAATTTCGCCTTACGGAAAGATGCCGCGCTCTTTGTACACGGTTTCCAAACGCGACAGCGCAACGATATAGGCTGCGGTGCGCCAATCTGTTTTAAATTTTTGCGCAGCCTCGCGCACCCGCTCGTAGGCGCTGACAATTTTTTTGTGCAGCTTACGATCTACTTCTTCGATCTCCCAAAATTCGCTGCGTTTGTTTTGGAGCCACTCGAAGTAGCTGACGATGACGCCGCCCGAGTTGCAAAGAATATCCGGCAGCACGTCGATACCCTTCTTTTGTAGAACAAGGTCTCCTTCCGGTTCCGTCGGCCCGTTGGCGCCTTCGGCTACCAGCCGCACATTTAACAACGGCGCGGTTACTGCGTTTATTTGATTTTCCATCGCTGCGGGAATGAAGATATCAACCTTCATGGTCATGAAAGTCTGATGGTCGATTGCTTTGGCCCGTGGGTAATCGCGAACGCCGCCGTGTTCTTTGACATATTGGGCAAGCGCCTCGGGGTCGATGCCTTCCGGATGAAAAATGGTTCCGGTAACGTCCTCGACGGCCATGAGCTTCGCTCCATGCGGTTTCAGCAGACGCGCCGACCAGGAGCCGACGTTACCAAAACCTTGCACCATATAGGTGGCTTTGTCCAAGGCAAAGCGATGATCTTTCGCCCATTCTTCAATCATGAACACGACACCTTGTCCCGTTGCTTTCTCGCGTCCCAAGCTGCCGCCGGATTCAAGCGGCTTGCCCGTCACCACATGTGTGTAACCCTGACGCTCGTGCGGCGGCATGGTTTGCAGATACGTGTCCAGGATCCACGCCATGATTTGCGCATTGGTGTTGACATCGGGCGCGGGGATGTCATACTCCGGGCCGATATTGCTGCCCAGCGCGAATGTAAAGCGGCGACTAATGCGCTCGAGTTCTGCCATGCTGTATTGCGACGGGTCGATCTGAATACCGCCTTTGGCGCCACCGAATGGAATGTCGGCAATCGCCGTTTTCCAGGTCATCCAGGCCGCAAGCGCCCGCACCTCATTGATTTCGACGGAGGGATGGAAACGCAATCCGCCCTTGAAAGGGCCAAGCACGTTGTTGTGCTGGACGCGATAACCGGTGAACATTTCAATCCGGCCATCGTCCATCTTCACCGGGAAATTCACCACGATTTCATTGGCCGTCATCGCCAAAATTTTGCGGATATTCGCATCGAGTTTCATAAGCTCGGCAGCTTTGTTGAATTGCCGAATGACATTGGCAAAAAGGTTGCTCGGGTGTGCGATATCAGGTTTAGTTGTTTTCATAGCAGCTTGCTCCTTCGCTTAAAACCTCAAGTTTTATTGTCCAATCTGTATTTACTCTGCCCATGAAACCTGGGCGTTCGCTTCGATCGTTTGGGCTTCTTCCTGCGCTTGCGGAAAAACCGGCAAGTAGCGCGCGGCCAATGCGAAGGCGGTGAAGCCAAGCGCCACGATCATCACCGTCACCGCAATTTCCATCCACGAGGGAAAGTAACCGGCTTTCGCCCAGCCTTCCATGCCGGTGATACTCACATTCAGGCGATTAAGAATAAATCCCAAGACCACCAGCAGCGCCGAAACGAACAGGCCGGTTTGGTGCAACCGGACTTTGGGAATCGCCAGTAATATCATCGGCAACAAAACCCCGAGCCCCATTTCGATCCAATATAAAATCGATTCAAGATTTAACGTGAATACGGCGGCGAAGGCGTGCCGCTCGAACAGGTCCTGAATTTTCATGACGGTGTAAATCAGCAGAATCACGACCATGACCCGGCCAAGCTGCGAGAGTAGGGGCATTTCGATATGACGCTTGAAGGCGCGGCTGCTCATAAAAGACTCAAAAATCACCATCGCACAACCGACGCCGATGGCCGAGATGTAGAAAAAAGCCGGTAATAAAGGTGAATACCACAACGGATGCAGTTTCTCCGGCACGATCAAGTACAACGAACCGAGCGAGGATTGGTGCAATGTTGAAAGCAGCACACCGATGATAACCAGTGGAATCGTGATCGTACGCATCACCCGCACCGCTTTCATCCAGCCGAGACCTTCAAATAACACCGGACTAAATTCGAGCGCGAGAACCGTCGTGTACAGCATCACACACCACGCAACTTCGAACATCACGGAAGTGGGATTCCACATGACGAGCGCGTGCCAGATGCGAAATGGCCGGCCGAGGTCAAACATCAACGCGAAAATGACCAGCAGGTAGCCTAAAAACGCGGTCAACACCGCGGGCCGCACGATCGGTTTAAAATCTTTGAGGTTGAAAATGTAAACAATAGCGCACAGCGTGAAGCCGCCGGCAGCCAAGCCCACGCCGCAGAGAATATCGAAACCAATCCACAGTCCCCACGGAAATTGGTCACTGAGATTGGTTGCCGCGCCCAGGCCCTGCGCAAAGCGCACATACGTGGCATAAAGGCCGAGTCCGAACAATACGACCAGGACCGCGCGCCAAAAGGTGATTTGTGAAATTATTTTTTTCATGATGAGTCCGATTAAAGTTGCGGTAGCAGTTTAGTGATGCGTGCTCGCGCCACTGTTACTGTTACTTTCTTCCATTTCTTTCAAGTGCGCATGCAACTTGCCAACTTCGTCACGCCGGTTGATAATCCACCACAGACCATACAGCGCAGTGCCGCCGACCACGACGATATTGGGAATCTTCGAGAGCGCATTCCACGTGAGCATCGGTAATGGTTGATTCGGCAAGTTGGTGGGAAAGCCGAGTTTTTCAAACGGTACGGCAGAAAGAAAGAGCACGGAAGTGCCGCCCGCTTCCTGCATACCGTAAATATGGTTGACATATTTATCGGGATTTTCGCGCAGACGTTTTTGCGCTTCGGCAATCAGCTCGTCGCGTTCGCCGAAAATCGTGGCGCCGGTTGGACAAGCTTCGGAACATGCGGTAGGTAAACCTTGTGCGAGACGTTCGTGACAAAAGATGCATTTGCGCACGCGCGGAGAAGTCTCATTCCAGGTATATGTCGGTACTTGAAATGGACAGGCCTGCATGCAATAACGGCAACCGATGCATTTTTCTTCATCATACAGCACCGGCCCGTATGCGGTTTTGGTGAAAGCCCCCACCGGACAAACGGAAACACAAGTGGGGTTTTCACAATGCATGCACATGCGCCGCACAAAGGTATTATCACCCCAATCTTGCACGACGGTGTAAGCATTCGCGTTGAGTTTGGTTTCTTCTCCCTCCGGCAGACCATTAGCCTGTTTACATGCGTCGCGGCATAAGCCGCACCCGACACATAACGTGATATCGATTAGCATCGCTTTGCGAGCCATGTAAAACCTCCTTCAGTAAGCCCAATGAGCCAAATTACTTCTGTAAACTCAGGCAAGTCTTATGCCTGCGAGTGAGATTTTTTTATGCTGTTTTCGCTCAAGTTGGATAGATCGCGAGGGGGGAGAGTTCGAGACAATTCTTGAAATTAAGAATTGAGAAGAGGGATTTCGCAGTCTTGCGAAGCACTGATAGCTTCAGTCAAAGAAGACAAAAAAACTGTCTTTTATCTTTTTTTCGGAGAGGGCAAAATTGAATCGTAATAAATTGTAATTGTTTGGTTACTTTATTTTATAAAAGAGGTGGGGTGCAAGTGCAACCCAGAGCAGAGTATTTTATTCGTGCCGGAGTTTGCTCCACGAATGTCCAACTACAAAATGCCCGAAGAGAAATTTAAACGCGAGGTGGCATTGAGAATCGCGACGATAAGTAAAATGAACCACGCCGAAATGTATCATGGCAACATAAATTCTCCTTTCAGCGTCGATGTTGCAACACAATCAACGAAAGCTCATGAGGCGTTTTCGCTTCGCTGCCCTTTTGCGCGAATCTCACGCATGAATTCGACCACGTAGGAGACGCGCCGGCAGTGTGATAATGGCGTGAAGCAATTCGAGCACGCCGTCGATGGCGATGCCGACGATACGGAACGGCAGCAGCACCAGCCAGACAATCGGATAAAGCGCCAGCGCCAGCAACGCCAAGGGCCAGCACAGCAAAAACATAATGCACCACAGAAAAAATTGAATCATCTGGCACCTCACTCGGTGAAGAGTTTATGGTAAAATGTACGTCTGTTAATGTACGTCTGTTTCTGTTTAAATGTACGAGAGTTGCCCGCGACATGTTGCCAATGCAGGAAGGCGAGAGAGGTTTTCCAAAGCCGAACTGGCGCGCGCCAGTTCGGCTTTGTTCTATTTAAATTGTCGCCATTTTCTTGAGCAGATCAACCGTCCGTTTGGAGTAGCCCCATTCATTGTCATACCAAGTAATCACTTTCACAAAATTGCCGTCCATCACGCGCGTGGAAGCGGCATCAAAAATGCTCGAGGCTGGATTACCGATCACATCTGAGGAGACGATGGGATCATCGCAATATTCCAAATAGCCTTTGAGGGCGCCGGTGGCGGCGCCTTTCATGACACTATTGATTTCTTCGGCAGTGGCGCGTTTTTCTAATTCAGCCACCAAGTCCACCAGAGAACCGTCGCTCACCGGCACCCGCATCGCGATGCCGTCTAATTTGCCCTTCAAGCTCGGAATCACCAACCCGACGGCCTTCGCCGCGCCGGTCGTGGTGGGAATGATATTATTTGCCGCGGCCCGCGCCCGGCGCAAATCCTTGTGCGGCTGATCGAGAATGCGTTGATCATTGGTGTAGGCATGAATCGTCGTCATCCAACCGCGTTTGATGCCGAAATTTTCGTGCAACACTTTCGCCACTGGCGCGAGGCAATTGGTGGTGCACGACGCATTCGAGACGAGCACTTGTTTCGCTGTCAGCGTGTCGTCATTGACGCCCATGACGACGGTGTTATCCAATTCATCTTTGGCCGGCGCGGTGAGCAGAACTTTGCGCGCCCCGGCTTTCACATGCAGGCCGAGTTTTTCGCGCGAAGTAAAAATCCCGGTCGATTCAATGACGATATCGACGCCTAAACTTTTCCACGGCAATTGACTCGGATCTTTTTCCGCCCAGATTTTCACACGGCGGTCGCCTGCGATGAGCATGTCGCCTTCGGCATGGACCGGGTTGGGGTATCTGCCATGTACCGTATCGTATTTTAGCAGATGCGCCAGCGTCTTCGCATCGGTAATATCGTTGATCGCGACGACTTCAATGGTCGCCTCTTTTTGCATGGCTTTGAACACCAGCCGCCCAATGCGGCCAAAGCCGTTAATTGCTACTTTGATGGACATGGTTAAATCTCCTTTTGAGGTTATAGTTTATTTGCCCTCGGTGCCTGCAAATAAAGATTGAATATTTAACGTCGGCGCGTGCGTTTTACTGGCGAGCGTAACATACGTGCGCGCCAGTGTATCTTTTCCGGCGCCCAAAACGGTACTGACCAAACTCAAGGCTTCGGCAAATTCGGTTGGAGGCAACTCTTGCAGAATGCGCCGCCAGATCGCTTCTTCTAAAACGTTGAACGCGGTTTGCACTTCCCATAGATCGAAGCCGGACTCAAAGCGCTCGGTGGCGATGGTTTGGGCATGTATCCGCATGGGCGTAAAATTTTTTTCGGCAACGCACCGTTGCGTGAGTTCATATAGCGCCTTGACGCGTTGTTGCGTCGACGCGATTCCCGTCGTTTCATAATTCGGCAAATGGGCGCGCGCCATCGCCGCATATGCCGCCACAAGAATGTCGTCGGCGCGTTCTTTTAAAAGTTGATTAAGATTCATCTTTCTTATCCTTTCCCGCTTCTTTCAAACGTTCGCCAAATTCGCGCAGGCGTTGTTCAATACGGCCATTGACTGTGCCTTCGGGAAATTGGCCATTCGGCCCGCGTTCACCCGCCGGAACGCCGGTGAGAATTTCAATACCGTCATTGACCGTCTGGATCGCCCAGATGGAAAATTTTTTTGCCGCGACGGCCTCGACGACATTTTCGCGCAACATGAGATTCGCCACATTGCTTTGCGGAATAATTACGCCTTGCTCGCCCGTCAAACCCTTGGCTTGACAAACATCGAAAAAACCTTCGATTTTCTCATTGACCCCACCAATGGCCTGCACTTCGCCTTGCTGATTTACCGAACCGGTAACGGCGATGCCTTGTTTAATCGGCAAGCCTGACAAAGCCGAAAGCAGCGCGTAAAGCTCGGTCGAGGAAGCGCTGTCGCCTTCGACACCTTCATAATTTTGTTCGAAAACCAAACGCGCCGATAACGAGAGCGGCCGTTCCTGCGCGAATTGTTTGACGAGATATCCGCTTAAAATCAAAACGCCTTTGCTGTGAAGCGGGCCGCCCAATTCAACCTCGCGCTCGATGTCAATGATGCCGCCGCGCCCCGGCCCCACGCTTGCCGTAATGCGGCTCGGTTTGCCAAACGCGTAATCGCCAAGGTTGAGCACGGCGAGGCCGTTAACTTGTCCCACGGTTTGGCCGGCGGTCTCAATCAATAGCGTGCCGCGCTCGATCATTTCATTGATGCGTTCTGCAATAAGATTGGATCGATAAATTTTGGCATCCAACGCCTGCCGAATATGCTTGCCGCTGATTTGAGCGCTGTTCTCCTGTCTCGCCCAAAAGTTGGCCTCACGAATGACGTCGGCTAAGGCGCCAAAATGCGTCGACAGCTTTTCTTGATCTTCGACCAGGCGCGCGCTTTGTTCCAACAGTTTGGCCACCGCACTACCTTCCAAATGCAGCAATTTCTCTTTGTTGCAGAATGTCGAAATCAACGCCAGAAAATCCTGAATGTTTTCTGCTTTGCATTCCATGCGGGTGTCGAAATCGGCTTTGACCTTGAAAAGCTCGGGAAATTCTTCGTCGTAATTGTGCAAAAGCGAATAAAGCAGCGGGCGACCAACGAGCACGACTTTAACGGAAAGAGGAATGGGCTGCGGGCGTAAGCTCTTGGTTGCCAAAAAGCCCAAGCGCTCGCCAATTTCTTCGATCTCGATTTCGCCGCTGCGCAAGGCGCGTTTCACCCCGTCCCAACTGAGTAGATTGCGCAACAGATCTTCGATGGGCAACACGAGATAGCCGCCATTGGCGCGGTGAAAAGCGCCCGGTTTGATCATCGTGAAATCCGTGTACATGGCGCCAAATTGCACTTCTTTTTCCACCCGTCCGAATAAATTATTGTAGCTCGGATTAAGCTCCACCACCACCGGCGCACCCTTCGGCTCGCTGTTGTCAACGAGCACATTCACCTGATATTTGCGAAACGGCAGCTCGCGCAGCCACGGATTGAGCGCCGCGCCGCCTTCGGGAGCCGGAGTCGCGGTCGCGCCCGACTTAAAAGTGTCAATATTTTCGAGAATATCTTTTTGCACCGCTTGGAGATAAGCCAGCACTTGCGGCAAACTGTGGTATTTATCGGTAAGCTCATCCATCAATATTCCGACCACGTACAGCGTGACTTTTTCATCCAATTCCGCAATTTTCGCGTGAGCCGTGCGTTCGAGATCGCGAATTTGCTTCAATGCCGCTTTGAGCTCATCTTTCAAACCTTCATGCCGGTTTTGAAATTCTTCTCGCGTGTGCGCCGGCAACGCCTGATAATCCGCGTCACTTAATGGTTGACCTTTGTAGACGGGAATCGTCGCAATCCCATACGGGGTGGATTGCAGCATGAAGCCGGATTTTGCCGCCTGCGCATTCACTTGCTCCAGCGCTTTGGCGCGGTCTTTATCCAGGGATTTGATGATGATCTCGCGGCGGTTGGTGTATTCTTCACTATCAAACGCTTTGGGGATTTCGCGCCGGATGTGTTCAATCAAACTCTTCATGTCCTGCAGCAGCGCCCGGCCTTGCCCGGCCGGCAATTGGCAAATTTGCGGCTGATAAGAATCTTCAAAATTATTGATGTAGCACCAATCCGGTGGCGTTGCTTTGCGGCGCGCCAGTTCTTCGAGAAAGGATTGTACCGCCGTCATCTTGCCGATTCCCGGCGGCCCGGCTACATAAATATTGAAACCTTTTTCACGAATTTCTAAACCAAACTGCAAAGCCGAGACGGCCCTTTTCTGGCCGATGATGCCTTCCAAAATTTTGAGATGCTCTGTGGTTTCAACGCCAAGCAACTTTGGATCAAAAGTACGGCGGAGTTGTGAAAGGGTTAGTAGTTTGATCATCGTGCAAGTCTCGCGAAGTAGATAAAAGAAGAACTGCTTTTTATCGCAAATACCTAACGAACATAATTGCCCATTTGACAACAGGCAAGTCTTATGCCTGTTGCCCCACTATTGACGTGCTGTTTTCGTTAAGGTTGTAGGAATGAAATTAGAAGGCGGTTGGAGGCAATTCTTGAAATTAAGAATCACCCGAGAAGTTTTTCGCAGTCTTGCAAATCGGGGAGAAGAAAAATTATTCGTTATTCCGCGGGCGCCAGCGTGATGAATTCCTCCTGCGTGGAGCGGCGCGCTTCTCCTTTTGACGGGCGGCGAAGCACATAGTTTCCATTGGGCATGCAGTCCCACGCGGAACTGTTGTCGTTGTCGTACACGTCGAGAATCGCAGCAAGTTCTTGCTTGACCTTGTCGTCGCTAACCGGCATAATCGTTTCCACGCGGCTGTCGAGATTGCGCCGCATCCAATCTGCTGAGCCTAGATAATACTCCGGCTTCCCGCCATTCAAAAAAGAATAAATCCGGCTATGTTCCAGAAATCGTCCGACCACGCTGTACACGCGAATCGTTTCCGACAATCCCGCCACGCCCGGCCGTAGGCAACATAGCCCTCGCACGTTAAGCGTGATCGGCACGCCGGCTTGGCTGGCCAGATACAACTCCCGAATGATTTGTTGATCCTGCAATTGGTTCATCTTGGCGCGGATGCCGCAGGGCCGTCCGGCTTTGGCATGGTTGGCTTCGCGGCGAATCAACTCGATGAAACGCTCGCGCATGTTCATCGGAGCAACGAGCATTTTGTGGTAATTGTCATACGGCGTGGCTCCGGTCAATTCGTTAAACAACGCCGCCACGTCATCGCACAGCTCCGGATCGCAGGTCAGCACGCCGAGATCTTCATAAAGCCGCGCCGTGCCGGTGTGATAATTTCCCGTGCCGATATGAATGTAGCGCTGGATTTTGCCCCGCTCTTCACGCAGTACCAAAGCCAGCTTGACGTGTGTTTTCAGCTTTTGCACGCCGTAGGCAACGTGTACGCCTTCCTTCTCCAACAGTTGTCCCCACGCAATGTTCGGGCCTTCGTCAAAGCGCGCCGTGACTTCGACGACCACGGCGACTTGCTTGCCTCGGCGCGCGGCATCGGCGAGCGCTTGCACGATGGGGGAGTCGCCGCTGGTGCGATAAATCGTCAGCTTGATGGCCAAGACTTCCGGATCCCCGGCTGCCGCACGCAGAAAAGTCAGCACCGAAGTATCGAAGCTGTGATAAGGATGATGCAGGAGAACGTCGCCTTTTTTAATCTCATCAAAGATCGCTCTCGAATTGTTGGAATTTAAATGGCGCAGCCGCGGATGCGTGACGGGTTGGTGCGGCGGGTAACAAAGGTGCTCGCGGCCTTCCACTTTCAACTCGGCCAAATCGCGCAAGCCGATAAAATGATCGGCCGGATAAATGTCTTCGCTTTCAACCTCGAGCTGCGTGGCCAGCCATTTTTGCAGTTTTTCCGGCATCTCCGCATCAACTTGAAGCCGCACCACACCGGCAAAGCGCCGAGCTTTCAATTCGTCGGTGACGAATCGAATGATGATTCCCGGCGCCAACGGCGTGTCCGGATCGTCATCGGCATAATCCGAAAACGCCGCCTCGTCGCCCTCGGCCCCGCGCGTCACGCGAAATAAATAGGTTTTGATCGAATCGGAGTTGGGAAAAAGCTGATCGAGATTGGCGGCAATGACCTGCTCCAACGGCACAAAGCCGGCTTTGTCCGGCAAAGGAATCCAGCGCGGCCGATTGTTTGGCACCTTGATGCGCACGAAGCGTTTGCGCCCCTTTTTTTTGTCGGGCACTTGCACGGCCAAATTCACGCCGTGGTTGCTGATAAACGGGAAGGGATGCTCCGCATCCACCGCCAGCGGCGTCAAGATCGGCTGCACCGAAGAGTGAAAGTATTCGTGCAGATACTCTTTTTGCCTTTTGTCGAGATCGGCGTAATCCAAAATCGGAATGCCGGCTTTTTTCAAACCCGGACGAATCTCCTCTTTTATGGCTCGCGATAGCGCGTTGATCTGGCTGAGAATTTCTTTGCGGCAGGCCTCCATTTCCTCGTTCGGCTTGCGGCCATCCATGGACGGTTTTTCCACGCCACGCTTCACCATGCGTTTTAGGCCGCTCATGCGTTTCATGAAAAACTCATCGTGCAGCATGCCCATAATGCCGGCAAACTTGAGGCGCTCCAACAGCGGCAGCTCCGAGCCTTCGACAAGCGCCAGCACGCGCCGCGCGAAGTTCAGCCAGCTCAATTCGCGGTTTAGGTAAGCGTTGGGTGATTGAATGGTGATTGCCGCCGTCTTCTCTGCCGCCGACATGGTTGTGCAACCTCGCGAAGTTGTTTGAAAATTTTTGTGCCTGAATTTTTTTAAATCCAAAGCCGATTGGATTGCAAGAAAATACACACATTTCACGCAAAAGTCAAGCCGCAACAAAATCTTAATCTTCCGATAAGATTTGCTTAACAATGAAGTTTAAAGCGAAAATTTTTAGAAATGATTGGTCGAAACAGGGAGAAATTATCAGCCCAATTTAATCATCGTCATGGCCGGAAAAGCATTGATGAGTGAATGCACGATGATGCAAGCCAGAAGATTATTTTTGGATTTCACATAAACCGTTCCGAGAATAAGTCCGCCCAGCCCACCTTGCGAGAATGCGGCAGAGATGGCCGCGCTCCAATCGCCGTGCGAAGGCCAATGTGAATTCAAATAGGCGTAAGGTAGATGATAAAACCCAAACAGCACTGCCGTCGCCACGACACCCCAAAGGTTCGAGCGTAACGATTCGGAAAGCCGTGTTTGCAAAATGCCGCGGAAGAAAAATTCTTCGGTGAAACCCGCCAAGCCCAACATCATTAGGAAGGTGAGCGGGAAAAGGTACGCGACTTTCCCCGAGCGAATGATTTGCCATATCGCCGCGCTGCTTCGAGAAAGAAAAAGTTGCGCCGCACTCAGCAAAAGCCCGAGTAGAATGGCCCAGCCAAGTCCGGTGGTCAGATTTTCCTTCCGGAAACCAATCGAAGCGAGCGTCCATCGTAGCGAGGCATTGGGGCGCGCCAATTTGTGCAATGAATACAGCAAGAGAAACGGAATGATCACCAACGATACCCAATGCCAAAACTCGTTTTCAAGGCTGAAAAACAGATATGCCATATATGCGGCAAAATAAATCAACGCCGGCATCATCTCTTTTTTGAGATCGAGCCGCTCGTAAAAATCTGATTCGTTCATGTTTCTTTAATCATCGCAAGTATTCATGAATAGCTCGAGCCGCTTTTTGCCCCGCGCCCATTGCGAGAATAACCGTTGCCCCGCCGGTGGCGACATCGCCGCCGGCAAAAACGCCCGGCTTGCTCGTCGCGCCGGTTTCAGGATCAACGGCGATGATGCCGTGCTTGCCGATTTTCAACCCCGGCGTCGTTTGCGGGATGAGCGGATTCGGGCCTTGTCCGATAGCGACAACCACAGTGTCGATATCGAGAATATAATTTGAATTATCAATGGGTACCGGACGGCGACGTCCCGACTCGTCGGGATCACCAAGCTGCATTTTGATCAATTCGATTCCAGTGACCCAACCTTTCGCATCTCCCTTCACCGCGACCGGCGCTTCGAGAAAACGAAACTCAATCCCCTCCTGCTCGGCGTGATGCACTTCTTCGAGGCGCGCTGGGATTTCCTGACGCGAGCGGCGATAGATCAGATATGCATGCTCTGCACCCATGCGTTTAGCGGTGCGCACCGCATCCATCGCCGTGTTGCCGCCGCCGATCACTGCGATCCGCTTGCCGATTTTGACCGGTGTTTCCCAACGGGGAAAGAGATAGGCCCGCATAAGATTCAGGCGCGTGAGAAATTCATTGGCGGAATAAACGCCGTTCAAATTCTCCCCCGGCACATTCATGAAATAAGGAAGCCCCGCGCCGGTGCCGATGAACACGGCATTGTAACGGCCCAATAGCTCGTCAACCATCTCGGTGCGACCAACGACATAGTTGGTGCGAAATTCCACGCCGAGTTCCGCAAGCTTGTCGACTTCCGCTTGCAAAATCGCTTTGGGCAAACGAAATTCCGGAATCCCATAAACGAGCACGCCGCCGATTTTATGCAATGCTTCAAAAACAGTGACGTGATGCCCGAACCGGACCAATTCCCCGGCAACAGTCAATCCCGCCGGCCCGCCACCGACAACGGCAACCGATTTTCCTGTTTTTTTCATGGGCAGAGAAATCGACGCTCCGCCGTTCTGCTGACGCGCGTGATCGGCAACAAAGCGTTCGAGGCGGCCAATCGCGAGCGGCTGATATTTTTTGCCCATCACGCAAACCAACTCGCACTGGCTCTCTTGCGGACAAACGCGGCCGCACACTGCCGGCAGCGCATTTTTCTCACGAATAATTTCCAGCGCGCGGTTGAAATTGCCGTGCGCCACCATATCGACAAAACGCGGGATGTCAATGCCCACCGGACAGCCGGCGATGCAAACCGGTTTCTTGCACTGCAAACAACGAGTGGCTTCGAACATTGCCTGCTCATCATTATAGCCGAGTGCCACTTCGTTGAAATTGGTGATGCGCACTTCCGGCGCTTGTTCGGATATGGGTGTTTTTTCAGGGATCACTTTTTTAGACATAATAAGCTTGGTTGTCGATTAAACGCTTTCAGCCATTTGGCAAGTTTTTTTACCGGTTTGGTTTTGCTCAAAGTGTTTCACATAGTTTTCTAATACTTCTTTTTCTTCGCCACGATACATCTGTTGCCGGCGCACCAATTCATCGAAATCGACTTGATGCGCATCGAAGTCGGGGCCATCGACGCAGGCGAATTTGATTTTGCCGCCGATGGTGACACGACAGCCGCCGCACATACCGGTGCCGTCGACCATCACCGGATTGAGACTGACGATAGTTGGAATTTGAGCCGCGCGTGTCAATTCGGTGACGGCGCGCATCATCGGCACCGGGCCGATACAAAAAACACGGTCGATTTTCTCGCCGTGTTGCAGCATTTCTAAAAGCGGTTTGGTGACGAGGCCGTGCAGGCCGTAGCTGCCGTCATCGGTGGTCACGATGAGACGCTGCGCGGCGTGGCGCATTTCATTTTCGAGAATAACCAGATCTTTTGAACGCGCCCCGATGATCGCGGTCACGCGATTGCCGCCAGCTTGCAGCGCTTGCACCACGGGGAAAATTTCAGCGACCCCGACGCCGCCGGCGAGACAAACGCAGTGGCCGAAATTCTCAACGTGAGTCGGTTCGCCCAGCGGGCCGCAAACATCGGGGAGAAAATCTCCAACTTGCTTTTCTCCCATGAGGCGCGTGGTCATGCCCACTTCTTGCACGATCAGCGTAATTGCGCCTTTCGCCGGATTGGCATCCGCAATGGTGATGGGAATGCGCTCGCCTTCTTCATGCACGCGTAAAATAACGAATTGTCCGGCACGCCGGCGCTGCGCAATTTCTGGAGCGACGATTTCATATCGCTTAATGCCCGCAGCGAGAGTTTGTTTGCTCAGAATTTTATGTATCATCTTATGCTTTTGGTTAAAAAGGACTCAATAAATTCGTGGCAATGGCACACTATTCAACATATCCACCACAGTTTGACGTTCGTCACCACGGCCGGTAAACCGAACTGTGCAGCAGCAAATGGTGCAACGATATAATGCGGAAGCACGAATTGTTCAGCGCAGCAAAGGCTGCAATAATTGACAACTAATCATTGCATGTCAGGCTAATTTTTTTTAACAACTGGTACGATTGCCTTGAATTGCAAAAAGGTTCTTACGAAATGTCATGCTTTTTCGCCAGCCTTTTAATCCATTTGTACCACTCCTCTAAACCCTGGCCGGTTCGACAAGAAAGTTCGAAAATTTTCAAATTTGCATTGATGCTGCGCGCATTTTCTTTTACGCGATTCATATCGAAATCCGAGCTGCCGAGCAGGTCGATTTTGTTGATCACCAGCACGGACGAACGCCGGAACATGCCGGGATATTTGAGCGGCTTGTCGTCACCTTCAGTGGTGCTGATGAGCACAACTTTCATGTCCTCGCCGAGATCGTAACTCGACGGACAAACCAAGTTGCCGACGTTTTCGATCACGAGCAAATCAATTTGATCCAAATCCAATTCCGGCAGCACACGGGTAATCATCTTGGCATCCAAATGACACGCGCCGCCAGTGACGATGGGCCGCACCATTTTGCCGCCGGCGCGCAGCAGGCGATTGGCGTCGTTCTCGGTTTGCACGTCGCCGGCGATGAGGCCGATGCGCAGCTCGTTATTCAGCGCGCCCAGCGTTCGTTCCAACAAACTGGTTTTGCCGGAACCGGGGGAGCTGACAAAATTGAGCGCTACAATGTTGCGCTGTTTGAGTTGCGCGCGAATGTCCGCGGCGAGTTTATCATTTTCGGAAAGAACTTTTTTCTCGACGGATATTTTTTCAGCCATAATTCTAACCATTAAGGAATGCCGATTAAGCAGATGATCGTCATGCCCGAACGCTTTAATCGGGCATCTGCGCTTCTAAAAACTGGATTCCCGCCAAGCGCGCGGGAATAACAAGCCGATGAAATGAATAAGTTGTTTATTCAGTGATTCTAAATTGTGAACGGTTCGTAGTAGTCCCTTCAGGGACGGAGACTCACAATGCGAGAGTGCCTGAAGGGCGACTACGAACTCACTTCGAGGTACGCAATATCCAGCTCATCTCCATGTGTCATATCAATTTGCCTGGAATCACAAAGCGGACAGGCGAAAACAAAATTCTGCACCGTGAATTCATTGTTACAAGCGCGGCATTTTCCTTGAATGGGCACGAACTCCATTTCCAATTTGGTGTTGGCCAGTGGTGTGTCGATGATGATTGCATCGAAACCAAAGCGCAGCGCTTCGGGATCAACGCTGCTCAATGCGCCAATGCGTACCGCGATAGTTTGCACCAGCGATAAGTTCTGCCGCTGGATTTCCCGCAAAACTGTGTCAACGAGGGCAGCGGCGATGGAAAGTTCGTGCATCGTGATCTGAAAATTATTTAGCCGGTTGGCCTATGAACTGGCGAACCGGCTAACCTTTCCGCGCATTTCTGACGGCGATGATAAAACCTACTGAACAAGCGAATTACCATTAAAAAATGACTCAATTTTTATGCCAAGCAGATTCTGTTATTTTAGCCATTATTGCGAGAATGAATGGAGAAGTTTTTTTAAATTTAAGAAAAGGGCGTGAAAAATTCTTAAGCTTGAGAAAAAGGAAGGGCTGCAAAAGAAAGCGGGGCGGGCAAGGGGCGTTTACATTTTTATTTCAATGTCGCTGACAATTCGAGCAACGACTTCGGGTATGACTTTGTCAATTTCCGGGGAGAGGCCAATGCCGGCGGCAAAGCTTTTTCCTTCGATGCCATAAACGATCAGCGAAGCGGGCAGTTTGCTTAAAGCGCGCGCCAGTTCGATAGCCTCAGCGACACTGAAGGCGTGGGTCGAGTAACGGAAAAATTGCGTGGGTATGGATTGTTGGTGAGCTGCAAAGCGAAAGACGGTTCCGGGGGTTGCGCCGGAGTGAACGGCGTCAATGAGAACCACTTGCATTGCAGTTTGCCATGACTCAATCAATGCGGCGCCTTCGCCACTTTGTTCGATAATTGTGATATCGTCTGGTAATTGTTCGCGCAGGCGGCGGGCCACCATCAATCCAACCGCGTCATCGCCGCGATAGGCGTTGCCGACGCCAATGATAAGAATGTGAGATTTTGGGGATGAAATATCCGGCATAAGTTTTATGCGTTTGTCCAACGGGCCGGGGCCAAATTTTCTTTAAAATTCTCCAGTGTATTTTTTTGTTTTTCATTAAAATATGAAAGTGAATCGATAGCTCCATTGCAATGTATTTATTCCCGTTCAATTTTTAATTTCAAGAAATGCGTCGCGCACGAGATGCACGGATCATAATTGCGAATCGCCTGTTCGCATTGCCACGTAAGCTTGTCGTCGGAAAGATTCAAGTGTTTTGCGACAAATTGCCGGAGATCGCTCTCGATGGTTTTCTGGTTTTGCGAAGTTGGCGGAACGATTTTCGCGTCGAGAATTTCACCCCGCTCGTTGAGACGATAGCGATGATAAAGAATACCGCGCGGCGCTTCGGTGCAACCGTGCCCCGTGGCCCCGCCTTCGCGGAGCGATCGGGCGGATACAAACGGTTTTTCTGGCATTTCGTATGCATCAATAATGCGCAACGCTTCGTCGCAGGCATAGACGGTTTCGACGGCGCGAACGATGATGCTCTGAAAGGGATTACGGCATTGCTGGTTTAAACCGGCATCGCGCGCGGCTTTTTGCGCCAGTGGCGAGAGCTTGTCGAAATTCAAATTATAACGCGCCAGCGGGCCAACAAAATAGGCGCCGCGCGTTTTCAAAACGGAGTGCAACGCATTGGAATGTTGCACATGTTCTTCCACAAAATGATTTTCGTATTCCGGAATCGAAATATCCAATCCTTTGTTGGAAACGAGCCGGCCTTCGTTGAAAGGATATTCGTCGGGATGGCGCAACGCGACAAATTCATAATCCTGTTCAAAGGCCGGAAATTTCAACGTCGCCGTCCAGCGTGCGGTTTCGAGCGCCGCGTCACGCGCCCACTTTAATTTTTCTGCCAATGGCGCAAGTTCCTTTTTTGTGGGAACTTTGTAGAAGCCGCCAACGCGCACGTTGACGGGATGAATCTCTCTGCCGCCAATTAGCGTCACGATTTCATTGCCGGCTTTTTTCAATTGCAAACCGCGCTGCACGACTTGCGGATGATCTTTGGCCATCTGAATGGCATCGGGATAGCCGAGAAAATCCGGCGCGTGCAGCATGTAAATGTGCAGCACGTGACTCTCGATCCATTCGCCGCAATAAATGAGTCGCCGCAGCGCGCGCAGTTGGCCGCCAACCGTCACGCCCAACGCCTCTTCCATCGCATGCACCGCGCTCATTTGATACGCAATCGGACAGATGCCGCAAACGCGGGCCGTGATATCGGGCGCTTCGGTGAAGTTGCGGCCGCGCAGAAAGGCTTCAAAGAAACGCGGCGGCTCGAAGATTTTCAGTTTGACGTCGGAGACTTTTTTATCTGTAATCTTTATATACAACGCGCCTTCGCCTTCGACGCGAGCGAGATAATCGACTTTGAGGGTTTTACTTTTCATACGCTTCGCTCTCTTTCCGAAACGCCTCGGCATAAGCATTGAATCCACGAAAAGCGCGCATAATGTCTTGCTCTTTCACACCGAGACCGCTCCACCAATCGCTTAGCGAAGTTGTGTTCGGTGTTTCTTTGGGGCCGAAGCAGCCGTAACAGCCACGATGATATGCCGGACAAATCGCGCCGCAACCGGCATGGGTGACCGGGCCGAGGCAGGGCGTGCCGTGCGCGACCATCACGCAAACAATGCCGCGCCGCTTGCATTCCGTGCAAACGCTGTGTGATGGCGTGTTCGGCTTACGACCATGCAGAAAAGCGCTAAGCACCTCGACAAGCTGCATCTTGTTGATCGGGCAACCGCGCAGTTCAAAATCGACAAACACGTGATCGGCAATCGGCGTGGATTTGTTGAGCGTTGAAATGTACTCCGGCGTCGCGTAAACAATCGAAATAAAATCTTTGACGTCTTTGAAATTTCGCAACGCTTGAATGCCGCCCGCCGTCGCGCACGCGCCGATGGTGATCAGATATTTTGAAGCGCGCCGCACTTGATGGATGCGCTCGGCATCGTGCGGCGTCGTGATTGAACCTTCGACCAGAGACAGATCGTACGGCCCTTTCACAAAAGTGCGTGTCGCTTCGGGAAAATTGGCAATTTCTATTGCGTCAGTGACAGCCAGCAGTTCGTCTTCGCAATCGAGCAAACTCAATTGGCAGCCGTCGCACGAAGCGAATTTCCACACTGCCACTTTCGGCTTGCGGCGCAGCGGCTTTTTCGGCGCCGTTTTTATGATTGACTTTTTATTCACTTTATTACCTGCCATCTGCTTTCAAATAAGCGTTCCTTCCCAATAAAGTAATTGCTTGGGAATTACTACCCTCCATGTCATCCCGCAGGGATCTTGTTCAATAGCAAGCACCGTGCTGGGGATCAATAAGATGCTTACAGCATGACATGTGGTTTGAGAGATGATTATTCAAAATCAAGCGGCACTTTTTCATTTCTTAAACGCACAGACCGGTGGTCTATGTTACAATCAAATCTCCCGTTTCGTAAACAAATCTTTAATGCGATCATAACGAAACACCGGCCCGTCTTTGCAGATGAAGGTCGGGCCAAATTGACAATGGCCACAAAAGCCCACGGCGCATTTCATATTGCGTTCCATTGACAAAAAAATATTTTCGGCAGCGACGCCGCGTTTCTGCAATTCCAGAATGGTAAAGCGCATCATAATTTCCGGGCCGCACACCAGGGCAACCGCGTTACGCGGATCGAACGGCGCTTTCGGAATCAATGTGGTGACGACGCCGACGTTGCCGCGCCAGTTGCCGGTGGCACGATCAACCGTAACGTAAACTTCCAAATCGAGACGGCTGCGCCAGCTTTCCAACTCACGGCGAAAAAGAATATCGCTCGGGGTGCGGGTGCCATAAAGCAAAACCACTTTGCCAAATTTTTCGCGATTCGCGAGCAGCGCATATAACGCCGGACGCAGCGGAGCCAAACCGATGCCGCCGGCGACGATCACGACATCATTGCCGATAGCTTCTTCCACGGGCCAGTGTGTGCCGAAGGGACCGCGCACGCCCAACATATCGCCGCGCTTTAATTGGCGCATTGCTTTCGTCACCGTGCCGACGGCGCGCGTGGTGTGCACGAGGGTCGCGGGCATTGCCGGATCGCCGCTGATCGAGATCGGCACTTCGCCGACGCCGAAAACATATAACATGTTGAACTGTCCGGCGCTGAAGCGAAAACGTTCTGCACCATTGGTCGATTGCAGTTCGAGCGTAAATGTGTCATACGTATCCTGCCGCACGCGTTGGACGCGATACGGCGAGGGCAGCATCGGATCAGCGATGGGGTTTTGTGGTTCAAGCCTGGTTGCCATAAATATCCAACAGTTGCAAGCGGGTCGCTTCCAAACGTTGCTCCATGATACTCGTAAAGCGCTTCAACAATTCATAGCCGAGATCGTGATCGTTCTCGCATTTGGTGCGCAGACATTTGCCATCGAGAGCAATCGCGCGCGTCAGCTCGACTGCCCGCGCATCGAAATGCCAGTTGTACGGCGGGATCAACCACGACCACCCAAGCACTTCGCCTTCACCAATCGTTTGAATCGTGACCGGGCCTTTTTGTGCGCCAAAGATTTCAACCGCGACTTTGCCATGGCGAATGATGTAAAATTGATTGGCTTCTTCACCTTCGCGGCAAAGAAATTGTCCGGAATCAAAGCGCACATTGGAAGCACAGCCAACGATAAGCTCCAAATGGTGCGTTTCTAATCCCTGCAAAAAGGGATGCTCCGCTAAAATGGGTTCGAGAGTTTCCATTGTTCATCTCCTTCAGAATTTCCAGTCGAGCATTCTATCCGATGTCATCCCGAAGGGATCTTGTTTATCTCAAGCACAGCGCTGGTGGCAAACAAGTTCCCTTCGGGATGACATTTTACTTGGACTCCTGTTGGATAATTTCGCCATCACGAATCGCGCGCACTTCTTCGGTAATATCAATCCCAACCGGACACCA
>CAYZFF010000004.1:38064-47880 GCA_964477305.1 uncultured Cytophagia bacterium
CGCCATCACGAATCGCGCGCACTTCTTCGGTAATATCAATCCCAACCGGACACCACGTGATGCACCGCCCGCAGCCCACACAGCCCGACGTGCCAAATTGATCGATCCAGGATGCGAGTTTATGGGTCAACCATTGTCGATAACGCGCTTTTGCTGAAGGCCGCACGCTGCCGCCGTGAATGTAAGAAAAATCCGTGGTGAAACAGGAATCCCATTTGCGCCAGCGTTCGGCGTTTTCGCCGGTCAAATCGGTCACGTCTTCAACTGTCGTGCAGAAACAGGTTGGACAAACCATCGTGCAGTTGGCGCAACTCAAACAACGGCTCGCGACCTCATCCCAGCGGGGATGCTCGGCGTTGCGATACAACAAATTTTTGATATCATTTGTCTCCAAGCTCCGGCCCATTTGCGCCGCGGTGTTGGCGACAATCCGCTCGGCCACGGCTTTTTCTTCTGCCGGCGCAATTTGATGCGGCACCTCATGAAGGATCGCCGCGCCTTGCTCACTGCCGGTTTCCACGAGAAAATAATGGCGCTTATCTTGCAGGACTTCCGTCAGCGCCAAATCGAAACCGGCGGCCGCTTGCGGCCCCGTATTCATAGAAACGCAGAAACAGGCGCCACTGGCCTGCCCGCAATTCACTGCGACAATAAATATATTCTCCCGCCGGGATTGGTAAACCGGATCAACATATTTGCCGTTCATGAAAACTTTATCTTGAATAGCGATGGCGTGCAGCTCACAGGAGCGGACGCCGATAAACGCCAGCTTCGGCGGCTGTTCCTTTTGCTCCATAATTTGAAACCCATGATTTTGACGTTGCGCTTTCCACAAACGCAGCACCGGCGGATGCAAAAACTTTTTCCACGCTTGCGGTCCCACATTATAACCGAACAATGCTTCATCACGGCGTTTCCTCAGGCGATATACGCCCGCCCTTTGCTCATCGCCCCAGCCAATAGGCAGATCGCGGCTGGAGTTTAACTCATCATATACGATCGCGCTGTCACGAATGGTTGGCCCGATGATGGCGCCAAAACCATGCTGCTTTAACACTGCAAAAAGCGCGTCGATATCATTTCGCTCAATGATGTTCATACGAACGATTTTCTATAAACAAACTGCTTGGTTATTGACCGGCCGCTTAAATCTTGCAATCACCGAAAAGTGGTGAAATTATAGCGACCGGTCAATGAATTCAAGGATTCCGTTATGACGGAATCCTTGAAGCAAGAAACAACGGAGCAGCTCTGAGTTATTTGCTCTGCGCACCCACGGCAGCAATCGCGGTCATATTTACCACGTCCATTTCACTCATGCTGCCGATCTGCAATAAATGCACCGGCTTGCTCGGGCCCATAAGAATTGGGCCAATAGCTTCGGCGTGGCCGAGGCGCTGCAAAAGTTTGTACGCAACGTTGCCGCTGATGAGATCGGGAAAGATCAACACATTCGCGCCGCCCTTGAGACGGCTGAATGGATAAAACTCCTCAATAATTTCCGGCGTTACCGCGGTGTCTGCTTGCATCTCGCCATCGACGACGAAATCCACGGCCTTGTGGCGCAGAATCGCCAATGCATGCTGCACTTTTTCCGTTAGCGGATGTTTGACGCTGCCGAAATTTGAGAACGAGAGCAACGCAACCCGCGGCTCGATGTTGAAGCGCCGCACTTCTCGCGCCGCCAGCATGGCGATTTCCGCCAATTCTTCCGCCGTCGGTTCGATATTGACAGTGGCATCGGCGATGAAGTAAACGCCTTCTTTAAACACCATCGCATACAATCCGGCCACTTTGGAAACGCCATCGCGCAGCTTGATGATTTGCAAAGCGGGTCGCAGCGTATCCGGATAATGTTTCGTGAGGCCGGCGACCATGCCGTCGGCTTCGCCGAGATAAACCATCATCGGGCCAAAATAATGCTGATGCTTCATCAATTCTCCGGCGTCGCGCCGCGTCAAGCCTTTGCGTTTGCGCAACTCGTAAAATTTTTCGATATACAGCGGCAGCTTTGGTGAAGTGGCCGGATTGATGATTTCAACGCCGCCGTGCAGCGGCAAGTGCATCTCTTCGATTTGCTGATGAATGATTTTTTCATCGCCCAGTAAAATGGGATGCGCGATGCCTTCATCGAGAATCATTTCGCAGGCTTTCAGCACCGCCGGCACTTCGCCTTCCGGATATACAATGCGTTTCGGATGCTCTTTGGCTTTGTTGATCATCACGCGCATGAATTTGCGGCTGACGCCAAGACGGCCTTCCAGCTCTTCGCGATATTTTTCAAGATTAATCTGCTTCTGCGCCACGCCTGTTTCCATAGCCGCTTTCGCCACCGCGGGCGCGACCCACAGCAAGACGCGAGGGTCGAACGGCTTCGGAATAATATAGTCCCGTCCGAATTTGAGACTGTGCAAACGATACGCTTTGATCACCGAATACGGCACGGGCTCTTTCGCGAGCTCAGCCAACGCCCGCGTCGCCGCATGTTTCATTTCTTCGTTAATCGTCGTCGCTCGCACATCCAGCGCGCCGCGAAAGATGAACGGAAAGCCGAGCACATTGTTGACTTGATTGGGATAATCCGAGCGACCGGTGGCCATGATCAAATCGCTGCGCACGGAAGTGGCGTCTTCATACATAATTTCCGGGTCGGGATTCGCCATCGCGAAGATGATCGGATTTTTCGCCATCGCTTTGACCATCTCTTTGGTGAACACATTGGGGCCAGACAACCCAACAAATACATCCGCACCCTCGACCGCTTCGGCTAACGTGCGCGCTTTCGTTTCGGCAGCGAGCTTCGCTTTGTACGGATTCATGCCCTCTTTGCGTCCCGCATACACCACGCCTTTGGTGTCGCACAAAATTAAATTGCGCCGTTCGACGCCGAGGCTGAGGTAATAATAGGCGCAGGCAATTCCGGAAGCACCGGCGCCATTAAAAACAACTTTCACTTGGCGAATATCTTTGCCGACGATTTCGAGCGCATTGAGCAGCGCCGCACCGGAGATAATCGCCGTGCCATGCTGATCGTCGTGAAACACCGGAATCTTCATGGTTTTCTTCAGCGTTTCTTCAATCGTAAAGCATTCCGGCGCTTTGATGTCTTCGAGATTGATGCCGCCGAACGTCGGCTCCATCAATTGCACCGCGCGGATAATCTCGTTCGGGTCGTGCGAATTCAGCTCAAGGTCGAATACGTCAATGTCGGCAAAACGTTTGAAGAGCACGCCTTTGCCTTCCATCACCGGCTTGCCCGCATCCGCGCCGATGTCGCCGAGACCGAGCACGGCGGTGCCATTTGAAATCACGGCGACTAAATTGCCGCGGGAAGTGTACTCCCAAATTTTATCAGGAGATTGGTGAATCTCGCGACAGGGTTCCGCCACGCCGGGCGTGTACGCCAACGATAAATCCGTCTGCGTGACACACGGCTTGGTCGACACCACTTCGATTTTGCCCTTGCGTCCTTCGCTGTGATAACGCAGGGCTTGTTCTTTGGAAATCATGATGAGTCTCGTTTGTTATTGGTTTTCAGCAATCAGTTTCAGTAAACCTACGTTTTATCCGGACGCGCAACAAAACGCGGGATGGAAGATACTGCAATTTCTTTTTGACAAACGCTGCAAAAGATTACCGCGTCCTCGCGAAAATTCACCAGGGGAGCTGCGGCAGCGTTTGCCAAAGTAAGGCGGCGACATTCAAAACCTTGCACATCGCCTTCGACGCAAGGCTGGGCCAGAAACGGACATGCCGTGACCACCGGTTTGAAAGGCTCGGAAGAAAATGGCATGAAGTCTCCTATCGTTTGTAGTGATGCCCTAGGGCGTAAAGGTAAAAATTCAACGAAAAATTTATTATTTATTGAAGTGTTTGTTGCACGTCTACGTTTTTACGCCTGAAGGCGTTACTACAAGCTGCGTTGCTACGAACAAATTCTTTTCCTGCAAAAAAAGCTTTGGTATTGAACTCCGCCAAGCCGGGCCGGGAGTGCGCTTTTTCATTAATCGCATCGAGCAAAACTTGATCGGGCAACAAATTGGAAAATGCGAGATACGCGCCGAGCATGACGACGTTGGCGACTTTGGTGTTGCCAAGCTGATCGGCTATACTCGTCGCTGGAATCGCAATCACTTGCACATCCTCTCGCAGCATCGGGCCGGAGATGAGCGCGCTATCGTAGAGAATCAAACCGTTGGGGCACACGTCGGTTTGAAATTTTTCCAACGAGGGGCGGTTCATGGCGATCAACACATCCGTCTCAGAAACCAACGGCGAACCGATGGGCCGGTCTGAAATCGTAACGTGGCAATTGGCCGTGCCGCCGCGCATTTCCGGACCATAACTTGGCAACCAGCTTACTTGCCGTCCGGCGCGCATCCCGGCTTCGGCCAACGCCACACCCATAAAGAGAATGCCCTGCCCGCCGAAGCCGGCGATTTTCAGGCGCGGGCTTAATGACTGCGCGAAACGATTCTTTTTCTGTTGTTCGATATTTTTTCCATCGGGAATATCGAGCAGGCGGCGCAGAGTTTGCGCATCGTGAGCGACGCCATTGGACGGCGATATTTTTACGCCCGTCTCTTTTTTATCGCGGAATACGCCGAGGGGAAACACCGGCAGCATATTTTCGATTAACCATTTTTTCGCAGTGGTGGGAGAAAGGTTCCAGCCGGTCGGGCAGGTCGAAAGCAACTCCACAAGCGAAAAGCCGCGGCCCTCCATTTGGTATTGAATGGCTTTGCGAATGGCTTTGCGTGCCGCCATAACATTTTTTGCTTCGGTAATGGCAACACGTTCGATGTAAGCCGGCGCTTCCAACGTGGCCAGTAATTCGCAAACGCGAATGGGATAGCCTTCGTTAGCGACATTGCGGCCAAACGGCGTTGTTGTCGTTTTCATCCCGAGCAAAGTCGTCGGCGCCATTTGGCCGCCAGTCATGCCGTAGATGGCGTTGTTCACAAAAATTACGGTTATATTTTCGCCGCGATTGGCAGCATGCAAAATTTCATTGCCACCGATGGCGGCGAGATCGCCGTCGCCTTGATAGCTGATGACGATGCTGTGCGGCAACGTACGCCGGACGCCGGTTGCGACCGCCGGGGCGCGCCCATGCGCCGCTTGGATATTGCCGCAGTTCATGTAATAATAAGCAAACACGGCGCAGCCGACCGGCGAAACAAAAACGGTGCGATCCCGAATGCCGAAATCATCCAGCGCTTCCGCAACCAATTTGTGAATCACCCCGTGGCCGCAGCCGGGACAATAATGCGTGGAAGTTTTGTCGGCGCCGGGCTTGCGGTCAAAAATTTCATAGAGTGATTCCGGACGCTGCAGAACTGTTGCTTCCATGGTTTACTCCTCGGATTTTGAGTGAGAATAGGAAATTGATCTTCTATCCTCGTCCTTCGATTTTCCATTCGCGATCTTTGAGCTTTACGCAACACAAAATTACAACACAAAGTCATCCTCTTCGTCGAGCGTCAGCACGCCGCCTTGCCGTTTCGCATGATGCCGGAGAAAATCCAGGCACGGCCCGCAGTAAGTCTCTTCAAGATCTTCATCAAAAATTAAGTAATGCGTCGAGCCGCAGCGAGCACAGCAAAAATTCAAATCCCATTCATAGTCGGGAAATAATTCCTTTTCAAGCGTTAACATGGTTGCCTCCTTTCTGTAGTCCTGCTTCCTTGCAGAGCATTTTGCAACCCCGAATTTTTGTGATTCGACATCGGCCTACAAGGGATCTGGACTTCAGAATTTTTTTTACTCCTCGAACATATCAAGGTTTCTCAACAGTCCGCCATCAAGACTCGAATCCATCAATCTCTTTCCAAACGCGCACGATTTGTTGGAACAGCTCTTCCGCCGTGGGGACGACACCGCCCGTGCGGCCATAAAATTCCACCGGCACCCAATCGTGCACAGCCAATCGAACATCTTCCACCATTTGTCCAGTGCTCAGTTCGCAAACGAGAAAGCCGTAGGTCGAATCGGCTAATTCGCTGATCTTGCGGCTCGGAAACGGCCATAATGTGATCGGCCGGAACAAACCGGCGGGAATGCCTTGAGCGCGTGCCATATCGACCGCGGTGCGCAAGAGCCGCGAAACAATGCCATAGCCGATTGTCACGATTTGCGCATCATCCAGGCGATAGCCTTCATGACGCGCTTCGCGGTTCACGATGGTTTCATATTTCATCTGCAAATGCCGAACATGCGCCTCCAATTCTTCCGGCACCAACTCAATCGACGTAATCAGATTATCGCGCGACTCCGGAGTGGCTTGCACGGCCCACGATTTTTTCGGCAGCGTGGAAAGCGGATCGGGAAAATTCACCGGCTCCATCATTTGTCCGATGAAACCGTCGGCCAGAACTATGGCGGGATTGCGATACTTGTCCGCCAATTCAAACGCAAGCAAAGTGAGATCGCACATTTCCTGCGCGCTGTTCGGTGCGAGCGTGATGACGCGATAGTTGCCGTGGCCGCCGCCCTTGACGATTTGAAAATAATCGCCTTGCTCCGGCGCGATATTGCCAAGCCCGGGGCCGCCGCGCATAATATCGACGATCACCGCCGGCAGCTCCGCGCCCGCCATGTATGAAATGCCTTCCTGCATCAATGAAATACCGGGACTTGAGGACGCCGTCATCGCACGCACTCCGGTCGAGGCGGCGCCGTATATCATGTTGATCGAAGCGATTTCACTTTCGGCCTGCAAAAACGTGCCGCCGAGTTTCGGAAAATATTCCGCCGCAGATTCGGCAATCTCACTCGCCGGGGTGATCGGATAACCGAAGTAGGCGCGACATCCCGCGAGCAACGCCGCTTTCACGACGGCTTCGTTGCCTTTAATGAGTTCCATACTTGTTCCTGGTTGCTGGATACTGGAGCCTTAATGCTTGATGCTGGATTATTGAAGACACTAATTAACGGCCGCTGGCCTCGGCTCCACTCTTTTATAAACTGTGATCGCCGCCGGCTCCGGACAGACATAGAAACACACACCGCAGCCAGTGCATTCAATACCTTGGTATTCCGCGGGGTGGTAACCCATGCGGTTGAGTGCCTCGGAGATTTTTAGCACCGACGGCGGACACACCTCGACGCACAGGCCGCAGCCCTTGCATTCCTCGGCATTGATGGTGACCATGCCGCGACTTCGACTTTCTTTTCGCACTGGTGTCATTGTCATGTTCTCACGATGATTTTTTACCCATAGAAAAGCACTTTACTCAACAAATCAGAAGGTCAAACGATATGCCACAGCCTTTGCTTATGCTTATAAATAAGGAAATGACACTAAGTTTTTGAATTTTAGCAAATATCCCCACCTTGGTTTTGTTTAGGGAGTATGTTGAGGCACAGCGTTTTTTTGCAAGAATGGGAAAAGTAACCGTCGATTTCTCAAGCTTAGGAATATCAGGATGGCTGCACCCAACTTCTGGTAGTTGTCGTCAAGTGTTATTGGCAAAACACCCCAAAAGGTTTAAAAAATTAGCGTATTCCACGGGCTGGCGGCATATTCTGATTGAGTATAGCGTAAAGAAGAAAATTTTAGAACCACGGGAATATTTTTTGATATCGCCGGTAGATTAAATAGCCATAACACGTACGAACCAATAGCTCCGGGAGAATCTGGGTATGTTTAAAAAATTATTCTTGTTGGTCGTTTTCTTATTTCTAATCGGAGAGACGATGGCGCAACAAACAAAACCCAATAACGCCGTCGATAGCCGCCTGACCGCGGCCAACAGCCGTTTTAGCTTTAAACTTTTCGATCAGCTTGCCAAAGCGGAGACGGGAAAAAATATTTTCGTCTCACCGGCCAGCGTGGCTTCCACGTTAGCGATGATTTACAACGGCGCGAGTGGCGAAACGCAGGAGGGCATGGTCAAGACGTTGGAGTGGCACGGAATGAGCCTGTTGGAAATCAATCAAGCTCATGCGGCGTTGCGAGCGAGGTTAGCCAGTGCCGATCCGAAAGTGCAATTAAGTATTGCCAATTCATTGTGGGCTCGAGACGGCGTGGCGTTTAAGCCGGAATTTATCCAGCGTAATCAGAATTTTTATGCGGCGGAAGTTGCCAATGTGGATTTTGCTGCAGTGACTGCACCGGCATTGTTGAATAATTGGGTAAAGCAAAAAACCAACGGCAAAATCACTCGAATTGTTGAGCGGATTCCAAGTGACGCGGTTTTATATTTGCTCAATGCGATTTATTTCAAAGGCAACTGGACGGCGCCATTTGATAAAACCCAAACAAAAGACGGGCAGTTTACACTACTGAATGGCGCGAGGAAAAAACTTCCGATGATGTCGCAGAACGGCCGCTTTCGATATTTTGAGAATGAAAAATTTCAGGCCATCAGTTTGCCTTATGGCGCAGGCCGAATGAGCATGGATGTTTTTCTGCCGGCGAAAGATTCGAATCTTAAAGCTTTTCAAGCGGAATTGAGTCCGGCAAATTTTGAAAAGTGGACGTCGCAATTGCGCTCAACCGAAGGTAACATTGTGCTGCCGCGTTTTAAACTGGAATATGAAGTGACGCTCAACAGCACCCTCGAAACGCTCGGTATGGAAATAGCTTTCGATCCGCAACGCGCCGATTTTAGCGGAATGTATAATAAATCTGCTCGCGCTAATGTTTTTATCGGTGAAATCAAACACAAAACTTTTGTCGAAGTCAACGAAGAGGGAACGGAAGCCGCGGCGGTAACTTCGGGGGGCATGCGAGTAACCTCTTTTGTGCCGCCATTTAACATGACGGTGGATCGGCCATTTTTTTGTGTTATTCGGGATAATCAAACTGGAACGATTTTATTTATGGGTTCAATCGTCGCCCCATAATCATACGGTGTGTTGTTGAGATGATTTAACGTAAGAATCGATTTTCACCTCATACTCAACCAAACAAAACAGGCCGGTCACGCGCAGTGGCCGGCCTGTACAAAAGGAGAATTAATCTTGAAATCGGGAACTTCGAAGTATGTACCGTCCATAAAAGAAAAACGGCTCGCGGGAAAATTTCCGAGAGCCGGATAACGTTACTTTTAGAATTTAATTTTGAGCACTTCGTTGGTCCCTGTTTTGACCACAACTTTTTTGGTTTCGCCGGCAGCACTTTTGATTCTGAAATTAAACACCGCGCGACCAGAATCGGAGGCTGCTTTCCATTGTTGGGTTTCGCCGGGATAAGCTTTCAACGCCACAACTTCGGCGGCATCGCGTTCGGCGACGTCAACTTTCCACAGCGGGGCCTTGCCGGCGGTAGAATCCTCGCGAAATTTGTGCGTCTGGTCTTCGATTTCATTTACCTGTCCGGTCTTCGCGTTGATTAAAACTTCGTAAACGATATTATCGGACTTGACTTGAATTTCGTAAAACTGTTTGCCAGCGTCCCATTCCAGTTCGGTGCCCAGTAAATAGCCATTTTTATATTTTCTTAGAACTTTTTGCTCCGCTTCGTTACGGGTGATCGGCCCGGCGCCCTCTTTCTTTTTGCGTTCCCCTCCGCCTTTTTTCTTGCCCGAATTGTTAGCCGCGTCGGTTTGCTCGGTCGAGTTGCAAGCCATCTGGCAGAACAGCATCAATACCAACCCGAGGGCGCCGATGGCAATTTTATAATTTTTCATAAATCTTTCTCCTTGCTTTTCTATGCAGTTCATGTTGAATAATTGCGTGAGCATGAAGATTCAAATATTTAGCAACAATCGCCCGAAGAAACTAAAAATTGTGCTGTTAAATCGCCGCCATATTTTTTCTCGAACGAAACGTTAATTTAAACAATTGCTATTTTAAAGTCAATAGGCTTGT
>CAYZFF010000005.1:0-19356 GCA_964477305.1 uncultured Cytophagia bacterium
TCGCGTGCCGCAGTTGTTGTTGCGCCCAGATAGGAATACTCGGTTGCCAGGTAATAGTTCTGCCAGGCCGCGCCATTTTTCGGGTTTTGATTGACCTCATCCCGCCAGAGATCGGCCTGTTGCCGGTACCAGTCCCGCGACATGTTTTGCTTTGTGATATTGTAGACTTTCTCCGGCTGCATCTTTCCTTGTTGGGCCAGAAGCTGGGAGGGAAGTAAAACCGCCGGGGCAAATAAAATAATCTGAACAATTCGTTTTATTCTTTTCATCTCCATTTTCTCCCTGCTGAATTCTTTTAATCATACACTTCCATCAGCGAAAGGTTAAAAAATTTTCCCGATACGCACGGTTTGTATTTTCCCAATCAAAATTTTAATCAATTCTTGAAACATGCAATGTCGTACACCTGTCAAAAAGAAACAAGATCAATTGAATTCAACGGAGTGTAGAAAAAATGGCTTTGACCATCAGCAATCTTTCCAAAACCTATCCCAACGGTGTGCAAGCCCTCAAAGATGTGGCGTTGACCATTCCCACCGGCATGTTCGGTTTGCTGGGGCCAAACGGCGCGGGCAAATCCACTTTGATGCGAACCATCGCCACGTTGCAAGAGCCGGACAGCGGCAGAATTTTTCTTGATGATTTGGATGTCGTCAAACAAAAAGACGACGTGCGCAAAATTCTGGGCTACCTGCCGCAGGAGTTCGGCGTGTATCCCAAAGTCTCGGCGGAAATGATGCTCGATCATCTCGCGGTTTTGAAAGGCCTCACCAACTCGAAACAGCGGAGAGCAGTCGTCGACGCACTGTTGCAGCAAACCAATCTCTTCGAAGTGCGCAAGAAAAACCTCGGCACTTTTTCCGGCGGCATGAAGCAGCGCTTCGGCATCGCGCAGGCGTTGCTGGGAAATCCCAAATTGATCATCGTCGACGAACCGACCGCGGGCCTCGATCCTGCCGAGCGCAATCGCTTTCATAATTTATTGAGCGAGATCGGCGAGAATATTGTCGTCATTCTCTCGACGCATATTGTGGACGACGTTAGCGATCTGTGCAGCAACATGGCGATCATCTCGCAGGGAGAAGTTTTGCTCACCGGTGAGCCGCTAAAGGTTATTCACGATTTGCAGGGAAAAATCTGGAAAAAAACGATTGAGCGGCGCGAGCTGGCGGAGCATCAAAACCGCTATAAAGTTATCTCGACGCGGCTCTTTGCCGGAAGAACCGTTGTTCATGTTTTCAATGAGACACAACCGGATCAAACATTTGAAGCTGTCGAGACCGGGCTGGATGATGTGTACTTCTCGACGCTGGTGAAAACATAAACTGGTTTAGCGGTTGGTTCGTTCGCTGGTTAATCTGTTGACTGGCCAACGGACGAACGGGCAAACATTCAAACCGAGCCTCATCTATGTTCAAAGAAATTTTTCTCTTCGAGCTTAAATATCGGCTGCAGCGGCCGATGGCTTATATTTTCTTCGTTGTTTTTTTTGCGATGACGTTCGCTGCGGTCACGAGCGATGCGGTACAAATCGGCGGCGGAATCGGCAATGTCAATCGCAACTCGCCGTTCGTGATCATGCAGATGCTGGCGGTGATGAGCGCTATCGGCGTGTTCGTCATTACCGCCTTCATGGCGACGGCCATCGTCCGCGATTTTGAGGACAATATTTACGCCATGTTTTTTACCACGCCGATCAGCAAATATGATTTTTTGCTTGGACGTTTTGCCGGCGCCCTCGTCGTCTCCTTTCTCGTTTTATCCGGCGCGGCCTTGGGGATCATGGCCGGCAGTTTTATGCCGTGGATGGAAGCCGACACGCTCGGCCCATTTATGCTCAAACCGTATGTTTTCTCGTTGTTCATCCTGTTATTACCCAACATCATTTTAAGCGGCGGTCTGTTTTTCTCATTGGCTACATTGACTCGCAGCATGTTATGGACTTACGTCGGTGTCATTGTTTTTTTTGCCGCGTACAGCGTCGCCAGCAGCTTGCTTGGCGATTTAGAAAATCAAACACTGGCCGGTCTCGTCGATCCATTCGGATTTTCTTCCTTTGAATATATGACGAAATACTGGACGGTCGCCGAGAAGAATACACTAACAATGTCTCTGGCCGGCAATTTTTTGGCAAATCGTTTAATTTGGATGGGGATTGGCTTTGCGGCGTTTTTTTTGACTGCGGTGAAATTTAAATTTGCGGAGCCAGCTAATAACTTTGGCCGAAAGCAGAAAAAGAAAATTATTGAGAATCTTGAACGCGACGTGACAACAAGTGCGACGCGGGCAAAATCAGTGGTGGCGCAAGACTTTTCTGGTAGCGCGAACCTGCGGCAATATGTGAATCAAACGCGAGTAGAGTTCTTGGCGATCGTCAAAAGCGTTCCCTTCATTGTTATTGTTTGTTTCGGGTTATTCAACTTGATTGCCGGCTCCGCAGTACGCGAGCAAATTTTCGGCACCTCAATTTTCCCCGTGACGAATTTCATGCTGCGCAATATTCAAGGCGGTTATGTCTTTATCCTTTTTATTATTTTAACGATTTTTGCCGGTGAGCTGGTTTGGAAAGAAAGGAGCCGTAAACTCAACGAGGTGTATGATGCGCTGCCGATCCCGGGTTGGTTGCCTTTTTCCGCGAAGTTAACTGCGTTGATTCTTATTCAGGCTTTCCTGCTGGCGGTCGCCATTGTGGCGGCAATCGGCTTTCAAATTTATTACGGCTATTATCGCTTCGAGCTTGGGTTGTATTTTAAAGACCTCTTTCTCGTGAAATTTCCCGCCGCGGCGTTGCTCTGCGTGCTGGCGATGTTTTTTCATGTTGTCGCCAATAATAAGTTTATTGGTTATATGTTAATGGTTTTATATTATATTGTTCTGATGGTTTTACCGGCGCTGAACTGGGAGCATAATCTGTATCAATACGGCCAAACGCCGAGCGCGGTGTATTCGGATATGAACGGCTACGGCCATTTTGTAACGCCGCTGGTTTGGTTCAATTTGTACTGGGGCTTTTTCGCTGTAATCCTCGCCGTCGTGGCCACTTTGTACTGGGTGCGCGGCACCGACAGTGGCGCGAAAATGCGAACGAAGCTCGCCGGACGGCGCTTTAAAATGCCACATCGAATTGTCGTTGGCTTGGGGACTTTGGCCTGCATCACAGCCGGTAGTTACATTTTTTATAATACCAACGTTCTGAATGCTTACACGACTGATGAGCGCGAGCAAATACAGTTGGCCGATTATGAGAAAAACTATAAGAAGTATAAAAATTTCCCGCAGCCGCGCATCACTGCGGTGCAAGCCAATATCGACGTTTTTCCCAAAGAACGCCGCGTTGAAATACGCGGCCATTATTTGTTGAAAAATAAGCATAGCCAACCGATTGACTCACTGCATGTGTTGATTGATAAGGACCTCGTGATTAACAAACTGGGCGTACCCAACGGCAAGCTCGTAATGGATGATCGCAAACTGGGATATTCGATTTACACGCTGACGCCGCCGTTAGCGCCGGCAGATACTTTGCAACTCGATTATGAACTGGCTTATGTTACTCGGGGCTTTGTTAATAGCCATTCGAATACGGATATTGTTTACAACGGTACGTTTATCAACAACATTCGTTATTTCCCGCATATTGGTTATATGCCGGACTTTGAATTGCAGGATCGGAGTGACCGCAAAAAGCGCGGCCTGCCACCGAAAGCGCGCCTGGCCGCGGTGAATGACAGTGTGGCGCGTCGTAACACGTACATTTCACACGAGGCCGATTGGGTGACGTTTGAAACGACCGTGAGCACAAGTATGGAGCAGATTGCGATTTCGCCCGGTTATTTGCAGCGTGAATGGACGGAAAACGGCCGGCGGTATTTTCATTATAAAATGGATGCCCCGATTCTCAATTTCTATTCATTCCTGTCGGCCAACTACGCTGTGAAAAAGGATAAATGGAATGACGTGACTATCGAAATTTATTATCACGCGCCGCACACGTACAATCTCGACAAGATGATCAAGTCGGTGAAGAAATCACTGGATTATTTCACCGACAATTTCAGTCCGTACCAACACCGGCAAGTACGAATTCTTGAATTTCCGCGTTACGCGACTTTTGCGCAATCTTTTCCCAACACGATTCCTTATTCGGAAGCCCTCGGTTTCATTGCCAATCTGAAAGATGAAAAAGACATTGACTATGTTTTTTATGTCACGGCGCACGAGGTGGCGCACCAATGGTGGGCGCATCAGGTGATCAGTGGCGACGTGCAGGGCGCCACCGTCATGGTTGAGACCATGGCGCAATACTCCGCGCTGATGGTGATGGAGAAGGAGTACGGCAAAGACAAAATGAAAAAGTTTCTGAAATACGAGTTGGACAACTATCTGCAGAATCGCGGCGACGAGCGCATTAAGGAATTACCGCTTATTTTTAACGAAAATCAAGGCTACATTCATTATCGCAAAGGCAGCGTGATTATGTATGCGCTGCGCGATTATATCGGCGAAGAGGCGCTGAATGCCGCGCTCCGCAAATATATCCAGACTGTCGCTTATCAAGAGCCGCCTTACACCAACTCGCTGGAGTTTTTGAATTACCTCCGGCAGGCGACGCCGGATACCTTGCAGTATATTTTCACGGATATGTTTGAAACGATTACGCTCTACGAAAACCAAGTGACACAAGCAAGTTACACTTCGATGGCAAATGGAAAATATAAGGTCGAACTGGCCATTAAAACGAAAAAGCTGCGAGCGGATAGTCTCGGCATAGAGAAGGAGATTCCGATTGATGACTGGATTGATCTGGGGGTGCTTGGCAAAGATGGAAAGGAGCTTTATTTTAAAAAGCATCGCCTTACGCAACCGGCGATGGAATTTGAATTCGTGGTGGACGAATTGCCGATCGAGGCCGGCGTCGATCCGTATGTAAAGCTGATCGATCGCAATCCGGATGATAATATCAAGAAGGTTGAGAAACGTTGAGCTGAAATTACTAAAAAGTCAAACCGGTTGATTTATTTCACCCCGTTAACACCCTTCGGCCTCTTGCACATTTGAAATTGCTTCAACTTTTACAAATATGCGAGAGGCTGAAACCCGCCACAACAAAATTGAGATTGTTTTTCTTCGTGTTGCCCTGCGATTAGTGTTTTACTTCTACGCATTCCCTACCCATGAACGTATATAACTAATGTTAAAAAGCGATTGCCTCTCATCGCGACAATGCTCGGTGCCAAGGCTCTGAAAAATACACCAAGTGTTTTGGCATAAGACATGGTTTGTCTCATGGAACGGCGCGTTTGGTTTGTGTTCCTTTGTTTATATAACCTTGGCCGATTTCTCAATGATCCGCCCGTTGGCCGGTATAGAGTTTAGTGCCATGGCCGGGCGCCTGACAACATTCGTACAGCGGCATAAGGCTTGCTGAAGAATTTGAGATTGTGATTGACCGAGAAATTAAAAATTTAAATTTTTACAAACATATAACAGCGGAAGTTAATCTTGACCCAATAGATGGTCTTTCGCGCGAGGCGGCTTTACGCCGCTATGCACTTTCGCTCAAACCCATGATGAATCGGCTGGCTGGCGCGATTGCACCGTCCTTGCCGCTGTTGCCGGCTGAGCAAAAACCAAGTCCAGCGGGCATGCGCTGGCAGAAATTTAAAGGCGAATGGTTTATTGCGCCGTTTTTTTTGTTCAGCTCTTTGGCGATTATTCTGGTGGTGCCGGAGAAACTGGTCAAGAAAATTATGACGCCGTTTACCGATGCCAATTTCTGGGATCAATTTGGCAAGCGGGTGCTGGACTTTTGGGGCGCCATTGCCGGTTTTATTTTTGCGTCGATTTTTTTTATCGTGATGCCAGTGCTGATTAAGCTGGACTCGCGTGGGCCGGTTTTTTATGGTCAACAACGAGCCGGGCTAAATCATCGGAAACGCGATCGGCGACAGGTTAATATTGCGGTGAAGCACGATCGCCGCGTGGGTGAGCGCCGCCAGCAGGACTTGTATGGGCGGCCGTTCACGGTTTATAAATTCCGCACGATGAAAGTGGACGCCGAAAAACAGAGCGGCGCCGTGTGGGCGCAAAAAAATGATCCGCGCGTCACTCGCATGGGTCGCATTTTGCGTTTTATTCACATGGATGAAATTCCGCAATTTTTCAATGTACTTTGCGGTGAGATGAGCCTGGTCGGTCCGCGCCCGGAACGGCCGCAAATTATGACGAAGTTGCTCGAAGATATTCCACGCTTTCCGGAGCGCTTGCAGGTGAAGCCTGGCATTACCGGTATCGCCCAGATTTATTGCGGCTACGACGAAACGATCGATGATGCGCGCGAAAAGTTGCGCTATGATTTAATGTATGTGAAAAATTCGACGTTCAAAAATGATGTACAGATTATGTTAAAAACGCTGTGGATGATCATCAATGGCCGCGAAGTGATCAAACCCTGAGTCGGAGGTTTCAGATTCAGACAAGGAGTTCGTAATGTTGTCTCACCTTTGGTTGTGCTGCGAGGGCGGACGAGAGAGCAAATTAATTAAGAATTTTTTTGATAAACGTTTCGAGCTTTTGACCATGGTATTCTTGCGCCAAGTGATGAGTGGTTTCATGGTTTGTCTGCTTGTGGGCAGCCACCGGCTGGCAGCGCAAACACCTGAACCGCCTTCGAATTATACGCGCGCCGAAGAGGCCAAAACAGAAGCCCGAATTCAAATTTTGACCCGCCCGATGGCAGCGACGGTTTGGTTGGACGGCGAGTATTCGATGACCGGCCATACGCCTTACACGATTACGCATTTTCTGCGCGGCCGGTATCGCATTTATGCCGCCAAAGTGGGTTATGAAGACAACGAAAAGGATTATTTTTTTAATGGGCAGGGCGACGATAAACTCACGATCAAACTTTCTCCCAAGACCCGGTTTAAAGCGGTGTGGAAATCGGCATACCTGCCGGGGTCGGGGCAAGTTTATAGTGACCATCGGACCCAGGGCACCGTTATCGGTTTAATGCAATTCAGTGCTGCCGGCGTTTTGCTGTATCGCCAGATAAAATATAATGACGCCTTAAATGGCTATAATACGGCGTTAAAAAATTTTCAAGCCAGCCAGAAAACGCAGGACGGGCAGGCGGATTTGATTGCGCAGGTGGTTGCGCGTAAAGCCATTCTCGATGACAACTATGAATTGCGGAAACGCTGGTTGATGGTGACCGGTTTGATTTATGCCTATAATTTACTCGATGCCCTGATTTTTTTTCCAGCTTATCATCACGGTGATGCTGAAGTGAAGATTTCACTTCAGCGACAGTGGCCAGAACGGAATCCGGCGATTGGCTTAAATGTGCAAGCAACTTTTTGATGAAATGGTGTTAACAATGCGCCAAAGGAATCTAATCCCAAAACTCGCTTTCGCCGCCGCGTTTGCGTGTGTGTGTGTGGTCGTCGGGAGTTGCAGTAAAAAACCGACCGACCCCGTTTTTCCGAAGGACAACCAGTTCCCGCCCCAACCGCGTGATCTCGCCGTATCGGTTGATGACCAACAGGCGACACTGATTTGGGAAGTTGACAACGCGACTACGATAAAGTTTTACCGCATCTATCGCCGCGACACGGCCACCACGACGTTTGCGGTCATTGATACCTCGTTGGATCGCATTCATATCGATCGCACCGTGAAAAATGAGACGCAGTATTTTTATCAAGTCAGCGCCGTGAATAACAGCGGTTTTGAAAGTAAGCGCTCGGCAAGTATCATCGCCACGCCGTTCTCGCTGGCTTCGTTAATTATTGCAACCGGTGCGGATTATATTTCGCAACGGGAAATTCAACTCAAGCTCTCCGCACCGGCGCGCACAGCGTTGATGAAATTGAGCAACGATGTGCTTTTTACCAATGCCTCGTGGCAACGTTTTGAGTCGACAGTCTCCTGGATTTTGTCCTTTGGCGATGGGGTAAAAACGGTTTATGCCAAGTTTCGCGACGCCGACGGCAAAGAAAATCCGCAGGTCGTCAAAGATTCGATTATTCTCGATACGACGGCGTTGATCTCCGAATTAACGGAGAATACCGGCGGACAAATTAAAAAAGCGGGGGAGACCATTCATTTTCGGCTTGTGGCTGGTGAGATTGGCGGCCGGGCAACCGTCAATATTTTTTCCGGCCCGCAAAATATTTTGCTGTTTGATGACGGCACGCAAGGCGATCAAGCAGCCAACAACGGCATCTACGAAGTTAATTTTGTGATTCCGCAGGATACGCAGGTCTTGCAGGGAAAAGTCCGCGGCAATTTTGTGGATCGTGTCGGCAATGTGGCGACGACCGTTTCGGCGGCAACGCAGATTACGATTCAGAAACCGCCGGATGCGGTGACGATGTTTCAGCCGGTGCCGGTTGGGTCACAACAAAATGCGTTGCGCTTAACCTGGTCGGTCTCAAAAGATACGTTTGATTTTGCAAACTACTCGATCTATCGCAGCCCGACGCCGAACTTTGATCCGTTTAAGCTGTCGCCGATTGACCGCATTACGCTGCGGGATATCACGACATATACTGATTTGAGCTTGCAAGCCGGCGTAACGTATTATTACCGGCTCGTGATTTTTGATTTAGCCGGTTTGACCAGCGCTTCAAGCAATGAAGTTGGCGCGCGCACGACGGCGAATTTACCGCCGAGCGCCGTGATTATGAACACGCCGCTGCTGGTTGGCGACGGCTCCAGCCAGGTGCAATTGACGTGGTCGCGCAGCACGGACAACGATTTCGCGAGTTACCGGATTTATCGTTCCAACACCACCGTAGTTGATTCGCTCAGCATTCTGGTCACTGCGCTAACGAATCAAAATACGCTGGAGTATATTGACAAAAATTTAAGAGCGGCGACGAAATATTTTTATCGCGTTTATGTTTATGATCAAGCGGGCAACGCCACCGGCAGCAATATCAGCAGCGTGACGACGGCGCCGAATTTACCTCCAACGCCGGTGACGCTGGCTTTGCCCGCGGCGCCGGATACCGCGGCTTTGAGTCTGTCATGGTCACAGAATAGTGATGCGGACTTCGCGTCGTATCGGGTCTTTCGCGCCAAAGCGGGCGATCCGCCGATTGATCCAGCGCGTCAACAGCCCATCGCGATTATTAATAGTAACCCGGCGACTACGAATTATATTGATCGCGGCCTCGGGCGCAACAAAGTTTATACGTATCAGATTTTCGTGTATGATAACGGCGGCCTTTATTCGCCCAGCAACTTGGTGCAGGGCACGACGCGATAGATTTTTCATGGAGTGAAAGCATGCGTTTCAACGTGGTGGTTTTAGTGCTCAGCTTTTTAGGAATGCTGGGAATGTTTAATATGGCGTCGGCGCAGGAATATATTCTTGAACCTGGCGACGTGGTGGCGATTTCATTTTGGCAAGTGCCTGATTTGAACGTGCCGGCGGCGCGTATTGATACTGAAGGAAAAATAAATATTCCGCTCGCGGGAAGAGTCAATGCGGCCGGTTTAACGGTTTCGCAGCTTAGTGGAAAAGTGGTGGAGCGGATTTCAATTTATAATAAGTCGATTACGCAAGCCGCAGTGACAGTTACCGAATATGGCAGCAAAAGAATTTTTATTACCGGCGCCGTGGGCACGCCGGGGAAATATAGTTTTGAGAAAATGCCGACCATTTGGGAAGCCATTCTCGAAGCCGGCGGGCCGTTGCCGACAGCGTTGTTGAGCAATGTGCAATTGATTCGTGGCGGCAAAGAGAGTGGCAAGATTATTTCCGTAGATTTGTCGGCCGCATTTGAGCGCAATGATATGCGGGGCTTGCCAGTGTTGCTGGCGGGCGATAATGTTTATGTGCTCTCCAGTCAAGCTGCCGGCGCCGGCTCGACGAGCGGAACTTTTGGCGATGCCCCGGTCGCCAGTGGCCTAGGCGGCATGTTTGCAAACTCGAAATCGGTCTACGTGTTTGGCCACGTGGTGGCGCCCGGGATTTATCAAATTGACAAAGACATTGATGTTTTGCAGATGATTGTGCGCGCCGGCGGACCGGCATATCCGAATCGTTTTAATACCAACGGGCCGATTACCGAGCCCGATTTAGCGCATGTGAAAATTATTTCGCGCGGCCTTGATGCGCCGGTGGTTTATTCGGTGAATGTGGAAAAATACACCAACACCGCAGCGCCAGTGCCGTTGCTGCTCAAGCCGGGCGATACGGTTTATATTCCCGGCAAGCAAAGCTTCCGGCGGTTTATTTTAATTTCTTCGGCCACCGAAGTCATTCAGGCTTCCGTCGCGGTGGTCACTTCATACCTGTTATTGAATCAATTGTTTGGCCAAGGAAAATAAGCATGACCCAAGGCGGAAAAATCGATCTGCGGCGTTTGCTGCAAATTGGCCGGCGATGGAAATGGCTGATTATCTTGCCGCCATTTCTCGCGTTGGCCGGCGCTTATGTTTATGTCATCACCACGCCACCGCAATACACGTCTATGACCACGATTATGCTCGGCACGAATCAGTCGATCATTCAAGGCGTGCGCGATGTGATGCCGGGCACCGAGGCAAAAAGCAAACGCAAAATTATCGAATTGGGCGAAAACATTCGGCAGCAATTGTTGGCGGAAACTACACTGAATAAGGTTCTTGATCGTACCGGACTTAAACCGACGCAAAGTATTATTGAACGCGCCCAAGAGTTGATGAGCGAACACCCAGAAGCCAATGAGCCGGAATTGGTTCGCGAACTGCAGCGAGAATGGCTGGAGCAAAAGGTGCTGACGGCGCTGTCGTTTCCGAAACGCGGCGACTATATTCAATTAATGCTAACGCATACTAACCCGGATGTGGCATATAAACTGACGAAAAACTTAGCGGAAGTTTTTATTGAAGAATCTCTGCTGGCTGAGAGCGTTGGACCGCGTGGCACGTATGAGTTTGCCAGTAAGCAGCTTGAGGAAAATCGGGAGAAGCTGGAAGTCGCTCGCGCCCGGTTGCGGGATTTTAGCACCGGCATGGTGTTGTCGCAGACGCGAGCTTCCGAGGTGAATCTGCAAAATGAGCCACAGATTGCAGCGCAGGCTAAATCGCTCGACGTGGAGATTTCCGAGAAACAAAACCAATTGCAAACGCTTGAACTTCAACTCGGCGGTTTGCGAGATCGCCTCACCATGCAGTTTTCCGGCAAGGCCGCAACTTTGCGGGCCCGCATGCTGGAAAAAAAATCCAACGTGGCGCAATTGATGGTGCAAACCGACTGGCGCGATCCCCAGGTGCTCAAACTCAATCAAGAAGTGGCGATGCTGCGCGATGAGCTGCAGCAGGAATTACATGCAACCGGTGTGACTGATAACACCAGTTACGCGTCCCGCGATCTGGAATTGGCGGTGCAACGGCAAATGGTCCTCACCGATCTGGAATTATTGAGCCGCGAGAAAGTGGTGTTGGACGGACTCTTGCAAAGCTACAAACAAAATTTAACGCAGCGGCCTTCGCAAAATCTGGAGCTGGCGCAACTTCAAGCCGAAGTCGTCAAGTTGGAGGAAGACGTCCGGCGGTTTGAAGATCAGGTGCAAAGCACGAAATTGGGCGAAGATTTGCGCCGCAGCGACGCGGCGGTGCGTTATAATATCACCGACCCCGCCAAGCGCCCGATCACGCCCAATACTTCCGATCAACCGAAAATTTTAGTTATGGCTTTTTTCGGAGGCTTGGGTTTTGGTATCGGTTTGGTTTATTTAATCGAGTTTTTTGATCATTCGTTTAAAACGGTCGAAGATGTGGAACAGGTTCTTGGCCTGACCGTGCTGGGAACCGTGCCCCGCATTGATTTTGTCGAAATGAGCCGCGCGAAAAGATAGCCGCAAACTTATCAACCCAAAGAGGAAATCTTGGTCATGCCGCGCCATCTGGTTGAAGCTGTAGAAGTCACCGAAAGTGAAATTCATCTTATCCGTTTAAAAGGCATCTTTGATGCCTCGACGGTGAATGAATTTGAAAAAGTGGTGAGCTATCTGCTAACCAGAAATTTTTTTTGTATGGTCGTCGACCTGAGCGCTGTCGAGTTTATTTCTTCGGCTGGCTGGGGCGCCTTTACGGCGGAATTGCGCCGAGTGCGCGAAAATGACGGCGATATCAAGCTCGCGGGAATGAGCGCGGATCTTTTTGATGTTTTTTTGTTGCTGGAACTGGATCGTTTTATCAATGCATACGAAACCGCTGATGAAGCGATTATGGCGTTTTTGCAACCTGCGCCGGAGCCGGTAGCGGATGATCTGCTTGAAATGCCCGTGACGTTGCGTGAACGCTTTGAAACGCCAGGGATTATCAAGGAAGCACCGGAGATCGAAGCGCCAGCAGTTTATAGCGCAGCCTCGACTACGATAACAGCGCCAATGCACGAAGGCCGCCGCGAAAAGTATGATAGAAATAATGACGAAGTTTATATACCTGAACCGCGATCAACAGCAATTGTAACGCATGGCGAGGATTATTGGACGCCGCGGCAAAATTTTAAAGCGGATGATACGTTGGAGGTAGATCGCGAGCGTCGCCGTCTGGGCAGCGGTAGAGAAAGGCGTGAACGGTTGCTGACCAGTGGACCGGCAACGATTGAATATGCCAATGTTCCCAGAATTTTGCCGCCACCGGCAATGATACCACCTGAAGATCAAACGTATGCCGAACCAATTCAATCGGCAGAACCCCAGTATGATATAAATGACGCCGGCGGCGAAGCTGAATTCGGTTTTTCTGAGCCAGACGCTGCACTTGACGAACATGAAGAGCCGATTGCGGCAGCGAATTCGATGCGCTTATTGGCTGAACCCAATTTGCACACTTTCGACGATGAACCGCGGGCCGAGAAAGCTTATGAAAAGAATGAATTCTTTGCGCCGCAGCTTAAGCCCGAAAGCGTTGTCACCAACCCGCGGCCACGAAAGTTTTCCTGGCAAGAAGCGGAAGCGTTTTCGGAATTGAGTTTGGATTTGGAGAGCCATTTGCAGGCGCATGGTCGCTACGAAGAAGCTGAAGAGGAGTTTAGCACGTTTGAAGAATTTCACGACGAAAAACCTAACCCATTGCCGGCGCCTGCCAATCGTGAGGAAGAGACCCAGCAATTCAATACGATTGTTTTTTCTGCCGATGAAACTCTGACTGAAAACGATGGCGATACTGAAGAAGTGAATTTTGAAGCGCCCTATATTCCCATTGCTGATTTAAAGCCGTCCCATGAACCGATTTTCCCTGCTTTTAATCACGATGCAGTAGATTTTAGTAATGAGAGCACAGACGAACCACTGGAGGCACCACGGTTCAACAATTTTACGGCTGCTTTCCAACTGAACCCGAATCCGACTAACCAGCGTATGCGGCCAGAACATGATGACGACTTTGAGACCCAAGACATTCGTGATCCATGGATTCTCGAAGAAATTGATACGCTGCCGGAAGAATATGAAATAGATGACGCGGCTGCCGCGTATGATGACCGGCCAATTGCAACCGAAGAATTTTCGGTATATGATTTTGAGAACGAAACCGAAATGCCGCCGGCACCAGTTTCGGAGGATACTCCAAAGGATGAAGAAGCACCTTTAACCGTAGCTACAGCCAATGAAGTATTGGAAGCACCGGATTTTGAAATGAATGAAGCTACGCCGCATGAAATGAGTATAGCGTCAGACTTAGAAGTATCGGATAATATTGTCGACGATACCGGCGAGAATGATGCCATCGCAAATGATGGCGTGCATACTGCAGGCCTTACCCATCAAACGGATGAGACAGAAAGCCTTAATGAGGTTTTGGTGTTGCCGGAAGCGCGCGAATTAATTTTGGAAGCAAAAACGTTGCCTGTGGCTTCGACGATGGAAGAAACGCCCAAGATTCCGATGAGCGGTGATCTGGTGGAAATGATTCGGGGCATTATTGCTGCATATCCACATTTTGGGCCGACGATGATTTGCAAGTTTTTAGAAGAACGTGTGGAACCGCCCGTCTATCTCAGCCGCTCGACGATTTATCGTTATCTCCGCGAGGCGAACCTGAGCACGCGCCAGCAGCGACTTGAATACGCCGGAGCAGAGTTCCGGCTTACCGATGCGACGGCGTATGAGGCGTAACGGTTTGGCGAAATAAGGACGTTTTGCGTGATCGTCTCCCATGCGATCACCGGTCAACTAAGGGATTCACTTAATTATTGAACAGGTTTCATCTATGGGCGATTTTGTTTTCAATGATGTCGTTCGTTCCAAAAAAGGCGAGTATTTTCTTAAAACCGCTAACAGTAATTATCAAAACCAGATCATTTCCTCTTTTTTCCGCAATGGAACGCTGATCGCCTCGCACCAGTTGGATTATGACGCCAAGCTGACCGATGAAATTTTGCTGACGCGCACGCGCGAATTTCACGAGCAAAAAAAATCCGAGATCCAAACGCTCTTCAAGCTTGCCGAAAAATTAAAGGATTCGGATAATGCGGAGACCAAGAATTTGTTGGGCCTGGCTTTTTTAAAGAAGGGTCTGGCCGAAGAAGCGATTAACGAATTTGAAGAAGCGATCATTCTCGATCCGCGCATCTCCGGACTCTATCATAGTCTCGGGCTGGGGTATACGGCGGTGGGGCGCTACGACGAGGCGATTGCGGTTTTAGAGCAGGCCATCAATATAAAACCGGATCGCGCCGATTATCACAACAACCTCGGCGTAGCTTATTTAAAGAAAGAGAAATGCAAAAAGGCCGTTGAGCGTTTTCAGCGCGCGCTGGACATCAACCCGTATTATGCTGACGCCTGTTTCAATCTCGCGCTGGCGTTGGTGCTGAACGGCTTGACCAAGGAAGACTTTCACTTGTCGGTCAACAGTTATCAACGCATCATCGAGAATCTGGAAAAAGCGGCGAAGATCAACCCCAACTACAAAAATGAACACATGACACGCGGCGAGGACTTTTTACGCCGTAATGATTATGAGAAAGCTTACGACGCTTTTTTGCAAGGTCAACGCAGCATTCCGCGACAAGCCGATTTGAGTTTTGTCGTAGATTTTTATTTGCAAGTGCTGTATAACACCAAGAAACTCAATCGCGCCGCGATTTCACGCCATATTCGGCAATTGCAAGACATTATTGACAAGCATCCGAATTATGCCGATCTATACAACCATCTCGGCGTGGCTTATGTGATCATGAGCAAGTTGATCAATAATCAAGCCATTCAGCAGTTTGAAAAAGCGCAGCAAATCAACCCGGCTTTTGACCGCGCCAAACGCAACCAACGGCTGGCGGAGTATGACCACAAAGGCATTCAGCTTCTTTTCGACGCGATTCTCAAATAATACGACATTCACAGGGAGTTTGACTTGATGCAGGTGAATACGATAAAAGCCCATACCTCCGAGCCGACGCGAATTGAGACGAATACAATTCAAACCAAAGCGGTGCACCACGAGGCTTACTTTGCGCATTATGCGGATGAATCGCCGGGTGCCAATGAATTTCGCCGGTTGTATTCGAAGCTCAAAAATTTATACGGCGCCGCCGATATGAAAAATTTTCTCGTCACCAGTTCGATGATGAGCGAGGGGAAGAGCACGACGTCGGCGCTGCTGGCTTGCACAATCGCCCGGTATCGTAACACCAAAACGATTCTGGTCGATTGCGATTTGCGCCGCCCTCGCGTCCATCAACTCTTCGGCCTTCCGAAAGAAGAAGGCGTGGCCGATGTGTTGACGGGCGCCCGCAAGCTGGATACCTGCTTCAAACGCACCAGCATTGAGAATTTGCGTTTGTTGACCGCTGGCAGCATCGTGGACAATCCGACCGAACTGTTTAACTCGCCGCGCCTGCGTGATTTATTTTCGGAGATCAAGTTTTATTTTGATACCATTATCGTCGACTCGCCGCCGGTGATTCCGGTTACCGACACGCTAATTCTTAGTCCCGAAATGGATGGCGCGCTAATGGTGGTTAAAGCCGGCGAGACGCACAAAGAAGTGGTCAAGCGCGCTGCCGATATGATGCGAAACGCGGGATTCAATATTCTCGGGGTGATTATCAATAATCAAAAAGCCGTGCTGCCGTATTATTTTGATCAATCGTATTACGGCTACAAATACTACGTGCGCGATAAAAAGAAAAAGAAGTAAGGTTTTGTCAACCAAATAAAATTTGGGTTTCTCCGGTAAAATTTTTAAATTGTAAGCTTTAATTCACGGCTTGGAGTCGTAAAGTTTCGCGGCGACGAGGTTTTGCACTCCGATTTGGTTTAACAAAATTTTCCGAGGGAGCAAATGGCTCATTATCTTGTAACCGGTGGTGGCGGCTTTATTGGCTCGAATATCGTGCAGACGCTGCTCGAACGCGGCGAACGCGTGCGGGTGTTGGATAATTTCGCTACTGGCCGGCAGCAGAATTTGGCTGATCTTGCAAACAAGATTGAATTGATCGAAGGCGATATTCGCGACCCGCAGGTTGCAGCACGCGCGGTCGCTGGCGTGGATTATGTGTTGCATCAGGCAGCGTTGGGTTCGGTGCCGCGTTCGGTGCAAGATCCAATCACCTCGAATGATGTGAATGTGAACGGCACGCTCAATATGTTATGGGCCGCCAAGCAAGCGGGAGTAAAGCGTTTCGTTACGGCCTCATCTTCTTCGGTTTATGGCAACACCCCGCAATTGCCAAAAGAAGAAGCCATGTCGCCGAACCCGATTTCGCCGTATGCAGTTTCAAAATTAGCCTGCGAACGTTATACCATGTCGTTTCACGCTGTCTACGGCTTGCCGACAGTGGCGTTGCGTTATTTCAATGTTTTCGGGCCGAAACAGGATCCGCTGTCGCAATATGCTGCCGTCATTCCGCGGTTTATCACAGCGCTCAAAAGGGGCGAAGCGCCAGTCGTATACGGCGACGGCGAGCAATCGCGCGATTTTACTTTTATCGAAAATGTCGTGCAGGCGAATCTACTCGCGTGTACGGCGCCGGCAGCGCCGGGGCAGTTTATGAATATTGCCTGCGGTGATCGCTATTCTTTAAATACGCTGCTGCAATTGATTGCCGAAATAATTGGCAAGGAGGTCCGGCCGATTTATCAAGCCGAACGCTCCGGCGATGTGAAGCATTCGCTGGCTTCCATTGAACGGGCGAAAAAGGTTTTGGGTTTTTCACCCGCAGTTAATTTCAGGGACGGCTTGAAGCGCACGGTCGCGTGGTTTTTAGAAAATTCGTAAGAAGACGTAACTGTTTGCTAAAGTACCGAAATCGAAAATAAGTTTTCGCCTGCGAAAATGGAACGCGCACTGAAATTTGTTAACCCAGTGTTGTGGAAATTCCGCGCGGGTGCCGCCAATTTTGCGAGCGAATTTATAGCGTTGTTTAAAAGACGCTTCGCCGAATAGTTACGAATGCAATTTGCTCTTCTTCTCTTGGTGCGATTTACATCTTTGCTTTTGCTTCTATGCGCGTTTTAAACGCACTCACGATCGATGTCGAAGAGTGGTTTCATGTCTCCCTGTTCCGCCGAAAGATTCGTCGCGAAGATTGGGATCATTTAAGAAGTACGGTCGTCGCCAACACCTGCCTGGTCCTGAAAATTCTGGCCGAGAAGAATGTCCGCGCCACTTTTTTCATTCTTGGTTGGGTCGCCGAACGGTATCCGGAAATCGTGATTGCCATTCAAGAGCACGGACACGAGATCGGTTCGCACACCTACTCGCATCAAATCATTTACGAGCAGAGTCGGCAGGAATTTATTGCCGACGTACAGCGTTCGCTCGCCATTCTCCAGAGCTTAACGCTGACCCCAATCAGCAGTTTTCGCGCTCCGAGCTATTCCATCACCCGGGCTTCGCTCTGGGCGTGGGAGGCATTGGCCGACCTCGGTCTCACCTGTGATTCCAGTATTTTCCCGGTTAAACACGATTTATATGGGATTCCGGATGCGCCGCGTTTTCCATTTTATATTAACTTAAAAGATCGTCCGCAGCTCATTGAAGTGCCGCTATCGACGATTCAACTGCGCAGCAAAAACATTCCCATGGCTGGCGGCGGTTATCTCCGATTATATCCGTATTGGTTTATTCGCAATAGCATTCGGCGCATTAATCGCGAAGGCCGGCCTGCGATTATTTATTTACATCCGTGGGAGTTAGCGCCGGATATTCCGCGAATAAAAGTTGGACGCTTGAAAGAATTGCGCCACTATGGTAATCTAAGTTTAATGGAAATGAAATTGCGTCGTTTATTGGATGAATTTGCTTTTGGCCCCTTGCACGAGGTTTTACAAACGATTCCGATCCAAAATAATTGGCCGAATACAGCAGTAGATTGGCAAGCCGGGCTACGATTAGACACATGACAATTAAAATGCTGGAAGCGGAAACCCAATGGTGGGATGATTTTGTGCGTCGCCAGCCGGCGGCACGCGGGCCGCATCTTTCCGGGTGGAAAAAAGTGATTGAAGAAAGTTTTGGGCACACTTGCATCTATTTGATGGCCTCGGAAAACGGCGAGTTGCATGGCGTTTTGCCGCTGGTGCATGTGCGCAGTCGTTTGTTTGGGTCGTTTTTAATTTCCGTGCCGTTTTTAAACTACGGAGGGATTCTTGCCGAGAACGACGTGGCTCGCGATGGCCTGTTTCACTATGCGCGGGAACTTGCCGCCACCCGCCGCGCCGCTTACGTTGAGTTGCGTCATGAAGCGCCGCGGTTGAAGAATGTGCCCACCAAACAACACAAGGTCTCAATGTTGCTCGATCTGCCAGAGAATCCGGAGAAATTATGGAATGAGTTTAAACCCAAGCTGCGCAGCCAGATCCGTAAACCGCAAAAAGCAGGCCTGTCCATTCGCATTGGCCGTGAAGAGGAATTGGCGCATTTTTACGAAGTTTTCTCGATCAACATGCGCGATCTTGGGACGCCGGTTTATTCGCAAAATTTTTTTGCGCAAATTTTGAAAAATTTTCCGGAATCGGCGTGGATTTGCTCGATTCTCTTGCACGACCAACCGGTGGCCGCCGGTTTTGTTTTCGGCTTTCGTGACACCCTGGAAATTCCGTGGGCGTCGAGTTTGCGGCGGTATAATCATCTTGCGGCAAACATGTTGCTTTACTGGTCGGTTTTGGAATTTGCCATTAAAAAAGGTTATCGGCGTTTTGACTTTGGCCGTTGCACGCCTGGCGAAAACACATTTAAATTCAAAGCGCAATGGGGCGCACAACCGGTGCCGCTGTATTGGCAATACTGGTTAGCAAACGGCAGCGAGTTGCCGGAGTTGGCGCCCACCAACCCCAAATATCAAGTAGCCATCAAGATTTGGCAGCGCTTGCCGCTTTGGGTGACGCGCCTGATTGGGCCGGCGATTATTCG
>CAYZFF010000005.1:19456-41876 GCA_964477305.1 uncultured Cytophagia bacterium
TTTGGCAGCGCTTGCCGCTTTGGGTGACGCGCCTGATTGGGCCGGCGATTATTCGGAATATTCCATGATTCTCCTGTTCACGTTTTGCGTCACCCTCGTCCTGTGGGTTTATATCGGCTATCCTTTCGTTTTGCTACTGCTCACGCGATTAACCCACGGCCAGCCCGTCCAGCGCCGTTTGATCACACCGCCGGTGACCTTAATTATTAGCGCCTACAACGAAGCCCGCAGCATTCGGAAAAAAATTGAAAACAGCTTGTCGCTTGATTACCCCCACGAGCAGTTGGAGGTGATTGTCGTTTCTGATTCTTCCGATGATGACACCGACAAAATCGTTCGCGAATATGCCAATCGTGGCGTGCGGCTATCACGCCTGGAAAAACGCAGCGGCAAAACCGTTGGCTTGAATACCGCAGTGCCGCAGGCAAAAGGAGAGATCGTCATTTTTTCCGACGCCAACGCCATGTATCATCGCCAGGCAGTTCGGCAGCTTGTACGCAATTTTGCCGATCCAACCGTCGGATGCGTTACCGGTGAATCGCGTTATGAAGTTGAGGAGAACGCTGCGGATTCGACCGCGAGTGAAAATCTTTACTGGCAGTACGAGCTGGCGTTGAAAAAGATGGAAACGCAAGTTGGTTCGCTGGTGGGAGGCGATGGCGCCATTTATGCCATTCGTAAAACGCTTTTCCGCCCGATGCGACCGGAGGATTTGAGCGACTTTGTCAATCCATTGCAAATTGTGGCGCAGGGGTATCGCAACGTTTATGAAGCGGAAGCTTTCTCCTTTGAATACGGCGCCGAATCGTTTGAAAAAGAATTTCACCGTAAAGTTCGCATCGTCAATCGCGCCTGGCGCGGCCTCTGGCGCGTCCGGCAAGTGTTGAATCCATTTCGTTTTGGGTTTTACACAATGCAGGTGGTTTCGCATAAATTATTGCGCTGGCTAATTCCAGTGTTCATGGTCGGAGCTTTTATCGCGAATTTTTTCCTTTTGAATATTGGCAAACTCCATCAAACTATCTTCGCTTTGCAAATAATGTTTTATGTTTTAGCGTTTATCGGCTGGTTACAATCGCAGCGGCCGGCCATTTCAAAATTATTTTACGTGCCGTACTATTTTTGTCTGGTGAATTATGCCTCGCTGCTGGGAATTATCAGTAACTATCGCGGCGAAAAGTTTGCCGTGTGGAATACGGTGCGGGAAGACAAGGTTTGAATCAATTCAATGAACATGAAATACAGAGTCAATCGGCTAATAAAAACTATTTTATTTCATCTCGGCTTTTTTAACTTTATCCGGCTCCTCTTTCCCAATCGTCGTGTGGCGATCCTGCGTTATCACGCCGTTGTTGACCCGCACCGCTGCGACTACGCCAGTCCCGGCATTTGTATTTCACCGCAAGATTTTGAAAAACATGTGCGGTATTTTTCGCGGCATTATCGTATTCTCTCGCTGGATGAGGTTATCGACACCATTCGCGCTGGAAACCAGCCGCCACGCAATGCCGTGGTCTTCACGTTTGATGACGGCTATGCCGATAATTTTCTCGCCGCGGAAATTCTTCGGCGCTACAATGCCTCGGGGATTTTTTATCTGACGGTAAACTGCATTGATCGTGTTGAGCCGTTTTGGTTATTCGAAGCCAATTATCTGATTTTGCAATCTAAAAATTCGCAATTACGTTTGAAGGTGCAGGGTAGGCCACTTGAATTGACTCTCGACAGTAGCGCTCAAAAAAATCTCGCGATTCGCGAAGTGGTGAAGATTATTAAAAGCAACAACCGCTCAATACGCGAAAGTGTGCGTGAGCAAATGCGCCAACAACTGGCAACTGAGAATTTCCAAGCTGCCGCTGACCGTATCATGCTCACCTGGGAACAAATTCGGTGGATGTTAGAAAACGGCATGATGATCGGCGGCCATACGATGACGCATTTAAATTTGCCGAATGCCGATCCCGATGAGGCGCGCGATGAAATTTTTTCCTGCCGCCTCGCGCTTGAGAAAAAATTGGGGATTCCGATTCGGCATTTTTCGGTTCCGAACAGTGGGCCTTATCCTTATTATAACCACCGCGTCAAACAGATGGTGGCAGAGAGTGGTTATATATCGACTGTCACCTCAGCGCATGGTTTTGTCGACCCCTCCAGTGATTTACTCGAACTGCGTCGTATTCGTACTGTGCCGGAATTGTGGGAAACCATTGCCACTATTGAATTGGGTAAATTCTCTTAACATTTGGGCCTGCCACTAAAATTGTTACATGCCGTTAAAATTCAAATTCCTTTTCTAAATTCAAAATTCCGCTAATCGCTGTTTTGTTGGTAAATTTTAATGATTACAGTAAGAAGACTGTAGTTTTTGGACTATTGTTTCGAAGTGCTGGTTAACGTTTTTGATAGAAGACTTGCGCTTTTGAGTTGAAAACTCAGAAGTCGTTGTGAAGGGGGCCCAAAGCCGGCGCGGTTTGGTTTTCTGCCAATATTTGTCATTGTAACGAGGACGTCAATGAAACTGAGTATTTTGGGATTAGGCTATGTTGGGACGGTAACTTCGGCATGTTTTGCGCGAGATGGTCATGAAGTCATCGGCGTTGATATTAATTCGCAAAAAGTAGCGCTGCTCAATGACGGCAAGAGCCCGATTGTTGAAGAAGCCATCGGCGACATGGTGATGGAGAATGTGCGCAACGGCCGTTTGCATGCTACCACTGATACGCATGAGGCGATTCTGAATACCGACCTCAGCCTAATTTGTGTGGGAACGCCGAGTAATGGCAACGGCTCGTTGAGTTTGCATAGTGTGATCAGCGCCTGTCGCAGCTTGGCGCAGGTTTTACGCTATAAAAAAGATTATCATCTCATTGTGTTGCGCAGCACGGTTTTACCGGGCACGGTCAATCGCGTGATCATTCCTTTGCTTGAACAAGAATCCGGCAAGAAACTGGGTAGTGGCTTTGGATTGTGTTTTAATCCGGAGTTTTTACGAGAAGGCACTTCCGTGAAGGATTTTTATGCGCCACCGTTTACCGTTATCGGTGCACGCGACACCGCGACGGCCGAGCGGGCGCAGGAGTTGTATAAAGATATCGCTGCCCCGGTTTATCTCACCAGCATTGAAACCGCGGAAATCGTTAAATACGCCAGCAATGCTTTTCATGCGCTCAAAATTGCTTTTGCTAATGAGATCGGTACATATTGCAAAACGCTCGGCATCGACAGCCATCAGGTGATGGATATTTTTGCCACCGATACGAAGCTGAACATTTCCAAAGCTTATCTCAAGCCAGGTTTTTCGTTTGGCGGCTCATGCCTCCCCAAAGATCTGCGCGCAATTTTGTATGAAGCGAAAATTCATGACATTCAACTGCCGGTCTTACAGGCGATTTTACCGAGCAATGAATTGCATCTGCAGCGTGCCATCGATATGATCACGTCACTACGCAAAAAACGTGTCGGTCTCCTCGGACTGAGCTTCAAAGCCGGCACCGACGATATGCGCGAAAGCCCGCTGGTCAAATTGACCGAGATTTTACTTGGCAAAGGGTTCGAGCTAAAAATTTATGACCGTGATGTTTCGGTGGCGCGTTTGATTGGTGCGAATAAAGAATACATTGACCGCGAAATTCCACATCTCTCTTGCTTTTTGCAACGCTCGTTGAACGAGGTGATTGACTTTGCCGAGGTGTTGGTTATTGGCAACAATGACCCGGAGTTTGCCGGGATTTTGGAACGCCGCCGTCCGGATCAAATCGTGATCGATTTAGTGCGCATTTTTTCCGATCACAGCGCTGCGCCGCCAAATTATAAAGGGATTTGTTGGTGAGGTTTAAGAAAATTGTCTGACCGTCAGAGAAAAGTTCTGGTCATTGCTTACATCTTTCCGCCGCTGGCGCGCGCCGGTGTGCATCGCACGGTGCGCTTCGTCCGCTATCTGGCTCCGCTGGGCTGGGATATGACCGTGCTCACGACGAATGAGGAATATTATCCAGCCGATTCTCCAGTTGATCGCGAGTTGATTAAAAAAATTCCGGCAGCGGTGCGAGTCGAATCCACAAAAATTTTCGGCGGACTCGATAAACTTTTGGAACTAAAAAACCGCCACAAGAAGCGGCCACCAGCCAGTGACCAACTACAAACAACCAAACACCAACGGGCAGCGTCCCGTAACAAGCAAACAACACCCAGTTTGTGGCAACGGAGCAAAGATTTAATAACCGACGCCATGACTATACCGGATAAGGACGTCAACTGGTTGCCGTACGCACTCACAACCGCGCTGAAACTCAATCACCGCGAGCATTTTGATGTGATTTATTCAACAGCACCGCCGTTTACCGGCCATTTGATTGCGTATCTTATCAAGAAATTTACCGGACTGCCGTGGGTGGCAGATTTTCGCGATCCGTGGGCGCGCGCACCGTGGAAAGCGGAACTGATGAATGGCACGTTGCGCGGTCGGGCTGCAGAAAAATTGGAAGCGAAATTTGTCGGCATCGCAGATCGGGTGATTTTGAACACCGATTGGGCAGCACGCGATTTCGCCGAACATTATGGCGCGACGACCGCGAAGAAATTTGTCGTCATTCCGAACGGTTTTGATCCTGAAGATTTTGTCAATATGCCGGTTGCGGTTAAAAAAGATAATAAATTAACCATTACCCATACCGGCTCGTTGTACCGTAAACGTGATCCCGGCCATTTTTTTGAAGCGCTCGGCAAGTTGCTGGCCGGTGGTGAAATCAAAACCGAGGAAATCGAGTTGTGTTTTGTCGGTGGCATCGCGCCCGAGTTGTATCAAAGCTTTCAATATGCCGAGGCGCTGGAGCGGGTTTTGAAAATTATTCCACCGGTCGCCCATCGCGAAGCGCTGGCCTATCAGGCTGCGAGCGATGTTTTGTTGATTTTGCAGCCGGGGACCAGCGTGTCGATTCCAGGAAAAATTTTTGAGTATATCGCGATGCGTAAACAAATTCTGGCACTCACGCCGGCCGGCGCCACGGCGGATGTCGTACGCAATCACGATCTTGGTATCGTCGTCGATCCGGACGATTTAGCAGGCATTCAGCGGGCATTGTTGCAATTGATAACGGCATTTCGGCAAGGTGGAATCGCTGCGCCTGCTGTTGACGGCGCTTTTCAAAAATACGACGGCGTTCGATTGACCCGGCAATTGCACGAAGAACTGCTGCGTTGCGCGGAAACCAGGAAGTAAGCAGGCGGCAATAGGTTGCATGAACAGCAGCATCACCCAAATCATCACGCAACTGCGTGCGCAAGCAAATGAAATTTGGCCGGAAGCGCCGCCGAAAGATTTTCACATTGTTCGACATTTGGTGCGGCCATATTCCGAAGTTTATCGCTTGCAACTCGTTGCGCCAGCCACTCGATTTGTGTATGTGAAGATTCTGACGCCGGGTGCAAAGTTTGAAAAAAATCCGGAGAAGTATTTGACCCGCTTGGCCACGGAGTTTAATGCTGCCCGGCGCCTGCAAGCGGCGCTGCAAAACGAGGCCGAGATTGCGGTGATCAAGCCGCTGGCTTATTTTCCGCAATGGTTGGCGATTATTACCGCCGAAGCTTCTGGAGTAACGTTGGCCGAGTTAATAAATCGCGAAGGCAGGTTTTGGCCAGCCGCGGAGAAATTGGAACAATTGACTAAGCATTGCCGTCGCGCGGGTCAGGCGCTGGCTAAGATGCAAAAAGTCACGGCAGAGACGGCGCGCTTCGATCCGACAGAATTGCTGGAATACATTGACGAGCGTTTGCAGCGCTTGGTTAAAAGTGATGAAACGCCGCTCTCCGCGACGGATCGCCAACAAATTATAAATTTTTTGGAACATGCGATTGCAGCGATCCCGCTACCGCAATTGGGTTTGTGCGGCACACATGGAGACTATGCGCCTTTTAACGTGCTCGCCACCGCTGAAAAAATCACGGTGGCCGATTTCACCATGTTCAAGGCGGGGTCGGTATATAATGATTTAACTTATTTTTATCATCGGTTGGAAGGTTATTTGCACAAGCCGGTATTTCGGCCGGCTACGGTTCAAAAGTTACAGGGTGCGTTCGTTGCCGGTTATGGCGCAGCGATGGGAAATAGTAAATCACCGCCGGGAAATAATGATGTACTGTTTAAAATATTTTGGATTAAGCACATCGTCAACAACTATAGCGCGATTATGCGCCGCCGAGTGCTGGCAAAAGGAAAGACCCCGTCGTGGCCAGTACAACTTTTTAATCGGCACGTGTTTCAGCGGTATAACCGCTGCTTGCAACAATTTTGTAACGTGTAGTTCTTGCGGCAAAATTTGATTAATCTTTCTGCAAGCCTTCGGGAACGCCTACGTCGCTTCGCCTCCTGATGAAGAGAGCAAAGCGAGGCAGGGCAGGCGTAACGTTAAACAAAAGTATGAATCTTAAAAAACTCACTACGATGTCCGTTGATGAAGTCAGTCATCGGTTGAAATCGCTGGGCGCAAAAAAAGTGATGAAGCTTTCGGAGCAGGCGAAGAAAAATCCCTTCGGGCCAGAACATTTCTTGCCGCTTTTTCAATTAGCGACGGACTTCGCGGGACCGTATGAAGATGCCGTAGCCGGTGCACGCTGGCCGGAAGCGGAAGAGTTTCTTTTGCAACACCTGCGGAAACGCTGGCAGAGCGCGCCAGCGAACGGGCATTCGGCGCAATTCTTTTTTAACCCGCAACAACGGCCGGCAATGTTGCAGATTGCTGACCGTTATCTTGCCGATATGGTGTCGCAAACCCTGACGCAGGCGGAGCGAATTCTGGAACATGAGTTTTCATTTTTCGGTAGCACGATTAAATGCGCAGAAACCATCGAGTGGCAGGAAGATCCGCTTTCCCGCAAGCGCTGGCCGAATCGATTCTATACCGAGATGAAATATTACGGCCAACGCACCAGCGGTGGCGAGGCTAAAAATAATGCCATCCCCGGCGACGTCAAATATGTATGGGAATTAAATCGGCATCAGCATTTCATTGTGTTGGGCAAGGCATATTGGCTGACGCAAGATGAAAAATATGCCGCTGAATTTGTTCGCCAGTGTGTGAGTTGGATTGAAAATAATCAGTATCTTTACGGGATCAACTGGACGAGCGCGCTGGAAGCTGCATTGCGCGCCGGTGCGTGGATGTGGGCCTATTTCTTCTGCTTGGAAGCCGGCGCCCTCGATGCGCACGCCAATGCCCTGATTCTGCGCGCCTTGCAATTGCATGGCCGTTTTATCAGCCGCAATCTTTCGTTTTATGTCAGCCCGTACAATCATTTAATCGGCGAGGCCTCGGCGCTGTTTATGCTTGGTTCGTTATTCCCGGAATTTCACGAAGCCGAACGCTGGCGCAAAAAGGGCTGGACGATTCTCAATAACGAAGTGGTCAAGCAATTTCATCGTGACGGCATGTGTGTGGAGCAGGCCATTTCATACCATCACTTTACCCTGGGCTTCTATCTGACGGCGATTATTCTTGCGGAACGCAACGGCCTGGCGGTATCGGCAGAGATGCGCAATCGCCTCGAACGGGCCCTGGAGTTTTCGCTGTTTAGCACGCAGCCCGATGGCCGGCATCCGATGATCGGCGATCATGATAATGCGCGATCAGTTTATTTCGGCAATCAGCAGTTATGGGATTTTCGGGAGTTGCTCGCCACCGGCGCGGTGTTGTTTCAGCGCAGCGACATGAAAAAAATGGCCGGGGAGTTTTCCGAAAGCAACCTGTGGTTATTGGGACCGGAGAGCCATCAGAAATTTTCTCTACTCAACAGCAATGCGCCCAAAGATCGGAGCAAATTGTTTCGCGATAGCGGCTACGCAATTTTTCGCAGCGGCTGGAATCGCGATGATCATTACATCATTTTTGATTGCGGGCAGCAAAGCGACGGTTTGTTCCGCGACGAGAATGTTTCCGTGGCGCATGGTCATGCGGATTTTCTAAGTTTCTCGTTGCATGCCTATGGCGTGCCGATGTTGATTGATTCCGGCATGTTAACGTACAACGGCGATTTAAATTGGCAGAATTACTTCCGTGGCGCTTCGGCGCATAATGCCATTACTGTTGACGGCCGCGGGCCGAGTAATCTTGTCGGCCGTTTGGGCTACAATTATGTGCCAACAGTTGAACAATCCTTTTATAATTGCCAGGCCGATTTTGCGTTCATTGAAGGTTGTTACACCGGTTTCGGCGCGAACCTCCGGCATCGCCGCGGCGTGTTTTGGCGTAAAGGTGAATACTGGTTGATTTTTGACGCCTTGTTTGGCCTCGGTGAGCATCAAGTTGAGCGGTGGTTTCATTTTGCCCCCGGCGTCGCGGCGCAACTTAACGGGCGCAGAATTATGACGCAGCGCCGCGACCACAAAAATATTTTGTTGCAAGAAATTGGCTTGCGCGAGTCGGCGCTGGAATTGCATGAGGGCGGCGAGCAACCGGCGCAGGGCTGGTTCGCGCCCGGGTACGGCGAAAAAGCGCCGGCGCAAGTTTTATGCTCTCGGCTTTCCGGGGTATTGCCGATGTATTTTTCCACGCTCATTCTGCCGTTTGAAGCACAGGCGCCGGAGATTGAAATTCAGCAAAGCGGCTGTCACAGCACCGAAAGTGAAACGCCGTTTTTTCTCAGCCTGAAAACAAAGCGGTGGGAAGATCGCCTGGTGTTTAATTTTACCGGTCGCTTGCAAGAGATCAACGATATTCGTACCGATGCCCGAATGACCTATATTCGTTCGGAATTGGATTCGCATCTCGCTTTTGCAACGATTGTCAAAGGTTCGCAGCTTGTGTTGCAAGGCAAGAAGCTGTTGGCTTCGGAACTGGCGGTTGATGCTAAAATTTCTTCGATTGATTTGAATGGCTGACGTGGCGCAACGTCCCAAACGCATTTTGCAAATCGGGCCGTATCCGCCCCCGGGCACCGGCTGGTCAGTGCGCATAAAAATGTTGAAACGTTATCTGGAGCGCGCCGGACACACTTGCGTGGTGCTCAACACCAACAAAAACCGCCGGCAAAACAGTGAAGAATTTGTTCCAGTATATAACGGTTTTGATTACACCCGAAAGGTTGTAAAATTTTGTGCGCGAAGATTTCTCGTGCACATGCACCTCAATGGAAAGTCGACGAAAAGCCCGATTCTCGCGCTGGTGGCAGAAATTTGCAGTTTGTTCTTTGGCCGGCGGATCGTGTTAACCTTTCATGCGGGCGCAGTGCAAGATTATTTTCCCCGGCAAGGAAAACTTTGGATCGATCTGCCATTTCGGTTGATTTTTCTTCTGGCGAAAAAGATTGTTTGCAACAACGAGGCAGTAAAGGCACGCATCAGCGAATACGGCATTCGGCCGGAAAAGATCATTCCGATTCCGGCTTTTTGTCCGCAATATCTGGAAGACAAAAACGAATTGCCGGCGGCCATTAAAAAATTTGTGGCAACGCATCAACCAGTGGTCAGCACTTATGTTTATCTGCGACCGGATTTCAATATTGATTTTTTGCTGCAAGGGTTGGGGAAAGTATTATCACAATTTACGAATCTGGGTTTGATTTTTATGGGGGCGTTTCAGGAAACGCCAAAGCTGAATGAATTGTTGCGCGCCCACGGTTTAGCGGCAAACAGCCTGGTCGCGAGTGATTTGGACCATGGCGATTTTTTAGCGACGTTGGCCGCTTCGAAAGTATATATTCGCACACCGGTGGTCGACGGAGTTGCTTCGAGTGTGCTCGAAGCTTTAGCTTTGGGAACGCATGTGGTGGCGAGCGAAAACGGCTCGCGACCGCCAGGCGTTATGACTTATCAGGATGGTAACGTCACCGATTTTGTTGAAAAAGTGCGCGCGGCGTGCTCCCGCAATGGGTTCGACGAGCAAACACCGTTCATACGCCGTGGAACGGAAATACGAGACACCTTGGAAGAAGAAATTGCTTTACTTACTCAAGCAGCGCCTTAAAACATTCGGACCTGACGACGTTTTACCCCAATCACCTCAATAAGAAAGTTGTGCATGATTGAAAACTCTTTAAATGAAACTGATGTGCTGCTGCATCAGTTATTTGACAGAGCCGCCAGGCTGCGTTCGGAGGCGATTGCGCTGGTATATCAGGATCGGCGAATTTCCTTCTTCGAATTGCAGCTTTATGTTGAATGGATGTCGGGTTATTTTCAGACGATCAATTTACAAACCGGCCAACGCGTCGCGCTGTTGATGGAGAACTCGCCGAAGCTGGTGATCAGTTTGTTTGGCTTGTGGCGTGCCGGCGGTGTTGCCGTTCCATTGGAAATCACCAGTGACGACGCGGAATTGCGTTCGCAACTCACGCTGGCCAAAGTCAGCGTCATCGTGACGACGCCGGAAAACAAAATGCGGCTAGACCAAGTGTTAGCACAAGCCCCTGACGCCGACACTGCTCGTTCACCGTTTACCGTAGCTGTTTTTGAAGATGACAACATCGTTACGCTTGACCCGAAGACGCACGGTCGCCGTACGTTGTCCGAACCTCGTAAAATAACGCGAGTTGAAGAACGCGCTGCTCTCAACGGCCGTGCCTCTTTAAATTTGCGCGAGACTGCCACGGAGAATTTAGCCGTCATTCATTTCCAGGCGAATCTCGAATTCAGTCAAAGCACGCATGATGAGCTGATCCACGAAGCGCAAACGATGATCGCACAGACAGAGCTGGCGCCGAATGATCGCTTGATTTGTCTGGCGCCGCTGACGGAGCAGAATAATTTGGGCCGCTGCTTGATCGCCGCTATTGCTGCTGGCGCCACGGTGGTCGTTGCCGAAACGATGGATTGGGAGAATTTAGAAAAAGTATTTATAGAGGAAAGCGTTACTGTGGCCGTCGGTCCGGCAGCGCTGCTTCTCCGCGTAACAAAAAATAATTCGGCAAAGCTATCCGCTTTGCGGTGGTATTTTTATACCGATGCGGTACTATCGCCGGAGATCGGCGAACGTTTGCCACAATCGGCCGGTTTGCGAATTGAACAATTAACCGATACTATTACGACCGATATTCTAAAATAACTCTGAACTCCGGGAACCGGAAATTTTCTTCTGAGGGCGATTCAGAGCGTGTCGCAGAAGGGAAAGTCACCTTGTCAACGAACGAAAAAAATTCTCAACGCGTCGCGACCGACAAAAATAAAGCGCTGGAAGCCGTGTTGCGTTCTCATCAAACACGCATTCGTGTGGTCGGTTGCGGTGGTGGCGGTAACAATACCATTTCGCGGCTGATGGAGGCGGGCGTCAACAGCATCACGACGCTGGCGATTAATACGGATGCCCAGGATTTGCTCGCGGCCGCAGCCGACGACAAGATTTTAATTGGGCAGAACATCACCAAAGGTCTCGGCGCTGGCAGCAACCCACAAATCGGCGAAGACTCGGCGCGTGAAAGTCAGCAAGAAATTGAAGAGGCGCTGGTGGGTTCTGATCTGGTGTTTGTCACCTGTGGTTTAGGCGGCGGCACGGGCACCGGCTCGGCGCCGATTGTGGCCGAAATTGCGAAGAAAGTCGGCGCGTTGACAATTTCCATTGTGACCTTGCCTTTTACTGAGGAAGGCGTGGGCCGCTGGGAAAATGCGCGGATTGGCCTTGAACGATTGCGGCAAAATTCCGACACCGTGATCGTTATTCAAAATGACCGCTTGCTCGAAGTCGTTCCCGATATGCCGCTGGGTATGGCGTTTAAAGTGGCAGACGAAATTTTAGTGAATGCGGTAAAGGGCATTACCGAGTTGATCACGGAAAAGGGCCTGGTCAATCTTGATTTTGCCGATGTGCGCGCCATCATGCAAAACGGCGGCACCGCGATGATCGGTATTGGCGAAAGCGAGGGCGCCGAGAATGCACAGGCCGCGGTTGAGATTGCGATGCAGAATAAATTGCTCGAGGTTGATATTACCGGCGCAAAAAATGCGTTGATCAACATTACCGGCGGGGCGCAGATGCCGCTCAAAGATGCCAAAATGGTGATGAAAATCGTCGCGGCCAAACTCGATCCGTCGGCGAAAATCATTTGGGGCGCTCGCATCGATCCGAATCTCGGTAAAGCCATTCGAGTGATGCTCATCGTCACGAACTTGCAAGAGCACCGCGAGGCAGTGGTAAGGCCGGAGCCTCAAGAAACCCCCGTGCAATTATTTCAGGCCTCATTAGCTCCGGCGCGAAAAAAGCGAGTATTAACGCGGCCGTCTGGCCTGTCAAAAGAAGAAGTTGAGATTAAAATTGCGGCTGCGGAAACAACGCCAGCGACTGACTCCGCAGCTAAACGTGAAGTCAATGATGATGATGAAACTGAAGTCGTCGTGCTGCCCTCAGCCTCGCGCAACGGTGAAGATACAGAAAAACCTCAGCCTCCTCCGACGCCAATACGTGAAGTTATTTTGGAAAAACCGCGCCAACCACAACGTGAAAGTGTTAGGATTGAAAAGCCGGTAGCGCAACGCGTTGATGCCGGTGAACGGCCGGGCGTTCGGGAGCGGGTGACACCGACAGTTTATTCCAATGAAACGGTGCCGCCGGAACACAATCCCAAGCGGAAGGCAGCGGCAACGAATGTTGAGAAGCCAGCGCCACGAGAGGAAGTTAAAAACGAAGGCTTCGTGCCACCCAAAACTGCCGCCCCAACGAACGAGCGGCAAAACACCGAACGTGCGGTTTATAACGAACACGAGGATTATTTTACCTCATCGCCAATAACCACCGGAGCCGAAATAAACGGCACGAAGTTGCCGGCGGTCGTTGATCGTCACGAAAGATTCGAGCGCACCACCCCGGCCAGCGCTCCAGCGGCAAGCCGAACGGGTGTTCCCAGCAAGATGTTTGCCGAGCAATGTCAAATTCATCTGCAAATCATTCGTGAATCGCTCGGCCGGCTCTACACCGACCCCACGCGGCAGGAAACTTTGCAGCGCATTAAACACGCTACCATTGCCGTGAATAATCTGGCGAAACGTTTTGTGTTTGACGTCGTTGCCACCTACGCCGCCACCATCGAAGAAATTTGCGAACGCGTGCTGGACGGTGAAATCAACATGAGCAAGAAACTCATCAATGCGTTTACGGAGATTCCGGCTATTTTTGATAGCTTGGTAAATGACGATGACGACGCGCTCATCGAAGCCCGCCGGCATCAGGAACGATTGCAGCGTTTGGCTGATTCGTTTATTGATGGCGAAGTGGTCAACATTGATTTGAACAACCGGCCCAGCCTACCCGCACCTCCAGCGCGGCCTGCCATACCTCGCCCGGCGCCGTCTCCGCGCGCGGCCCTCAAAGCCGCGGCGCAATTAGAGCATCAGGCGCGGCCGGCGACTGAAGTGATGGATTACCTGGATGACTTCTTGGTGAATCGGAAAAAATCAACCGGGCTTAAATGAATTTTTCCTCCAGCGGCGTTATGTTCTCCGCGCCAGTCGAGACGCTTCTGCGGCCATTGCGTTAAATAATTTTTGGGAATGCTTTAATGCGCGCTCAACGTCATCAAGCGATGAAGTGGGTTTTCATCGCTTTTGTTATTCTCACTCTCAACAGCGGCTATCTTGCTGCTTTTGCCGAGCCGACGTTATTCTATATGCTTAATGTGCTGTTGCACATTGTGTTGGGTGTGGCGTTAATCATCCCTTTTTTTGTTTTTGTTCGGCGGTTTTTGGCCCACGAAGCGCCACGTGGTAGTGAGTTGGCAGTTTATATGGGGCGTTTAGGGTACTGGAGCCTATCGCCGTGCGTTCTTACTGGCTTGTATTTGGTCGTCGCGAATGCCACCCATGCTCATCGCTGGGTTTTGTATTTTCATATTGCGGCCGGTTTCATCGGCGCGGCATTTTTTCAAAAGTCGATTCGAAGCGTAGCCCATAAAATTAGTGTTAAAAACTCGTACGATATTGCCGGCCGGGTGGCATGGGTGGTGTTTATTATCGCGCTGCTCTTGCCGCTGAGTGTAGGGATGTATAATTTTTTTTTACCGCGTGAGCGGGCGCTGATTACCAATTCCGTATTGCCGCCCAATAGTTTAAAAAAACCAACAGAATGGGGCGCGAACAGCCCGTTTGCGCCGTCCGCAGTTTCGACGCCGACACAAAAATATATTTCGGCAAAACCTTTTTTGTCTTCCAACAGTTGCGGCCGTACGGGTTGTCATCCGGAAGTGGTGCAGCAGTGGCAGAGTTCAGCCCATCGATACTCGGCTTTTAATAATCCCTGGTACCACCGATCGGTTACGCAATTGCTGGAAAATAAATTCTCGGCGGATGCTGATACCAACAATTTTTTGACACCCAATCATCCCGCGAAATGGTGCGCCGGTTGCCATGCTCCCGCGTTGCTGGTGAGCGGGAAAAGTTTGCAACCGTTGCCGGAGTTGAATAAAACCTCGGAGGCGCATAGCGGCGTCACCTGTGTTGCTTGTCATTCCATCGTGCGTGTGCGCAGCACGGCCGGCCAGGCGGATTATGTGATCGAGGAAACGCCCTTGCACGAGTGGGCAGCCAGTGAAAATAAAATATTGCAAGTCGTATACGATTTTCTTTTGCGCGCTGATCCGGAACCGCATCGCCGCAGCATGATGAAACCGTTTCATCGTGACGATGGCGCGAAATTTTGCTCCACCTGTCATAAAGCCCATCTCGATCAACCGGTAAATCAATTCCGCTGGATGCGCAGCTTTAATGATTATGATCCGTGGCAGACGGGCCCTTTTTCCAGCGGGCGCAACCGCGGCTATATTGCAGCGCCGGAAGGAAAAAAGTGTGTCGATTGCCACATGCCAACCGTGGCGTTAAAAAACGGCGATAAAGTTCGGAGCCACCGTTTTCTTGGCGCAAATACGGCTTTGCCAACCATCAATCAGGACAATGCGCAACTTGAGGCGACAACAGCATTTCTGCGGGATCGGCAGGTTTCTGTGGAAATTTTTGCACTCGGCAAGCCGATGCATGCTTTTTCTGCAGAAAGGCTACGCCACGATTCCACCAACACCCAATCGAAAACTTTTCCAGCAACATTATCTGCGCTTGGTGACGAACATAGCTTTATGATCGGCGCTAAATCGGCGACAGTGCCACTCGCGAAGGTGATAGCACCGCTGGTGCAAAACAAGGCCGTAGTTAAACGTGGTGAAGAAATCCGCCTTGATGTGGTTGTACGTTCGCACAGTGTTGGACATTTTTTTCCGACCGGAAAAGTTGAAATGAGCGAAGCCTGGTTGGAATTGCAAGCTTTTGATAATCGCGGACGAATTATTTTTTGGAGCGGCGCTGTCGCCGACGCCGGCAAGGGGCCGGTAGATTCGAGTGCGCATTTTTATCGTTCTTATCTCATCGATGGGTCGGGTCAACCACTCGCTAAAAGTAATTCGTGGGCGGCACGAGCAGCAGCGAGCGTTAATCTTCTGCCGCCCGGCGGCGCGGAAGTGGTGCGCTATCGTCTCAAGATTCCTGCCGACAGCGGTGATGAAATTCATGTTGTCGCCAAATTGAATTATCGCAAATTTAGCTGGGCTTTCACCCGGTGGGTTTTTGCTGAAGCCTCTCCGCCGGAGTTTCCGATAGTGGAAATGGCGCGCCACGAAGTAACGCTGTCCGTTGCGGTGGATACAGCATTTGCAGCACCGAAGTTTGACCACGAGACAAGCCTCAATGAACGCTGGGGTGATTACGGTTGGGGATTGCTGACACAGAATGATTTTAAAAATGCCGAGGCGGCCTTTTTGCAAGTTGTCCAAAATGTAATAAAGGGCGTCGAATCGACGGAACCTGCCGAAAAGGCCAAGTATGGCAAACTTGCTGAAGCATGGGTTAATGTTGGCATCGTCCGTTTGGGCGAAGGCAATGTGACCGGTGCCCAAGAGGCGCTTGAAACAGCAATGAAAACGGGTGCCGTTCCGTTCAAATGGTATTATTATTATGGCGTGACATTGAAAGCGCAGGGAAATTATACTGAAGCTTTGAAGCATTTTAAGAAGGTGACGAGCAAATTTCCCCGTGATCGCGTCGCCAAGCTCGAACGCGGCCAACTCTATTTAGCGCTGCAAGATTTTGAACGCGCCCGCAGTGATTTTGAAAAAGTGTTGAGCCTCGATCCCGAGAATGTCGAAGCTTATTATTATTTGCAACAAGTTTATCAGAAACTCGGCGAAGAAAAGAAGGCTCAACAAGCCGCCGCGCTGTATGAACGCTATAAAGCGAGTGTTCCACACATAGCATTTAATTATGCGGGACCGGACGCGCAAAATATTCAACGCGAACGTCAGGCATATCATGAGCATGTTTCAATGCCGCTACCTGTTACCAACAGTTTGGCAAAACCGGTTAACCATGACAAAGCCTTAGCCGGCAAACCGTGAGGACAAGCGTATAATTTTTTACGCACAAAATTTTAGCTTCGCAATGGACTGCAGAGAATCGAGATGAACACTTTTGAAAAAAAATACGCAAAAAATCATATTTATCTCGTGGGCGGAAAACTGCAGCCGCAGCGATCATTTGGCGCGTTTGCTGGGCGGCAAATCGTACATGATTTATGCCGGGTGGCTCGGTAGTCGTCCCGCCACGATCGCGTTGAAATATGTTATTCAAATATGGCAAACGCTAAAGTTGTTGTGGCGTGAAAAACCTGACGTGGTTTTGGTCATGGTGCCGCCGATTTTTGCAGTATTGCCGGTCTATGTTTACTGTAAAATCACCGGTGGCCGCTTTGCGACCGATAATCATACCGCTGGTTTCACCATGAAACGCTGGCAGCGTATGAGCTTTTTGCATGGTTGGCTGGAAAAACGGGCCGCGTGTAATATTGTAACGAATGAAAAATTACGCCAGTGGCAACAGACCTGGGGTGTGCCAGCAGAAAGAAATTGTGTGATCGGTGATTTACCGGTACAATTTGCGCAGATTGAAGCCCCGCCATTTTTTCAACAAAACGGCGGGGCGAAAAATGGAACACACCCCAACGGTTTTTTTGCCATTACCGCGGTTTGTAGTTTTAATCCCGATGAACCGCTGGATAATATTTTGCGAGCGGCAGCAGATTTGCCGGAAGTCAATTTTTTCTGCACCGGAAAACTAAAGGATGCGCCGTCCGGATTGTTAGAGCGCAAACCGGAAAACGTCACCTTTACGGACTTTCTTTCCGTGCCACATTATGCGGGTTTGCTCAAAGCCTCGCACGCCGTGATGGTGTTGACGACGCGCGATCACACGATGCAGCGCGGCGCTTACGAAGCCATGGCGCTCGGCACGCCAATTATAACTTCTGATTGGCCGATTTTACGCAAAACCTTTGCCAATGGCGGTTTGTTTGTTGACAATTCGCCGCAAAGCATTGTGCAAGCCGTTCAACAATTGCGCTTGCATTGGCCGCAGTTTAAATCTGCCATTCAACAACAGCGCGCCCAACGGCACGCCACCTGGTTTGAAAAAGAAAAAGAATTGCGCCGGCTTTTAGAGTTATCCGAGGTGAGGTAGAATTTAAATGAACGCCCCGAATCATACTGCCGGTATCGGCCAGCAATTTCATGAGCTCTATCACGGGCTTTCGCGCCATCAGGCCAGCGCGCTGCTCAACGATTGTATTTATGAGCTGCCGGCAGCATGGAAATTTCTTACCGCGTTGCGTGCGGACCTGCCGGTGCTGGTGGTGTTGCATGGCTTTAGTAGTGTGCCGCTGGCTTTTGCGCGCCACCTGCCGCGTGTTGATATTTGGGGCTTCAATCCAGCCGAAATAGATTTGTTTAATGAAGTGGCGCAATTTAAGAAACTATCAAATTATCGCATTTGCCGTCATGCGCAGGAAATCGCCGGATCTTACGGTTTGCTGCTCTGGGTGCCGACGCGCCAAGCTGTTGAATCACGGCATGAAGATGAATGGTTGATGCAGGCTCTCACGCATTTGCATCCGGAGGGGGAATTGTGGCTGACCCATTGTTATAAGCCTAATTGGCGCGACCCGATGAATCGGTTACGCCGAATTATACGGCGTTTGAAATCACCGGAATACGAAACCATGCCAAAGGCGGTGCGGCTGCTGCAATTGGCCGAACCCATTCCGCATCAATCGCTTCTGGAAATTTTAACGACGAAAATAACGGCGCGCGCGAATGGTCTAGCCCCGCTGCGGCAGATGAATCATTTCGGCATCGTTCCACATTGGTCGGCGCCGGCACAGATTGCACCCTTGCCCGTGTCACCAGCAAAAATGCGTGAACCGAATCAGCGTTTGCGCATTCTTGAACAAAAAAAACTTTTTGAGACCTATCATGCGTTAGCGCATTTTAGCGCAGCGCCAGCGCCGCCATTTTTATCGCGATTATTAAGTGAATTGACCGGGCGTGAATCCGGTTCTTCATTTCAATTGAATCATTATCGCGTGCTGGCTGGAGGCAAGGTGCAAATTGACGCGCGCTGGAAAAGGCAGCGGGGCGAACAAAGTGTGTTCATTAAACTGCCGTTGATTCCCTTCGCCGCCGCGCGCTTGCGCAAACAAAACACCATGCTGCGGCATCTGTACCGTAATAAAGCATTGCGCCAATTCGATATGACGCCGTTTCCTTTTGCGCAAACCGTGCAACGGGCATTTCCACAAATTTTGGCGCAGGGCGAGTTTGAGGGCCAACCTTATTTTCTCGAGAGCCGCATCAAGGGCGCACCGTTGAGTCGATTGAATGTACCCAACGAAGTTTTCCGCAAAGTTTGTGACACGTTATTTGCTTTTTGGCAGGGTGTCCAAGCCTGCTGCGGTACGACTGCGGAGGTGGATGAACGCAAGTTTGACCAGATTTTCCGGCAACCGCTACAGCGGCTTGTGCAATGGGCGGAAACCCCGCCCCAATACGAAATCACCTGGCGCCGCCTGGAAGATTTTTTTATCGCCCAGTTTGGCGGACAACGTTTGTTTTTCGGGTTAGTGCACGGCGATTTTTCCACGAAGAATATTCTCGCGCACCACCAGAGTTTTGAATTAAGCGGCATCATCGACTGGGACATTGCCGCGCGTGAATCGATTCCGGCATTGGATGTTTTGCATTTTTTTGTGCGCCGGGATCCCGGCTCATTCCGCGAGGCCCCGGCCCGGATTGCCATGCGTTTGATTCAGGCCGCGCCCTCAGCGTTACATTGGCCCTATCTCAATCAGGCTCTGGATAAATTCGGTTACGATCGAAAGCTGTTGCCGGCGGTGGCGGTTTATTACTGGGTGCAACGTTTGCAAATTTATTTGGATTCACCGAAATATCTGGACACCGCTTTTATGCAGCGCCATCTTTATGAGATGCTGGATTTTTTTAACGCTACCATTTTAAAGCGCTAAAATGCTTTTTCTCTCGTTCACGGATTCAAGCTCGTGTTCGTACTTCTTTTTAATAAATTCAGAGCGCGAAAAGGAGTAACCGTGCGAGCAAGAGTATAGAATGACCATCTTTGCCAAAATGTTGCAGGAACTGACGGCGCAGGCAATACCCTACGTGCTGTTGCGTGATCATCCGGACGCGCCCGGGATTCATGACCTGGACCTGTTGATTGATGAAACGAAGACACCGGAGTTTCTCGCGCTTTGCCGGCAATACGAATTCCGGTTGATTCGCAACGGCAGCCTCAATCCCGGAAAGTTATTGCTCTTGCGCTGGCGGGCTGAAGAAAATCCATTGCTGCTGGATGTGCATCAACGGTTGGTGGTGCGCGGAGTTGAATATCTTGATGCGAAGCAGGTGTTATCAAGACGACAAGCTAAAGAGGGTTATTTTTTCCCTGGACGAGAAGATCTTTTATTAACGCTGTTGTTTCATAATCTTCTCGGTAAAGGCGAGATTCAGGCGAAGCACCGTCAACAATTGTCCCATTTGTTGGCGCAGAGTTTGGATGAAGCGTATCTGACTAAACACGCGACAGCTTTTGGCCTACATGAGATTGTGTCTCGCGTGAAAAATGATTTTGACCTCATACAACGCGACGCAAGGTTGGCGCGCCGATTGAGCAAGTTAAGCCACCGTCAGCTTTATCGACGGCAGCCGGCGAATCTTTGGCGACGTTGGAAGCTAACGACTAAAATGGCGCTGCAAAAATGGTTGGGCACACGTCGAGGCGTTCTCATTGTTTTGCTCGGACCAGATGGTTGTGGCAAAAGCACGCTGCTGCGGACGCTACGAGAAAGACTACGGGCGGCGGCGTTAACGACAGACACGGTTTACCTTGGCCCGTGGGGGCAAAGCCTTTTGCCACTGCAAAAACTTCTGAGTTCTTTACACCTTACGCCGTATCGCGTCGAGGATAAAGCATTTTATTCCGGCAAAGCCAGCCAGCGCCTAACCCCGCAAGGTTTAAATTTGTGGCGACAGAATTTGAAAGCCTGGCTTTATTACTTCGCCGTCGCCGTCGAATTGTGGTTTAGGTATTGTAAATTGGTTTTGCCCAAGCTGCGGCAAGGCCGTATCGTTTTGGCTGATCGGTATATTTATGATTTGCTGGTTGGTTACAAAAGCCGGCCCATGGATTATCATTGGAACATTCGTCACTGGTTATGCCGCATCTATCCGCAGCCGCATATGACGTTGTTGCTTGACGCACCGCCGGAAGTGATTCACCGGCGCAAACCGCAATTGTCGGTGGCGCAACTCACCGCCGTGCGCCAGGCTTACGCCGATTTTCGCGAACCGTATGCCTTAAAAATTTTGGATACGAGTGTGAGCGTGGAGAAAACCGTTGCTGATTTTGAACAAAACTACCTCGAACAGATTCTGACCCAAATTGAAAAATATGCTCAACGCCAAAACTGAAGAACTGCACAAAGATGATGCAACTGTTGTAGCTGGTGCTGAGCAAGATGCGTCAGATTCAAAAAATAAAAACGTTGGCAAACTGGCCAAAGCGGGGGTCTTTTATACAGTCATTGCCAGAATGGGCAATACATTTACGCAAATGGCCGGCAGCATTTTTTTGGCGCGCCTGCTCGATCCAACCGATTTCGGCATTCTCCAATATGGCTGGCTGGTGATTGGGTTCGCGACAAAATTTGGCGAATTTGGTTTCAATATGGGGTTGATTCAACGCAACAAAGAAGTGCGGCCGGAGCACGTGAATACGTTATTTGTGCTCGACCTTACTTTTAAAACAGTTTTGTGGGTGATCGTTCTGCTTTGTACGCCGTATATTGCAAGCTTTTTTAAAGAGCCGATCTTAAAAACTTTCCTGCCGGTGTTCAGCTTTTATATCGTGCTGGAATGTTTCTCGACTTCGCCGGTGACGATGCTGCAACGCGACATGAATTTCAAGGCGTATTCGCAGGTGTTAGCGATCGATCGCACGGTGCAACTGGCCGGCGCGTTGATTTTTGCGACGCTCGGCTACGGCGTCTGGAGCCTGGTGATCGGCGAATTTTGCGGTTTGATCTGGTCCTCGCTGCGGGCCATCCAACTTTCCGGTTGGCGACCGCGGCTGCAATTTGACCGCGAAACGAGCAAAGAACTTTTTGGGTATGGCAACTGGGTTTTTCTACGCAATTTGTTTCGCTATCTTTCCGACAACGTGGATTATTTGATTATCGGACGCGTGCTGGATTCGCAGCAGCTTGGCTATTACACCAAAGCATTTGAATTAATGAAAACGCCGCGGAAACGCATTACCCGCGCGTTGAGCAGCGTAATTTTCCCGGCTTTTGCACGCGTACAAAAACAGCCGGAACGGGTGAAGCGCGGGTTCGAAAAATTGGTTTTGTCCGTATCGCTGGTGGCTTATCCCATTCAAGTGGTGATGCTGATGGCCGCGCCCGCGTTTGTTTATGTGGTGTTAGGCGAGAAGTGGGCGCCCACCATCACCTGCGTGCAAATTATGTGTGTTGCCGGAATTTTGCGCGCGCTGGATCCGTTTTTAAATTCCGTTATTACCACGAGCGGATTTGTCAAACGCACCGCGCTGCGCCGGGTTATCGAGTTTGCGATTCTTGCCGTGGCGGTTTTCATCGGAGTGAAATGGGGCATTAACGGCGTGTCCGTCGCCGTGACAATCACTTCGATCATCGTCATGGTGTTGATGATCAATTTAATCCGGCGCGTCAGTTTGATCGGTTGGCGGGAATATTTGACGCCACAATGGCCGGCCATCGTGGGCAGTGTTTTTATGGCCGCGGCCATGTGGGGTGTCAATAGGGGGTTAGCAAATTTCCTCGGCGAACATTCGCTGGCGATGCTGCTCGTTTCAAGCACGGCCGGCTTGATTGCTTATGTCGGTGTTTTGCTCGTGTGGCGTCCCAAGCGTGTAGTTGACTTATATGAAGAATTGTCGAATGATGCGCAGGGCGTGTTGATCAAAGCCAAAGAGAAGATCACGAAAATAAAGAAACGTTTAGGTTTAGCATAGTTATTCCGGTCGAGCCATGCTCATCACTTTTTCTGGAATCGTCGGTAGCGGTAAGAGCACCAATGCCAA
>CAYZFF010000005.1:41976-46369 GCA_964477305.1 uncultured Cytophagia bacterium
CCATGCTCATCACTTTTTCTGGAATCGTCGGTAGCGGTAAGAGCACCAATGCCAAGCAGACGCATCGGTTCTTGCAGGAAGCCGGTTATCCGACCGTTTATCTGCGGTTTCGTTTTTTGAAGGCGCGGCGAATTTTACGGGCCTTGTTTGTCAAAAAGCCCCAAGCGATTTCACCGGTGCCGAAGAAGACGAAAGCACCACGCCACCCGACAACGCTACGGCATCAAGCCATTCTCAAGCTCACGCTGACGCGAACAATGGTCTACCTCTGGCGCATTATGCTTTTCCGCATCTTTGCGGCGATACGCTTACGCCGAAAAATCATTATTGTGGATCGTTTTTATTACGACAGTCTTGTGCACTATTCTTTAACTGGCCGTTTTGAACGGTTTTATTTAGTGTTGATTAAAACCGCTCTGCCAAGGCCGCAACTGGCCTTGATGTTGATCGCGCCCCCGCGAACCATTTTGCACCGCCGGCCGAATTACGACGGCGCGTATGTGCAGCAACTCTATCACAATTATCTGCAACTGACAAAAACGTTTCCACATTTGATTGTTTTGCAAACCGACAACTTTAATAATCTTACCGCTAACATATCGCAACATGTGCGCCAAACCGTAGCGCGCGCTGGCGAAGCCAACCCGCTCCAGCCGGAGATGCTGCTTTAGAATATTCTTCCGCGTTCGGGGGTGAACGCTGCTACAATATAATTTTGATGAAACTTTCGTCAACTTTGTGCTCGCTCTTAGACTGCGCAAGCTTGATGTTAAACTTCTAAGTGAACCGAGAGACTTTTGCATGTCACTTCGCGCCGGCATTGCCATTGTGTTGTTAGTCGTCGCCTGTTTTTGGACTCTGCGCCGGCCTCTGATTGGCGTGTGCCTGGTGATCGTTCTTTTTCATTTGAATCTGCGCATCTTTGGCGCCGGCCTCGAAGAAATCCGCTTTCAGTTTTATGCAACGATAACGTTATTGCTCTCATATTTAATCAATCGGGGTGAATTGCAAAAACTCGATACCCCGGCGCAAGCGCCCATGCGGTGGCTGTTGGCCTTTCTATTGATCTGCGTGCTAACGAGCAGTTGGGCGGCCTCCTCGGTAAGTCTGGCGTTTCAAGACACATTCGAATTTTCCAAAATCATTCTGTTCGCGTGGCTGATGATTAAAATCATCCAAACCGAGGAAGAGATGCGCATTGTGATCTGGGTGACGTTGATTTGCATCTGGTATACCTCATTCATGGCGCGGTGGGGCGTTGATTGGGATTGGATTAAAGAGAATGAAATCGGCATTGCCACCGGCGGCACGGGCGTGCACATTATGATGTTTTTTCCCATGCTCGTTATTATGGCAATCTTCGGATCGAAGTGGGAACGGTTCGGGGCTTATTTCATTTTACCGTTCGTGCTTGATTTTATGCCGGTCACCCCGGAAGGTCTGCGCGCCACGTTTGTCGCGCTGTGTACCTCGATGGCGTTTTACTGGGTTTTCGCCCCGAACAGCGTCCGCAAAAAAAGTTTCGTGCCGTTTATCGTTGCCGTGGTCCTGTTTGTTTTCGTGCTTACCCCGCCGGGTTACTGGGAAGAAATGGCCACGATTCTCGATCCGAGTTCTGAAAGTTCGGCAGCCTCCCGCAGCGTGATTAATCAGGCGAGCTGGGAAATTTTGCAACGTTATCCGTGGGGTATCGGATATAACAATTATTCGCTGATTTCGTTGCCCTATATTCCGGATGAGTATATTTCGAATGTCGGCACTCGCGATGCGCACAACAGCTATTTAAAAGTCGCCTGTGAGTTTGGTATCGTCGGTTTTTTGATCTGGGGGATGACGTTTTTTTTGACGTGGTACTATCTTCGAAAAATCCGTAAGACGATGATAAAAGACCAGCCGCCGACCGGCTTGCAGCTTTACGCCCTGGCTTTTGAATTGGGGCTAATTGGCATTTCGTTGAGCATTTACACGCACAACAACAACGATCTCGATACGCTTTACTGGTTTGTCGCGTTTAGTTGTGCGCTCTATAATATTTTTCTACGACAGCCCAAAGCGTCCGAGCCACCAACCGCGCCGATTAAAGCACCGCATGAAATTGTTTTGGAGAAAATTTGGGCTCAGAAGAAAGCCGCGGAAATTGAAACGGCCATGTTACGGGGTTAAGGATAGATCCCGTTTAAACCAAAGGAGATGGTTATGCCAAGGAAATTAGCCGCAGCACTTCTCATTCTGCTTGCTGCAATTTCTCCAAGTGAATATTTGGGGCTTGCGCAAAATTCCTTAGCACAAGCTTTGCCAACTTACATGCCACCCGCCGGTAGTCCGCTCGCGCGCAAAGTTCATCCGCGCCTATTTTTCACCGCCGAAGTGCTGCCCGCGTTGCGACAACGATTAAATACGATTTACGCCACCGAGTTGCAAACTTTTATCACCACAATGGACGGTGTTTATAACGAATCTATCGACAACATACCACAAAATTATAAATTTCACGACGCGCGTAATTTTGCCTTTCTTTATTTGATTGATCCCGCGCAAATGTCGCGCTTTCGTTTCGGCCACACGCGCGAAGAGTATGGCCGCCGTGCCATCGCTCTCGCATTGCGCATCGCGATGATTCGCGGCTATGTGGATGGGCACGATTCGCCGGCGCTGCGTAGTTTCTCCGGCGGTTATATCAATCTCGCGCTCGGCTGCGTTTATGATTGGTGCTTTCCGCTGTTGCAACTCGCCGAGAAGCAGAAAATCGCGCAAGGATTGATTGATCTTTACATTCATCGCGAAAAAGACGCCAACCCCGATATGCACGTGCAGCTTTCCAACCAACTGCTTGGCCACGCGCACCACGGTAGTGTCGGCGCGATCACGATTTGGGGCGATGCGATCGGCGTGCCGTATGAAACCAAAGCGCAGGAGATGCTGAATTTCATGAAAGCGATGTATATCGACCGCATCTTCGACACTGCAACGCATGTCATGGAAAATTCTTCCGGTTGGAGTGAGGGTTGGAATTATCAGTTTCTCAGTTTCAATAATGCCAAAATGTTTGCCGGCGCGGCAGGCCCGGCGCTGGGCACCAATTTTTTCAAGACGTGCAGTTGGTTGGCGCAATATCCTTTGCAGTTTCTCTGCAATGTCCTGCCGTATCCCGTCGACGGCAACTATTTGCTCAGCCGCAATGATGCAGGCCAATTGGAGGCCACGCGCAACGAAAGATACACCCGCAGCCTGATCACGATTGGCGCGGCGCTGGCCAAAGACGATCCGAAGATGGCGAGTTTGGCGAAATGGCTGCTTGATCAGCATGGCGATCATACGAAACTGCGTGATGATCCGCGCGCGTATGCGTTGTTCTATGACTTTATTTGGGGTAGCAAAGAAATTCCGGCGCAATCGCCGCAACAGCTCAACCTGCCGCTGACGCAAAAGCTCGGCCTCGGCCAAATTGTGATGCGTTCGAGTTGGGATGACGCCGCGACGCGGTTGACGTTTTGGGCGCAAAAATGGTGGCTCGCGCCGCACGCGCATTACGATCAAGCGAGTTTTACGATTGAAAAATTCGGCCCGCTGGCGCTGGATGGCGGCGTCGATAAAGGCGGCGGGTTCGACATGGGAAAATCGAAATATAGTCGCGCGACGATCAATCACAATGTGATCGGCGTGCGCAACCCCCTTGAAAAGGGCAATGAGCTGCTCGATTATCAAATGGAGGTTGATAGCGAAGCGGATGTTTACACTGACCCGAGCTATCAGCCGAACGGCAAAAATCACGTCGGTGAAATTGAAGCGTTTGAATCAATCGCGGGACAATACGATTATATCAATTACAATTACTCGCGTTCCTATCGCGGCGGCCAATCGGTTAATCTGGCGCGGCGCGAGTTGGTTTATTTGCGCGCACCAAATGCAAATGCGCCTAACGATCAGGAATACGTCGTCATCACCGATCGCATCAACACACTGAAAGCGGAATATGAAAAACGTTTTATGTTGCACACGTCTTTTCAACCCGATTTGATTGATGGCACGTGGACAACGATTAATGAAGGCGTTTCCGAATCAACCAATGGGCGCACGGTTCGCTTCACCAACAAATATGGCAACTGTCATGGCCGTCTGTTTGTGAAAGCGATTTTTCCTAGCGAAGCAAAATTAGTTCGCATCGGCGGGCCGGTACCGTACTGGTTTACGGATGCAGATTACAACGATATCTCGTTGCGTCCGCCGTTTAATGAGTTGACCGCGCTGTGGGGCGGCAGCGCGCGTCTTGAGATTAAGCCGGTGGTTCCAAAAACGTATGATATTTTTCTCACGGTATTGCAAATCGGCGACGCAAATACATTGCACCAAATGGCCGGCGCCACGGAATTAAACGGGGAAAACTTTTGTGGAA
>CAYZFF010000006.1:0-41842 GCA_964477305.1 uncultured Cytophagia bacterium
TGACATATACATTTAAATACGGTTAACTATAGAAAATTGTGCCAAAATCCAAAACCGATAAAACCCGCGAGCGGCGCATCGCGATGCAAATTATTGCGGACTGCCACGACGAAGCGGAACAAATGCTGGGCTGGTACAATTATCTCGAAGAGCAGTTGCGCTTCCCTTTCACCGCGCATTGTATCGCGAAACGCGAAATCTCGCCGTTACCTATCAACTCAGAAGTTGACGTCCTCGGCATGGCCTCGGAAAACGAATGCCGGCACGAAATCTTTGTCAAAATGCGCTGGGAACGGGATGGATTGGGCGTACCGTTGGCGCAATTGAAAGCTTCTGCATACGCTGATAAACAAACGATACAAGCCGTCGAAGACTGGCATTACTGGGTCAAGCAGGGTTATCAGTTTTAATGTTGACTAATCAAAATAGATTTTGTAAGTTTGATTGAAGGATTTATCTCAAAAGTGAGTTACTTCCTAATTAATGAGGTTAACGATGCTCGCAGTAGAATTACCAAAGGTGGTTGAAAAACAATTGCAGGATGTCGTACAAAAAAATTATCAGGGCGATATACGGATTGCCATTGTGGCTTTTCTCAAATTGCACGAGGAATATGGCTGGAAAGAACAGTTTCGCAAAGACATTGACGCCATTCGTGAAGAGGTGCGCCGCCGAGGCGGCATCAAAGCCCAAACCATTGATGCGGCGATAAAAAAATATCGCAAGACTTTAGGGGCAACTCGTGGATAAAACGCTGCGAGTGGTAATTGATACCAACCACCTCATTCCAGCGATCTTGAGCAAACGAGGAGCGTCGGCAAAACTGATTGACTGGTATTTACAAGAAGATTATTTCCGGCTATTGGTCTCGCGACATATTTGGAAGGAATACCGCACCGTCGCGGATTGGTTAATCCCTGAGCCAAAACTATACGAAAAAGAACGCATTCTGAATATACTGCTCCTCCGCGCCGAGTGGATTGTACCAACCATTCAATTGAATGCCTGTTCCGATTTGGCCGACAACTGCTTTTTAGAGTGTGCGGTTGAAGGCAAGGCGGATTATCTGGTCACGAAGAATATCAAGCATTTTCCGCACAAAGAATATGCCGGTGTGAAGATCGTCCACATCCGCAAGCTTTTACAAGTGCTGGAAAGGATGGAAACGTCCCGATCAAATTAAAAGTTGTGTTCCAAACGGAGATAACTCTGTTCCGCTGTCACGTATGTGGCTCGACCGAAGCCCAAGAAATCCTTGTCGACGAAATCTTTCACATCGACCACAAACATATTCTGGTCGAACAAATTCCCGCAACGGTTTGCGAGCGTTGTGAGGAGAAAATTTTTAGCCGGGAGACCACAGAAAGAATTCGTCGGATGATTCATGGAGAAGCCAAGCCGGTCAAATCGGTTTCGATGGACGTTTTCGCTTACGCCTAAAAAACCATTTGGAATTTTGCGAAAATTGTTTATATTACATGACCACATCGGAAAGCCTCGCCAAAGGCAATTTCCCCACGGATGTTGTTCCGTTTTTCGTAAGGCTCGATCTGTGTCCGACCGCTAAGCGATGGAAGCCGGATGCAGCTCACAAGTAAAATACTGCATCCATTTATATCGAAACTTTTTTTTGAAACAGTGGTATGTTGCGAGGAAAATCGCAGTTTAGCTTTGAGGAGGTTATCGTATGACCGGGTTTGAGGTGATGCGCGCGGAGAATGGTGAAGTCACGCTTTTGCGCCTCAAAGGTTATCTTGATGCCCATACCGCGCCCGATTTGGAAACGGCGCTGCAAAAATTGATTGATGAGAAGAGGGTGAAGATCATCGTTAGCTTCAAAGAGCTTAGCTATATCAGCAGCGCCGGACTCGGCGTGTTTATGGGATTTATTGAAGAAGTGCGCAGCGGCGGGGGCGATATTAAGCTCACCAATATGAACCAAAAAATCTATCGCGTGTTCGATTTACTCGGCTTTCCGACCTTATTCGAAATCCGCGACGATGAAAGTCACGCGGTCGGCAGCTTTACGCAACCTAAAGCCCGTTAAACGCTTTGATCACGACTAAGGAAGGCGGTGACGGATTGCCCCAGGCGAAGAAAAAATACCAACTGCGTATTCCCAGCCAAACCGACAATCTTGAGCTCATCCGCGAGTTTGTTTCCCGTGTGGCGCGGAAGGTCGGTTTCAAAGACGATGCCATCAGCAAAATCGAATTGGCGGTGGATGAAGCGTGCGCAAATGTGATTGAGCATGCCTACCAAAAAAGCGATAAGAAGAACATTGACGTTGCCATCCAAATCGATTTTCAAAAATTCACCATCATTATCACTGATCATGGCCGCGGGTTTAATCCCAAAAATATTAAAACGCCGGACATGAAAGAATACCTCGCGCAAATGCGGGTCGGCGGGCTGGGGATTTATCTCATGCGCACCCTCATGGATGAGATTGATTTTAACGTGCAGCCCAAGCGCAATCAAGTCATCATGTCGAAATACTTTTTGGACAAGAATTCCAAAAACTCCGACCAGACCGAAGTCAGGCCGAACTGACTTATAACACAAATCATGCTAACTTAACGACGCAAATAATTTAATAACACTTGTAATTATCTGCGTTGGAGGCTTTTGCCGTTTAAACCGGCCTTTCTGCCTGTATCCGTTCAGGATCAAGCACTGCGCTTCATAAATACCGCCGCTCGGGAATGACAAATTCCACCAACGGTTCGGGGTTGAAGCGTTACAATTTTCCTTTCCTTTTTTACACTTTTAAGATTGGGTAGAAATCACATGGATTCAAATCAACCTTCGCGGCCGGGCCGGAAGACCGGCAAGACGGCGCTCACCCGCGGCGACGCCCCGTTCGAGGTTCGCCCCCGAACGTATGTCAATCGTGGCGCGATGCAACGCGGCACCGGCGTGCGCGGCACGCGTCCTTCGCAACCCACCGGTTATCGTGACCAGAACCGCCGGCGCACCAATAACTCGCATCACCGGATTTCGCGCGAGTTGGACGAGCGCATTGTCGATTTGCAGGCTCTGTTCGATGTGAGCCGTACGCTGAACTCGTCGTTGCAACTTAAAAATATTCTCGATACGTTGTTGCTCACGCCGATGGGCAAAATGATGATTGGCAAGGGGCTCGTGCTGCTGGCGCGTGGCGAACACCGGTTTGTCGTTGAAACGCTTAAGGGCATTCCGCGCACGCACATCGGGCAGGAGTTTGAAATCAATCTGACTCAACCCAGCCCGCAATTTTTAAACGAAGTCGAAAGCGAGCCGTGGGCGGCACTGCTGATTAAGCTGGGGTTTCGACTCACGGTGCCGATTTTTTCCAATAACCGTTGTCTCGGCATTATGGTGTATAGCACCAAATCCACTGAACAGAACTACAGCCCCAATGATCTCGAATACTTGAATTCGCTAGCGAACCTTGCCGCCACGGCAGTGGAAAATGCGCTCATCTTTCAACAATTGAATGATGTCAACCGCAAGCTCGACAAGAAGAACCAGGAACTCAACACGCTGTTTGAAATCAGCAAAGAAATCAATTCGACGTTGGATGGCGATAAAATTGTGAGCGTGCTGGCCTATGCGTTGATGGGCGAGCTGATGGCGCAGCGCTGCATGGTTTTTACCGATGAAGGCGGCGAGTTCGATGTGCGTGTGAACAAAGGCTATCGCGGCGAGGAGTTGAAAGCGTTGCAGGATGAAACTTTCCGCAACCGGCTCAGGCAGATCAGCCAACCGGCGCTCACCAGCAAATTAGTGGAAGATGACCTGCGAACGACCTTTCAGGCGAACGGCGTGCAAGTGCTGGTGCCGATGGTCAGCCAAAATGTGGTGCGCGGCCTCGTGTTGCTCGGCGAAAAAATCACCAAGGCCGAGTATCAGGAAGACGATCTCGATTTTTCCTCGACGCTCTGCAACGCTGCGATGATTTCCATCGAGAATGCACGTCTGTTCCAGGAAACGCTGGAGAAGCAGAAGCTCGAAGAGGAATTGGCGATTGCGCGGGAGATTCAGCAACGCCTACTACCCAAAGAGGCGCCGGAGCTTGGCGACTTTGAGTTGGCGGCGATCAACATTCCCACCCGGCAAGTTGGCGGCGATTATTACGACTACTTTCCCATCGATGAAAACCGTTATTTGATCACGATAGCGGATGTCTCCGGCAAAGGCGTGCCTGCAGCGCTATTGATGACCAACCTGCAAGCCACGCTGCATGCGATGACGACCACGGATGTGGCTTTTGAAGAAATCGTTTTTCGCATCAACAATTTCGTGCATCAGAACACCACGATGGATAAATTCATCACGGCGTTCTTCGCGATCTTTGACCGGAAAAGCGGCACGCTGACTTCCATCAGCGCCGGACACAATCCGCCGTATTTATGGCATGCGGACGGCAGTTTTGAGACGTTGAATGAAGGCGGGTTGTTGATGGGCATGTTTCCGAATGCGCCCTACAAGAGCGAAACCAAACAATTGCGCGCCGGTGATTGGGTCGTGATGTTTACCGACGGCGTCAGCGAAGCGATGAGCGTCGAAGATGAGGAGTTTGGCGAAAAACGTTTGGAAGAAATCATCCGCGCCGGGCGCGATACTTCCGCCGCCGGTATGATCGAAGCAATCAGCAATGCCGTTAAAAACCACACCGAAGGCGCACCGCAGAGCGATGATATTACACTGGTGGTGTTGAAATGTAATTGTAAAGAGAGTGCTTAGATGGGCAGCCGGTTAGCCCGTTTAACTGTTAACTGGCTAATAGGTCAAACGGCAAACGGGTTTATTTTTTCAACATCATGGCATCGATTTTAGTCGTCGACGACGAGCAAGCCATTCGGGCTTTGCTCGCTGAAGTTCTCACCAAGGACGGATACCGCGTCAGCGCTGCGGCGGATGGGGAAACGGCAATTGCGGAATTACAAAACACCCCTTTCGATCTGGTCATCTCCGATATGCACATGCGCCATCTCGGCGGCATCGACGTGCTGAAAGCGGCGAAAGCGAAGCAAGAACATTCCGAGGTGCTTATTCTCACCGGCCGCGGTACGATTGCAACGGCGGTCGAAGCGATGCGCTTGGGCGCCTTCGATTTTCTCACCAAACCGGTTGATCTGGAAGAATTTCGGCTGAAAGTGCGGCAAGCGTTAATGCATCACGCGATGCGTTTGCAAATTGACGCGCAGCGCAAAGAGATTCAGGCGCATCAAGAGATGATCGCGCGCGATCTCAAAATCGCGACGCAAGTGCAACAAAGCTTAGTGCCGCGGCCGTTCATACATCCGCATCTCGAGGTCGATGTGCGGCATTTACCGATGATCGGCGTCGGCGGCGATTTTTCCGATATTTATTTCGATGGCCATGATTGGCTTTATCTTTCACTCATCGATGTAACAGGCCACGGCATACCGGCGGCATTATTGGTCAATCGCATGTCGAGTGAAATTCGCCGTCTTGTGCGCGAGCATCCCCAACCCAATGCGTTGCTGCATCAATTCAATAGCTTCGTCGTTGATGCGTTTGCCGGCACCGGCATGTTTCTCACCATGTTCACCTGCATGATTCAACTCTCCAACGGCCATGTGACCTTTTCTGGCAGCGCGCATCCTGCCGCGGTTCTCTGGCGGCACGGTTCCAAAAATTTTGAGCGGTTGGATTCACAAAATCCAATCATCGGTTTCGACCACATCCCGCTGAAACAATTCAAACAAAGCACGGTGCAAGTGCATCCGGGAGATCGCTTGCTGCTTTATACCGATGGCATTACCGAAGCGGAAAGTGTGAATGGCGGGCAATTGGGCATTCGCGGCCTGCTGGGTTTTCTCAAACCGGTGATCACGCATTCGGCTGAAGCCATCGGCGCCAGCTTGATTGAAGATATCAAGGGCTGGTCCAAGAAACCGCTGCGCGATGATATTTATTTGCTGACGGCCGGGGTGCGGTAACGACGGCGCCGGCAGGATACTTTGCCGCCGTATTTAAAAAGCAAGCAATTCATTGCAATTGCTATCGTACCAAACTCATCTTCATTCTCCGCTCCACGCGAATTCCCGTTGCTGATTCCGCTGACAGGCGAAAAAAATATTGTCCGCTCGCGACCGGTATATTGGCGTCATTCAGTCCTTCCCACTGCTGTTGATGAAATCCAGCTTCGAGCCAAATGGCCGGCCAATTTCGAATCCGTTGTCCCGCGAGATTAAAAATTTCCAATTGCACTCGTGCCCGCTGCGGCAAGCCAAAGCGCCATATCGTCGCCGGGTTGAAGGGATTCGGATAATTCTGCAGTAACACGAATTCTTGTGGTACCTCATAAGCTTCGTTAACCTCTGCAACCGCCGTCGTTGCGAAAAAGAATTCGAGCACGCGACGCATCACTTCCTGCCGGGCCGTTGCGCCGGTGATCGTTTCAAAGGCAAAGCCGAGATAAACCAATTTTCCCGGACGGCTGCCGCTCGCGAAAGTACCGGCGAATTGAATGCCGGCATTCAAACCGTTGCCGTAACGCAAACAGATCGTGCTGCCGCCAAAGGCGTTGAGCGCATCGGGAAAATCTTCCGGATACGGCGAGGTGCCGTAGGCAAAATTAAAACCGGCGAAGATGCTGCCGGCGACGCCGCTGACGGATAAGCTGTTAGCGTCGTCATTAACGTAATCGGCTTTTAAATAATCGTGCAAAAAAGCCTCATCGGTTGATGAGCCGCGGGCTTGCGTATCCAAATCCCACGCGACTTCCGAACCGGAAACAAAAAGATTGCCGCCGTTTTGCAAATAGGCGCGCACGCGCGTTTGTTCGCCAGCGCTAAACGTCTCATCGGCGGTGGACTCATCCCCAAGCAACCAAAACACCGCTTGATAATCTTGCAAATTGATTAGACCGGAGAGCACCGCCTCGTTGGCGCAGGTTTCAAAAGAAAAACCGTTCGCGGCAATGGCGCGGCCATGATAAAAAGCAAAGTCATGGGCAGCGCGCGCCCAACTGCCGGAACCGCCGAAACGATCAAAGCCATCGACAATAAGAATTCGTTCTCGGCGCAATGACGTCGCCAATCCGTACACATCGGAATTGGGGCTTTCATTGGGCGGCGCGACCGTATCCACCGCCGTCAGTCGAAAATATTGTTCACCGGTAAAATTTCCAAGAGCAATAAAGGTCTGCGCTTTGTTGAGTTGATTCTCCGTCAGCGCTACGGCATAATTCAAATTGTCCGTGGAGTTATACAAGCGATAGCCGCGCAAATCGACTTCGGTGTTGGCCAGCCAACGCGCCGTTGGCGTATTGGCTTGACTAACAACAAGCAGGGTTGGCTGTACCGGCGCCAATTGATCGCGGCGCGTGACGTGCACCGGCACATAAACCGTGTCGGCATTGTGTTTTGTGTCTTCAGCGAAAATCATCGCGGTGTATTCGCCTTCCGGTATCGTGCTCGTGTCCCAATAGCTTTTACTCGTCGCCGTGTTGGTGACATAATAAACATGGGCGCTGGTGCTCGACAACGCCGGATGAAAAGTATTATGAACATCCACCGTCGGTTTTCGATCAAATTGAAAACGCAGACCGTTATTCGGCGGCGAAAAAACAATTGTCTGGCGATCTGCCGAGAGAATTTTGTAGCCGAGTTTGTAAGTGCCATTATTAAACACAGCGCTCGAACTTCCCGGGGGCCCATTTATTTCGGAAATATGCGACACAATATCAACGCGGCCACTGACGGAATTGTTGGTAAATTGCACTCCGGTTCCGTTTTGATAAAAACGCCCATAATTGATCACCGGCGGCCATATATCGACATACGGCGTCAAGCCGGTGTTGTCGCGCAGGGCATTCACCTCACTATCGAACTGGCCCTCGGTTAAATGTACATGGCCGAGGCCGTCGAGAATCGTGCCGAGCACCGTCACCGATTTGAAAACAGAATCGCCGACGCTGAGAGATGGATTCGGGGCGATGTGCACGTAGGCGAATCGTCCGGCGCGCACAAATGCGCTGCTGCCGTTCGGATCCATCGAGGTGATCACGCCATCAATCACCGGGTATACCGGCGAACCATCGGCTTTGGGAATATCGGTGCCATTGTGATAATGCGGGGCGGGATCGGTGTCGCGGTATTCGCAAAAGGTGCCGGTGATGGTTTGCGTTTGATTGAACGGCGTCACCGGCCAGGGAAATTGCGCTTGAACAACAAAAGGCAAAAAGCAAAAGGCAAAAAACCAAGCCGCTTTGGCAGAGGGCAAAAATTTCAGGTAGATTCGCATCGTGCTTATCTCGATGATTGAACAACAGTAAATTGCTGTAAAAAGCCTTCGGCGCCGAGCGTGAGGCGATGGCCGTCATTTGATATTTTCAACACCGGCGCGAGGAGTTGACCCGAAAGGGGCCTTACGGATTGTTGTTGACCGGCGCTGTCGAAACTCAACAGGTGTGCGTTTGCAAACACAAAACGATTTTCCTTGAACACGTTCTCCGCGGCCAAGGCGAAGATTTTATCATGCGTCGCCGTTGCAGCAATATCGACAAACATTTCCTCGCGGCGGGCGAGGTTGATTTGCCACAGCGTTTTGCCGGTGCGAAAATCCACCGCGCGCAATTGCCGGCGTTCCATGAGCAATAAAGCGTTCCCGTTTTTTGCAAAAAAAGCGCGGCGAAACAAACCACTGATTGTGCCTTGGATTGCGCTCTGAAGATTAAAAATTGAAGTTGTTGACTCTACGCGCGCGTCAGTGACGACGTAACGGCTGGCGGCTATCCACGCGCCATCATCGGAAACCGCCAGGCCGCCGGCGGTGCCTGCTGGAAGCTCACGCCGCCATTGTTCCTCTCCATTATTGGAAAAACAAATCAGGGTTGGCACGGCAGTTTTGGCGTTGGTGGCAGGAGTGTTCTGGCTGAGCGCGATGAAAGCTTGCACGCCGGCGGCAATAAAAAGCGGCCGCTCGTTGGCATACGGCGCGTCGCGGAATAAAAATAACTCGCGCAACACTTGCCCGTTAGGCTGTAGGAAAATTAGCCTCGCTGTTGCCGAATGGGCAACGAGCAAATACTCGCCCGTCGCCGCAAATATAATTTGCGGCAAAGGATCGTCACGATGTTGTGAAAAGGGATAGCTGCCTATGGATTGTCCGGCGCGATTGACAAAACGCAGCGTAAAAAAATTTTCCGGCGTTTTGACCTTTGGACTCGCGATTTTTTCAAGAACGGCAATCGTGTTGCCGTTGGCGTTCGTCACGTGTTTTAAGATTTTCCCCGCGCTTTGCATTATAACTCGTCCCTCCGCATCAAGCAAGATTGAGCGCGAAGCTTCGAACCACCCAATGCAACCGCCGGTTTGGTCAAGCACGGGCGTCTTTTGCCAGCGTAATACGGCCGGCTCGCCCTCCAGCCGTATTGGCAGCGGCGCTTGCGCCAGAGTTTCTCCCAAATGGAAAAGCAAAGAGACACTAAAGAAGCTTTTAACCCAGCGGAAGGTTCGCATCAGAGTCCTCATAATTTCTCGATGACGTGCAAGCGCCGCATATCAATGGTCAACTTGCCGTTATGTATCGGTTGATTGTAAATTGAAGCGAATCTTGCATTCCACACCAGTTCATCCCAGCGGTAAGAAGAGCGCGCATGCACGGTTTGCGAGAAGGTTTCATCGATGCCGGTGAGCAGAATCAGAAACTCCGCTTCCGCAGCGTGCAAATCAGCCGCGTTTTTGCGATACAATGGACTCGTTTCGTCAATCGGATGCACGACCGTCCAATTCAGCGGGAAAAAACTGACTTTGCTGCGCTCCAGCGCCAGCAGATCGAAACGGCGTCTGCGCTTGCCCTCTTCTTCAACAAAATGGCTGAATAAAACTTTTGCTTCCAATTCAATGATTTGATTTTTGCGCTCGTTTGCAATGCGAAATTCGAATGCCGTCATGTCTTGATAGGGCGCGATGACGGCACGGTCACTGAAAGTAATTTTCGCCGTTGGCCGCGAAAATCTGGCGAAAACCAAGCCAGTGGCGAGGGCCAGCCAGAGCAGGCCGATTACAGATTCGAGCGTCACGATCACATTCGCCACCAACCCTACGGGGCTGATATGACCATAACCAATGGTGGCAAAGGTTTGAATACTGAAGAAGAAATTCCGCAACACGCCCAGTTCCATTCCACCGCCGTTGAGCGTTTCCGGGCCGCATAAAAAATAGGCAGCCGCAAAAACGGCATTCAGCGCCAAATAAGAACCGGTGAGCACGCTAAAAAATTTTAACCACGAGGTGGTGAGCAGCGCGTGATACAAGCTGAGCGAGGACCAGAAGCCCAGCCCGCTGCGGACCACATTAAAACTGCCGTCGCGATTGAGCAAGCGCTGCCGGCTTTTTTGTGCCACCACGGAACCGAAGCCCAGGTCGCGGTTATCGTCAACGGTTGTGAATGCCGTTTTCGATGATCTGTTCATAGTCGTCAATTCATAATATGATTTTTAAATTAAAATTCAAGTGGCAATTTTTTAATCTTAACGCTTGACATTGGGAACGATTCTTCTCATGTTAAAATTGTTGACGATTCATGAGTTTGTGTTGTATTTCAACCCGAAACACATCGAGTGCGCCAATTGCAGATTGAACATTTTATTCAAGCGATGCCGAAGGTCGAGTTGCATGTACATCTGGAAGGCTCGATCCGGCCGGAAACGCTGCTGCAGCTTGCCCGCCGCCATCACGTGGCACTGCCGGCTAGTAATCTCGCTGATCTCAAAACCTGGTATGGCTTTCGCGATTTTCCGCATTTCGCCGAAGTCTATCAAACTCTATCCAAATGCATTCGCACGGCTGATGATATAGAGTTCATCACGCGCGAATTTTTAACCGGACAGGCAGAACAGAACATCCGGCACTCTGAGGCCACTTTTACGGCGCTCACCCATTACCGCAACTGCGGCCTCACGTTTGACCAACAAATTGCTGCGATCAATCGCGCGCGCGAGTGGGGCGAGCGAGAATTGAACACCTCTTTGCTGGTCATCTTCGACATTCCGCGTGAATTTGCGCCGCCGGAAGAAGCCTTGCAACTGGCGCAATGGCTGGCTTCGCGCCGGCCGGAAGGCGTTGCAGCGCTCGGTTTGGGCGGTTATGAAGTGAATTTTCCCGTTGAAAAATACCGCACTGCTTTTGAATGGGCTGCGCAAAAAGGATTTACCGCTGTGCTGCATGCCGGTGAAACGGAAGGCCCGTCGAGCATTTGGAGTGCGCTGCAATTGGGCCGCTCGGTTCGAATCGGCCACGGCGTTCGCTGTCTCGAAGATCCGCAGTTGGTACAACACCTGCGCGAGCGGCAGATTCCGTTGGAAGTTTGCCCCACCAGCAATGTGTGTTTGCGCGTGGTCAAGGATTTGGCAAGCCACCCGTTGCCGCGATTGCTGGCAGAGGATTTATACGTGACCATCAATTCCGACGATCCGCCGATGTTTAACACCACGCTGACGGACGAGTTTACTCGCATCACGCGGCAGTTTGGATTTGCCAAAGAAGATTTGCAGCGCTTCGTGTTCAATGCACTCCGTGCGGCGTTGCTGCCGGTTGAGCGCAAAACTGCTTTGGAAAAAGATTTTATTGAACAGTTTCAGCGACTGGTTTGATTTCTGTAAAAAAGCCAATGGAAAAAATTTCAAAAAAGCTCGATATCCGAAACGGCTTGACCGTGGTATACACCGGCGACGGCAAAGGCAAAACCACCGCCGCGTTGGGGACGGTGATTCGCGCGGTGGGATATGGCCTGCGCGTGTTCATGCTGCAGTTTGTCAAAGGCTCGTGGCATTATGGCGAGTTAGATGGCGCTAAATTGCTGGCGCCTTATTTCACGATTGAGCCGATGGGAAAAGGCTTTTATAAAATTTTGGACGACAAGCTTCCTGAAGCTGAGCATCGTCAAGCCGCGCTGCTGGCGGCTGATCGTGCCATTGCTCTGCTGCGCAGTGGCGAATATGACATAGTGATTCTTGACGAAGTCAACGTCGCCGTCATGACCGGATTATTGCCGGCGCAAAAAGTGTTGGAGATTATTGACGCGAAGCCGGAAAGTGTGCATTTGATCCTCACCGGTCGCGGCGCGCCTGCGGAAGTGATCGACCGCGCCGATCTTGTCACCGAAATGAAAGAGATCAAGCATCCGTTTCAAAAAGGAAAACTTGCGCAGAGAGGGATTGATTTTTGAAATGGAGTTGAGCAAGAACCAAACCCCCGCGTGGCAAAATAATTTAGAACTGCAAATCGGCTCGTCACAAGTATTTGATGAATACTTTTTGCATCGTTAATTTATTGAATGAAATTTATGAAAGCCCTTATTGACACTTTCGATCGCGTCGCGACCAACCTTCGCATCTCCGTCACCGATCGCTGCAATTTTCGCTGCCGTTATTGCATGCCGGAAGAAGGCATGGTTTGGATGAACCGCAAAGAGATTTTGAGCTTCGAAGAAATTCTGCGGCTGGCGAAATTGTTTATCGCGCTCGGCGTCAACAAGATTCGCCTGACCGGTGGCGAACCGACCTTGCGTAAGGATCTGTCACACTTGATCGGCATGCTCGCGCCGTTGCCGGGTTTGAAAGATTTAAGCATGACCACCAACGGTTTTTTCCTCAAAGAACTTGCCGGAGAATTTTATCATGCCGGTTTGCGCCGCATCAATGTGAGCCTGGATTCATTATCGCCGGAGCGTTTTGCCAGCATGGCCCGGCGTGATGCTTATAAAAAAGTGATGGATGGTCTTGACGAACTGGCGAAATATCCGATTCGGCCAGTGAAAATTAATACCGTTATTATGAAAGGTTTTAACGACGATGAAGTTTTGCCCATCGTTGAATTTGCCCGCGCGCATGATTATCAAATCCGCTTTATCGAATTTATGCCTTTAGATGGCGAAGGCGTGTGGAGTCGTGACAAAGTGATGACAACCGCTGAAATTTTGGACATTATTCGCCTGAAGCATGATCTTATTCCCAAAGAAACGCGCGCCGATCATGTGCCGGCAGATACCTTCCGCTTTATTGACGGCAAAGGCGAAGTCGGTTTCATCAGCTCGGTGAGTGAACCATTTTGCGAATCGTGCAATCGTGTGCGCATCACTGCAGACGGTCATTTTCGCAACTGTCTGTTCTCGCTCGAAGAAACTGATTTAAAAACACCGATGCGCGCCGGCGCGAGCGATGCCGAATTGGCCGAATTGATTCGCGGCGAGGTCTGGCGTAAATGGGCCGGCCATCAAATCAATCTGGCTACCTTCATCAAACCGGAGCGGAATATGTCGCAAATCGGCGGATGAAACCATGCATGGCTGGCGGGGAATTTGAAATCGCGACCAAGAAGAAAAGCTTGATAATCTTGGCGCGTTTTTGTATTTTATAAGCTCGGAGAAATGTTTTTAAAGAGGCTAAAATCTCTATTTGAAGCAATGCGGTATTGAGAGAAAATGATAGGCGGCTGACTTGGTTCTCTAATTTTTAGCGGCAAAGGCCTCGATTCTATAGAACATTGAAAGGTGAAAAATGCCTGATATAAAAAAAGTCATTATTATCGGCACTGGCCCGGCAGGCTATACGGCGGCGCTTTATACGGCCCGCGCCAATTTGAAGCCGTTGGTTTTTGCTGGTCCTGAACCGGGCGGGCAATTAACGTTGACCACGTTGGTGGAAAACTATCCCGGCTTCTCTGAGGGCATTATGGGGCCGGAGTTGATGGGTCAAATGCAGGTGCAGGCAGAAAAATTCGGCACGGAAATTATTCACGACGCTGTGACGCGAGTCAATTTTAAAGCATATCCATTCGAGATTTTTGTCGGTGAGCAAAAATACCTCTCAGAAACTGTCATCATTTCCACCGGCGCCTCAGCGAAATTAATCGGCATCGAATCCGAGCGCCAATTGCTCGGTCACGGCGTTTCGACTTGTGCGACGTGTGATGGCGCTTTTTTTCGCAATCAAGAAGTCCTCGTCGTCGGTGGCGGGGATACGGCGATGGAAGACGCGACTTTTATTACCAAGTTTGCCAGCAAAGTTAATATCGTGCACCGCCGCGACACCCTGCGGGCTTCAAAAATCATGCAGGAACGCGCGATGAAAAATCCGAAAATTGCATTTATTTGGGATAGCACCGTGGAAAAAATTCACGACGTTGAGAAGAACACGGTGACGGGGGTGACGTTGCGCAATCTTAAGACGGACCAACGCACTGAAATGAACTGCCAAGGTGTGTTTGTCGCCATCGGCCATCAGCCAAACACTGAAATTTTTAAAGGTCAAATTGATGTCGACGAGGTTGGTTACATCAAATTAAAGCATCGTACAATGACTAACATCGACGGTGTATTTGCGGCTGGCGATGTCGTCGATCATTACTATCGCCAGGCTGTAACCGCCGCCGGCATGGGTTGTATGGCGGCGATTGATGTCGAACGCTATCTCGAGGCCAAGCATGGCTGAGACGCCGAAGGTTGCAGCTTCGACGAGACGCCGCCCACCCGGAACCCGGTGGAGTGCCATTCGAATTAACTGGCGCTGGGCGGTGCAAGCATTGGCGCTGGTGGCAGGCATTTATTTTTTTAAGCGCGCCTTTGATAACAGCAAAGTGCTGGTGACGAGTCTTTCTGTGAGCAGCTTGAGCGCGTGGAGTCTTTGGGTTGTGCTTTTTGCCATCAGTTTTTTAGTGTTAATGTTCACTAGCTATATAAAAGAAAGAGGGAGCAACACCCTGCGGCACCGCATCGTATTTTTTGAGAAACTTGTGATCCTGTTGCATCTCGAAAATTATTCCGAAAGTAACAGCGACAGTCGGACAGTAAATTGATTTGCTGATTTGTTTGTGTCATGTCCAAGCGTGTTGGAAAGCTATTTTATTAATAAGTGACTCCATTTAAACTCAAAGCCTCTTTTTTTACTCTCGGTTGTCGCCTCAATCAGGCTGAGACCGCGCTGATCGGCAATTCCTTTCGCCAGAAAGGTTATGAGGTGGTGGAGTTTGGCCAGCCCGCAGACGTGTGTGTGATTAACTCCTGCACCGTCACCGAGCAGGCCGATTCAAAGTGCCGCCAACTCGTGCGGCAAGTCTTGCGCAAAAATCCGGCGACGTTTGTCGCCGTCGTTGGCTGTTACGCGCAAATTGGGAGTGAAGTGTTGCGCCAAGTCGAAGGCATTGATCTCATCGTCGGCACCGAAGATAAACTGCGCGTCAGTGATTTTATCGATGATCCGATCAAATTACCGGCGCCGCAGGTGATCAAAAACAAAATGACCAAAGCGCCCTTTACGATTGCAACTGAGGGCGGCGCCGCACCGACGACGCGGGCGAATTTAAAAATTCAAGACGGCTGCGATTTCATGTGTAGTTTTTGTGTGATTCCTTTTGCACGCGGCCGTGCACGGTCCCGCGCCTTTTGGGATATCCAACGCGAAGCCCTACTGCTTGTCGGCGCCGGCCACCAGGAAATCGTGCTCACCGGCGTGAACATCGGCACGTACCAGTTTGAAGACAAGGCGTTTCTTGATGTCGTGAAGATGTTGTTGACGATTCCGGCGCTGAAACGTTTGCGCATCAGTAGCATTGAGCCAACGACGATTCCGCTGGAGTTGATTGATTTGATGGCTGATTCGGCAGTGCTTTGCCCGCACTTGCATATTCCGGTGCAAAGCGGCGATGATCATATTCTCGCGGCAATGAAACGGCTCTACACCACTGCGGAGTATTTGCAGTTTGTAGAATATGCAAGCAAACGCATTCCGGATATGTTGATTGGCACGGATGTCATGGTCGGTTTTCCCGGCGAAAGCGACGCCGCGTTTCAAGCAAGTTGTGCGCTGCTGAAAGATTCGCCGCTGGCTTATGCGCATATCTTTCCATTCTCCTCGCGCGGCGGTACGGCGGCGACCAAGCTGCAACATAAGATTTCACCAGCCCTCAAAAAGCAGCGCAGCGCGGAATTGCATCGCCTGTCGGATGAGAAGAAGCATGCTTTCTACACGCGGTTTCTTGGGCGGCAGTTGCGGATGTTGACGGAAGAACAAAATGCAAGCGGACAGTGGATAGGGTTTACCGATAATTATATCAAAGTCGCCATTCCCACGAACGGATTAGCCGAGAATACTTTCGTAACGGCGCGTTTGGCCTCTGTCTCGGACGAAACTGTTCTCGGTGAAGTAGTTACGGCATCATAATCTTTTCTATAATAAATGAAAATTTTCCTCGAAACTTTCGGCTGCCAAATGAACGAATACGATTCGGAATTAATTCGGTCGATTTTGCGCAGCCATGAACATACCTTCGTCGAGCAGCTTGAGCAAGCCGAAGTGGCGCTATTGAACACTTGCGCCATTCGCGAGAATGCGCATGAAAGAATTTATCATCGCCTCGATGACCTCAAAGGCCGTAAACGCCGTCAAAAAAATTTGGTGATTGGGGTGCTGGGTTGTATGGCGCAGAATCTGCGTCAAGAGCTTGCTGAACACGCGCCGATTATTGATATTGTTGCGGGACCGGACAGTTACAAACGCTTGCCGTTGCTCATTGATTCCGTCATCGGCAAAGGGGAAAAGGGTTTCGATTTTTCGCTTTCGGAATATGAAACCTACTCCGACATCGCGCCGCAACGCCAACCCGGCGTCAATGCCTGGATTGCGATTATGCGCGGCTGCGATAATTTTTGCACGTTCTGCGTCGTGCCGTACACACGTGGCCGCGAACGGTCTCGCGAGCCGCAAAACATCGTCACCGAGGTGCATCGCATCACCGCTGAAGGTTTCAAACAGGTGACGCTGTTGGGACAAAACGTCAATTCTTACCGCCACGAGCAAAGTGATTTTGCGGATTTGATGGAAAGCGTTGCCGCGGTGCCGGGCATTCGCCGCGTCCGTTTTACCTCACCGCATCCCAAAGATTTTCCACGCAAGCTGTTGCGAACGATGGCCGCCAATCCCAAATTGTGCAAGCATATTCATCTGCCGTTGCAGTCCGGCAGCGACTGCGTGTTGAACCGCATGAACCGGACTTACACGCAGCAGGAATTTCTCGACCTCGTCGGCGAAATCCGCGCGATTATGCCCGAGGTTTCCTTGACCACTGACATCATCTGCGGGTTTTGTGGCGAAACCGACGCCGACTTTGAAGACACTTTGGAAGTCGTTCGCCGCGTCGAATTTGATGCCGCCTTCATGTTTAAATATAGCCAGCGCCAACAGACCATCGCCGAGCGCAAGTTTGCCGACGATGTGCCGGAAGACGTCAAAACGCAGCGCTTGATGCAGCTTATCGAAGTACAACGCGAAGTTTCCCGCCAGCGCAACGCCAACGAAGTAGGCAAGGTTTATGAAGTGCTCGTCGAAGAGCCGAGTAAAAAAAATCAACATGAGTGGTTGGGCCGAACGGATCATTACAAGGGCGTGGTTTTTTTTGATGACGACGCCAAACCGGGTGATTTTGTGCCCGTGCGCATTAACGCCGCAGGAACCAACACGCTCCGAGGCACGATCGAGCGCCACCGCGCGCGGCGTTTGCCGGTGATGGCGGTGCCCGCTGCCTGCTGTGAACACTAAGTCTTGGAGCCTGCGACGTCGATTCCGTTATGATTCTCAAAACGCTGTGGACGCATCTTCGACTGTATGATCGTTTGACTATCGGCTACCTCTGGTTCACCGCAATTCTTGTTATTCTTTCTCCAGAGGCAATTCATATACGTGAACGCCTCGTCCTCAACCATGCCGCGGTCACGATTTACATCTTTGTGATCATTTACTGGACCGAGCTACGCGGACAAACCCAACGTCATTTTCTTCCGCCGAAATGGCTACAGTATTTGCGCGACTGGCATCCACTGGGTTGGTTTTCCTTTCTTTTATTTGGTGAATTTACTTATTTGGTTCGCCTCCTTTTTCCGTTTGCCGTTGAAAAATACCTAATTGCTTTTGACCTGTGGTTGTTTGGCCAGCCGCCGCACCAGTTCATCCAAGCGCATGTGCCGTGGTGGGGCGTCGAATTAATGGCCTTTGCCTATTGGAGTTATTATCCTCTGATTTTCGGCGTCACGTGGTATTACTATTCCTCGCGTTCGGCCAAGACGATTCGAGGCGGTTCGTCCGAAATTTCTTTCGTCGCTTTCATGAATCGCCTCTGCCTCTCCTTTTATATTTGTTATCTTCTCTTTATTCTGTTCCCGGCGCGCAGTCCGCGCCATGCGCTGAATTTGAGCGCCCAGCTTCAACTCGACGGCGGCCCTTTTTATCACTTGATCGCAACCATGCAGAATTACGTTTCCGTAGTCGGCGCGGCATTTCCCAGTTCACATGTGGCGGTCACCTGGGTGACGACGCTGACGTTGTGGGATCGACATCGCCGCGTATTCTGGAGTTTAATGCCGTTGGTCATGGCGTTGACATTATCGATTTTTGTGTTACAATACCATTACTTTCTCGACGCCATTGCCGGGGTCATCACTGCTTTTATTTTTGAATGGTTTTGGCGGCGGTTTTATTTTTCTCGCATCGCGGCAGTTACCGGTGGCGTCAAAGCGGCACCTGCCGATGAAGTGACGGCCAATTCGCTTACGTAAATGAAATTCTTTTTATTGCCTTGTTTCAGCGTGAGTCAACGTTGCAGTTTTTTTAAATCTTTTGCCTCGTCGTTTCCTCCGGTCTTACTCGCAGTTTAATAGATGCTTGCCTATATTATTTCGGGGATTCACAATCTCGTTATTGCCCTCTTGCCGGTTGGCATGAAACTTGTGTTGGTTGGATTTGTTGTGCTTTGCACTTGCGGTGTGAGGAAATTTCAACACTTTAATCTTGCTCGGCGAAAATTCCAACCCGAAAAAATAATTTTGCAAAACAGCAAGTGTGCGGGTATTGTTTTAGACTAAATAAATAGTTGAGTCATCGCATTAACATCAATGGACTGCACCGTGGAGAAGAGCGTCTCTCGACTTCTGAAGATTTTTTGCCTGGTTCTCGCTTTTAGCCTGCCCTGTTTCGGTCAAACCACTGTTTATGGCGGACGTGGCCTGATGCGAGTATTTACGGCCGAGCCTATCGGCCGCGGCCAATTTTTCATTAACACTTATTTTCAAACTTTTCTGGATCCTTCCAAGCGCAATCAAAGCTTGGGTAAAGATCATACGCTGTCACTGGCGTTCACGCTCGGCGTCACCCGGCGTTGGGAACTCAGCGTGAATCCGGTCATCTATCAGGACGATCAAAAGCACGTGTGGGGCCCGCCCGGAGATTTGCGTGTGGGGCTGAAATATGCCTCGCCATTATCGTATCGCGCCATTTCCACCGGATTGAATTTTTTTGCCAATCTGCCGATTGCCAAAGCGCACAACGTGGCTTATGAGCCTTATTCTTCGGGAAAATTTGGCGGCGGCGCCCTCGGACTCGTCACCATTGATATGACGGACGCCTTTCCGATTGTGCCGTTAAAAGTCTATTTGAATTTTGGTTATTACGACCACAATTTCAGTGGCCAGCCTTTTTCGGCGGAAGATGATCAATATTTGGTCAGCGCCGGCATCAAATTTCCGCTTCGCTCAATTGTATTCTTCACTGAATACAGCGGCGAGATTTTTGCCAATAACCCTGCCCTCAGCTACGCTGAAAACTCCACGCGGGTGACGCAAGGGTTGAAGTTTTTAGGCCCGTGGAATTTCATTATCGATCTGGTCGGCGATCTCGGTTTGGACAAACCCGTCACCGGCTTGGTTGATCCGCTGAATGCAAAGTATCGAAAAGATTATGCGGATTGGAAAGTCACATTGGGTTTAAATTACCAGGTGAGTGGCGCCGGCGGCTCGGAACGCCGTTTGACCACAGCCGTGCGCTTGCGGGAAGATAAGCGTGCGATGCAGGAATTGGAGCAAATTCGCGCCGAACGGGAAAGCGCGGATAAGAAAATGAAAGCCATGCAGGAATCGCTGGAAGTAAATGCCAGCCCCACGGAAGAGCAACCGGCGACGAACAACCCCGCCGAATCCAAGCCACCAGAAGAGAAAACACCGGAAGACAAAGTGCCGGAAGAGAAAACACCAGAAAAACCTCCGGTGCAATGAGTGTGGTCGCCGTCTAAAAGAAAACCTATTTTAATAAGATTTGACTGGAATGAGAATAAGATTGACACATTTTATTGCCGCACTGTTTTGCCTGCTGCTGGCCAGCTTGGCTGGCAGTCGCGCCTGGGCGCAGGGCGCTGAACCGAAACCGAACGGCGTTCCCGAGCAATTGCTGGATCGCAATATGGATCGCGCTGCACTGCGGCTTTATCAGAATGCCCTGAAGTATTATGATGAAAAAGCGCACTGGAAAGCGGCGCGCGAGTTTATCGTGTTATTGGATTACTATCCGGCTTTTTCGCAAGCGGACGGGGTGTTGTATCATCTCGGCGAAAGTATGTACCAAATGACGATGTATAAGTCCGCCGCTAAAATGTTCCGGTTTCTGCTGACTAAATATCCGCTGAGCGGGTATGCCGCCGAGTCGCTGTATGGTTTGCAAAGAATCTCTTATCAGACAGAAAATCATGCGGAGTGCCTGAATATTTACTCCGGTCTTGTTGCGAAATTTAATGATGATGAAGTCATCGACGGCGCGCGATATTATGCGGGCATGTCATATTATGGCCAGCGCGACTATGACAATGCCATCGCGACGCTGAACAAAGTGCGGGCCCGCAGCGAATATTTCGATCACAGCCTTTATACCGTCGGGTTGGCCTACTTAAAAAAAAAACAGTCAACAAGGCTGTTGCCGCCTTACGAAAATTGCTAACCCTGCCGCTGATTCGGCCGGAGCAGCGTGACGTTATCAACAACACCCATTTATCGTTAGGCTACATCTATTACGAATTAGGTTATTATCCAGAAGCCACCGCCCATTTCCGCCGCATCAATCCAGAGCATGAAGCCTTTCCCCATGCGTTGCTCGCCATTAGCTGGGCGGCGATCAAGCAGAACGATTATCAAACGGCGGTGATCACGCTGAATGAATTGATCAAAAATCATGACGAAGCGCAATTTGGAGAAGAAGCGCACTTTTTGCTCGGTCAATGTTATCTACAAATGGGTTTTTATGATTTTGCTTTTAAAGAATATGATTTAATCAGTCAACGTTATCCGGCAGCCAACGGTGTTGCCGAGCGCGTCGTCGAAGTGCAATTGGGGTTGCGTCAGCAAGAGCAGGAAATGGAAAAGCTAAAAGTCCAACTGCTGGTGTTGGAATCAAAATTATTGACGACGATTAATTTGGATAAAACCGTTCCGAAGTACATTAAAGAAGAGCATGATCGTCTCGCACGACAGCAGGAACAGTTGATTGCTAGTATCGTTTCCGAGCGCAAGTTGTTTGAAGAAGCCTCGCAGATTATCGAACTGTTGCAACAAGAGATGGAGCGAAAGGAATCGCGCAAACATTGGCACGCCTACGCCGAATATGGCAAAGCCCGTTCGTTGTTTCTCAAAGGAATGCCGAAATAACCGTGATCGGGCTTGGTCCGGGAAAAGGTTAAACTCGAATATGAAAAAAATTATGACATACCTTTCGCCATTCCGCCTGGCGACGTCTCTGCTGGTGCTCGGGTTGAGCTTGAGTGGCTTGGCCACAGCGCAGGTTAAAATTGCCAACGCCGATAACCCCCGCGCTGCCACCAAAACCAAAACTTCCACAGCTAAACCGGCTGACAACAAGCCGCCGGAAGCAAAAAAGGCACCCGTGGTCGCGCAACCGATCGCGCCGAACCTGCGTGATTTGGAAAAAGCCATTGTTAACGGCGAGCAACTGATTGCCAAATATCCGGACAGCGATTTTACGCCAACGGTGATGTTTCAACTCGTCGAGTTGTATGTCAAACGCGCCGCGTTTGAGTATCAAAATAAAATGATGGAATACGACTCGCTGCTGAAGCGTTATGACGCCGGTACCCTCAAAACCGAGCCGGTGATGCCGCGCCCAAGTTATCGCGGTTCGCTGGAAATGGGCTATAAAATTTTGGACCGGTATCCCACGGCGGCATTCGTTGATAAAGTCATTTATCGCATCGCCATTTGCCACCTCGAAGAAAATAATTTAGAGCGGGCGCGTGAATTTTTTCAAAAACTGTTGAACGAATACCCGAAGAGTGAATATATCTTCGAGAGCAATTTTCGTCTCGGCGAATACTTTTTTGACCACCGGCAGTATCCGGAGGCAATCAATCATTATTCCAAGCTGATGAATAATTGGCAAAATCCGTTTTTTGACATGGCGCTGTACAAGCTGGCGTGGTCCTATTATAATCAAAATGATTTTACCAAAGCGATCAGCACCTTCACCTATTTGATCGACGACATCAACATGGTGAATAAAGCCTCGAACACTGAAGTTTTGGGCAAAACCAAAACTGATTTGCGCAAAGAATCGATCATGTATGTGGCGCAGTGTTTCGCGGATTACGGCGGCGCCCGCAAAGCCGAATCCTTCATGCATCAGTTTGGCGAGAAGCCGTATAGTCTGGAGATCTTCACGCGGCTGGCGGAAACCTATCAAACGCGGAATTTTTACGATGAGGCGATTCAGACGCTCGAAGCGATTCTGCGGCTGTGGCCTTATCACGAGCAGGCCCCCGATTTTCAAAACCGCATCGTCTCTAATTATTTACAGGCTGGAGATAACGAAAAAGCCGAAGTCGCGCGTGTGACGATGGTGAAGAATTACGGCCCGAATAGCGCCTGGTTGGGAAAATTTCCGGAAGGCCCGGCGCGCGAAAAGGCTCTGGCGCTTTCCGAAGAAACGCTGTTCACCCTCGCTACGGAAGCGCAGGCCCGCGGCCAAAAAGAAATGAGCGAGCGCAGCTATCGCCTCGCAATTGAGCGTTACAGCGAGTTTCTCTCAAAATTTGCGAAATCCGCGAATGCCGGAAAGGTGCAATATTTTCAGGCGGAATCATATTATGAAATTAAAGATTTCGCCAATGCCGCCAATGCTTATCACAAAGTCGTGCTCAATTTTCCCGATTCGGAATTCAAAGCTGATGCGGCATATAATCGCATTCTGGCGCATTTTGATGAGCTGAGCGCGGCCACGCAAACTGATACCACGAAATTTGCTTTACCCAATTTCATCGGTAGCGGTAAAAGCGATACCTTGCGTGTGCCAAACTCCATTTATCCCAAAGCCTTGATCGCCTGCAATGATTTTATTACGCTGTTGCCGACGAGCGAAAAGCTGCCGGATATTTTGATGAAATATGGCGAGAGTTTGTTTAATCTCAGTCAGCCTGGCCTGGCGCAGCAGGTTTATGCGAAGTTGATTAAAGATTTGCCGGCGAGCCAGTTTGTGGTGCAAGCCCACCTGTTGAATGCGCAATGCGCGATTCAAATGGAGCAATATATTGAAGCCGAAAAGTGGGCGCGCACGGTGGTGGAAAAATATCCGGATTCCACCCGGCAAGTCGAGCGCGCTTATCGTTTGATCAACTCGACGAAGTTCAAAGTTGCAGAAGCGTACAAGAAAAAAGGTGACGCTGCCACCGCGGCGGAAGCCTTTGCTAATCTCGCGACTGCCAGCACCGATTCGACGATTTCGGAGTTGGCGTTGGTCGAGGCGGCTTTGCAATACGAACAAGTTGGAAATAAAGAGCGCGCGATTGACACTTATGAAAAGTTATATTTCAAGTTTCCGCACTCACAACGTGTTGATGAGGCGCTGTTCAAAGCCGCGGTGCTTTGCGAAGAGGCCAGCAATTGGACGCGAGCCGCACAAAACTATCTCGGGCTGGTAAGTTTGCGCGCCAATTCGCCGTATGCGGCGAAAGCCGTGTTTTCTTCTGCACAATGTTATGAAAATGCCGGACTCCTGGAAAATGCGTTGAAAACGTATGATCGTTATCTGGAAAATTATACCAGTGACCCTGGACAATATCTGGAAGCGTTGGTTCGTGCCGGTGAGATTTGTTACAAACGCAAAGATTATCAACCCGCGACCGCATACTTCAATCGCACGCTCACCAGCTATGAAAACTATGTCCGCGATTCGCATGCGGTGGATGTATATATGCCCGCGCAGGCACAGTTTCTGCTCGGTGAAATCGAGTTTGAAACCTACAAGCAGGTCAATCTCGAGCCGCCGCTTGACAAGAACTTAAAACGCAAGCAGACGCTCTTTAATGAGGTGTTGACCAAGTATAAAGACGCGGCAGGCTATCAAGTGGCGGATTGGACCACGGCGGCTTCGTTCAAAATTGGCGCGACCTTTGAAGAGTTTGCCCGGTTTTTCTGGGAATCGCCGCGTCAACAAATTTCCGAAGATTTGATGGCGAAGTATGAAGAACAGCTTCAGCAGAAAATTCGTCCATTAAAAGAAAAAGCGTTTGCCGCTTATCAAACCAATATGAAGCAGGCCGAGGAAAATAGCATCAGTAATACTTGGGTTGAACAGAGCCGGCAGCGTATGCAGATCCTGGGGCCGGAATTAGGTATTGAAATGACCCCGCCCGCAACAGAAGCTGCACCAGCGAACGGCCCCATTGAGGAAAAGCCGAATGAAACAGGTTCAAATAATGCGGCGAACCAAAATAATACCGGTAATGGAGAAATAAAGTAATAAATGAAACAAGTACAGATAACTTTATGGATTGCCGCCATTTTGCTGCTGATCTGCGGTGGTTTTGTGGATACGGCGTTTGCCCAACAACAAGAACAGGCGCCAACGGCCCAACAAGCCGCCGCGCCCGATACCTTGCCGGCGCCGGTGATTGACGAGAGCGGCAAAAATGTGCGAATTTTTCTCGATAAAGTTGAGGTGCTTGGCAGTGTCGCCAAACCGCAGGCATTGTTTATCCTTCCCGGCAGCGATCCCAAAGTTGACGGCATTCAGATCGACCGTTCGTTTTTTCGGGAAATTTTTCGGCCGATGGAAAAAGATCGCTTTCCCCGCACTTCCCGCCAATATCCGCGCGGCCAGATTCCGTGGTAGGCAGGGTCGAGCGCCGAGAGTTTAATAAATTTTTAGTTTGCTTTCGAAACACAACTTCAGGAGAATCTATTTAGATGGATGGTATCATCAGCTTTTATCGTGACGGCGGCGGCTGGATGCACGCCATTTTGCTCACGATGGTTTTTTCCATTGCGATTGTCATTGAGCGATTCATTTATATCAATTTTAAGAACCGTATTGACACGACGGCGTTTGTTAATAAAATTTTGGAGTTGTTGCAAAAAGGCAGTGTGGCCAGCGCCGTAGAATTGTGCAATGTTTCCAAGGCGGCCTTGCCGCGCATTACGAAAGCCGGCTTGGAAGAAGCCGGCAAGTCGCCGGAAGATATTCAGCAGGCCATGGAACTGGCGGCGATGAATGAAATTCCCAAGATTGAAAAGCGCATGAATTATCTGTCGTTGCTCGCGAATATTGCCACATTGTTGGGCCTGCTCGGCACGATCTTCGGTTTGATCGATTCATTCAAAGCCGTGACCGCCGCCGAGGCCTCCCAAAAAGCGGCGTTGCTGGCGCAGGGCATCGCCGTTGCCATGAACACCACGGCGTTCGGTCTCGTCGTCGCCATTCCGACGCTGGTGGTGTATTCAATGTTGAATGAGCGTTCGAGCGCCATTATCAACGAGATCAACGAAAATACCGCACGCATTTATCAACGCCTGATTCGCGGCCGAGGCTGAAAATGAACCTGAAAGCAAAGATTAAAACGCGCGAATCGGGCAATTCTGAATTGCAGATGACACCAATCATGAATGTCTTTTTGATTTTGGTGCCGTTTCTGTTGCTGACGGCGTCGTTTATCAAAATCGCCGTCTTGGAAATGACGCTGCCGTCGTTAAGCCCAACCTCGGACCAAAGCGTAACGCCGGCGAATGAGGAAAAAAAGCCGCTCGTGCTCAATATGCTGGCCGTTCGACCGAATGGCTTCGAATTAAAAAGTCCGACGCTGACCTTTCCTTTTATCGAAAAGAAAGGCGAGCAATATGATTTTGAGCAACTGCAGTCAAGCCTACGGCAAATCAAAAACAAATTTCCGGATTCCGAGGATATGGTGATTCAACCGGAAGACGCCATCAAGTATGATGACGTGATCAAGGTGATGGATCGTTGCCGTGATTCCGGATTTCCCAATATTTCGATTTCAGGTTGAGATATGCTGAAATTAAATGCCAATCATAAATCGCTTGCGATACTCGGCAGCCGCCCGCGACCGAAACCACGCACGGATTTGAACCTGACTTCGCTGTTGGACATGTTCACGATCCTGCTGGTGTTTTTGTTAAAAAGCTTTTCGGCGGACGGGCAGATGGTGACCAATACCGATGATTTGACATTGCCGGAATCCTCGAGCCACAAGGACCCGCGCTCCGCGCCAATTATTGCGGTAACCAAAGAGTGGGTGATGTTTGATGACAAGCCACTGGTGAAAGTCGCCGATCTCGCCGCCGACGGAGATTTGCTCATCCCGCCGCTACAAGCGAGCCTACAACAAAGCCGGTCATTTTCGGAACAACTTGGACAAATTGATAAACGTGTCGGCTTCAACGGCACGGTGGATATTATGGGCGACCGCGAGGCCTCATTTGCGGTGATCAAACGCGTGATGTTTACGTGCGGACAGGTCGGCTTCAACAATATGCTGCTGGCCGTTTATCAAAAGGAATGACAATAAATTGTTAACCGGTTTGATCAATATGCGATCAATACGTTAGCCGGCAAACAAGCCATTAGCTGAATGAAATCAAATAAGAATTTAAAGCTGCGTATTGAGTACAACGGTAAGGTGACGGATCGCTATTTGCGCGGTAACGAGGAGTTTACTCTCGGACGCAGCCCGGAGAACGACGTCGTGTTGTACGGCGACAAGTTTCCGAAACGTTTGCGCATGATTGTTCCGGTCAATGGCGGCTACGAACTGCGCTTGGCCGCAGAGGCGCGGGGTGAAGTGATTTTGGGCAAAAGCACGTTGACGCTTTCTGATTTGGTGTCACATAACTTGTTGCCCAAACGTGATGGCTGCCTCACCCTGCCGCTGACACCAGGAAAGTCCGGCCATTTGATTCTTGATGGCCTCCGCATCGATTTTAGTTTTGACAATGCTGAGGGCGCTACGTTGCAGTTCGAGGGTTTTTCACCAATGAGCGCACTCAAGAAGACTTTGCGTGAAGATCCTTTTTTTAAAAGCTTGGTAGCGGTTCTGCTTATTCTGCAATTCATTGTCGTGCAATGGGCGAATACGGTAGAGATCAAACCGCCAGAATTGGCCGATCAAACCAAGCTCATGCAAAAAGTCCAAAAAATTGCGGCAAGCTTTAAACCCATCGAAGCCTCGCGCCCCAACCCGGTCGCGAGCACGGAAACGAAGTCTTCCTCGGAGTCTTCGAGCGAAGAAAAAACCGAAGAAAAAAAGGAAGAAACCAAAACTGCGGCAACCAGTGAGAAGAAGGGGTATGGGGCTGATAAACCTGGCGAAGGCGTTAATCTGGAAAATGTCGGCGTTTTGGCATTGATTGGTGGCAGCGGCAGCAGCGACGCCAATAACGGTTTGATGGATAAACTCATCAAAGATGATCTGGCTAAAGGCATCGATAAAGTCATGACCAGTGGAAAGCTTTCGGCTGGACGCAGCCAATCCGGCAATAGCAGCACAGATTTAAATGCGTTGCTGGCCTACGGCGAACTTGGTGAAGGCAAAGGCGGCAATTCCAGCATCGATGATATTTTGAAGAACGACGTCACCAAAAATAAACCGGCCGTCAAGTTGGAGAAAACCGGCAAAGTCAGTGTCGAGCAACTCGGCAAGGTCAGCGGCTCGGAAGAAGCCAAGGGCGCGCGCAACGACGAATCGCTGCGAAAGGCGCTCGGGGAAAACATGGGACGATTGCAATATATTTACAATAAGTATTTGAAAGCCAATCCGGAGATTGGCGGCAAAGTTGAAATCGAAGTGACCATCAACGCCGACGGCACTGTTGCCAATGCCGTAATTTTAGGCTCCGAAATTGCCGTTGATGATTTCAAGCGCGAGATCGTGGCTGCCATTCGTCGGTGGAGATATGACGCGATTACCCAAGGTCAGGTTAAAGTTGTTTATCCGATCATCTTTGTTAAAGCAAACTAAAACGGTTTCAATAGAAGTGTTCGATTAGAGGTAGAAATAAAAGTGTCAAGATCCTTCGTTCATAAAACACGACGCCGCTTCAAAAAATCATTGTTGTCTTTGTCTAAATCGCAACGCCGAAAAACAGATTTGTCAAAGGTGGAATCGCCGCGGGCTGGCCGTTCGCCGGAAGATCAGATTACTATTGAAGTCTTGCGTTACCGGGTTGATCATCCCGAGGCGATGGCGAAAAATGGCAACGCCACGGTTTATAGCACCGCATTCAAAGATTTTCTCATCAAACGGTTTGAGCGCGAGGCGTTGACGCGCCGGGAATTTGCCTGCGCGGCTGGAATCTCTGCGCTCACGTTGCGCACATGGCTGCAGCAATCCGGCGCGCCGGTGCAGGCCGTTATGCCCGTTTCAGCGGGCCGCAAGGGGATTTGGGGATATATTTTTGCTGATGAGGCGCTTACCCTGTGGCCCTCGATTCTCAAGCAAAACTCGCGTAGCCGCCTGGCAATGGGGCTATTTGCCGCCGTGTTCTTGAATTTCACGGGCTTGATCGCTTATCAGAAATTAAGCTACGAAGAAGAACAGGTGCAAACGGTGCGCCTCATGAAGTACACTGAAATTGTGATGCCGGAAATAAAAGCGCCTCCCAAGCAGTCCTGGGAAGATGTGGTATCGGCAGGCCGCCAGCCGGCAGCGGGCATGGTGACGCGAAACTTCGAGGTGGTGAAACCTCGAGAAAAAAAAGCCGGTGAAGAAAACGAAGACGCCAACAGCGAAGAGGCAAAGTTGAAGAAAGCCGGCGTCCTGTCAATGATCGAAGACAACCTGGCGCAAGGCATCGATCAGGCTGTGTCTAATCAGGTCATGGCAACGGGCAGAAGTTTGTCGACGGGCCGCAGCGGCTCCGGGGGTAGCGCCAGCAATACAGATATGATTGGGTTGTTGGATGGGCTTAACTCGGGTGATGGCGGCAAAAATGGGATCGATGAAATTTTGAAAAATGAGGCGGTGAAAAACAAACCCGCAGTGAAGTTGGCAAAAACCGGTAAAGTCAATGTCGAACAACTCGGCAAAGTCAGCGGCTCAAAGGAGGCGCTCGGCGCCCGCACCGAGGAATCGTTGCGGAAAGCGTTAACGGAAAACATGGGACGATTGCAATATATTTATAATAAATTTTTGAAAACCAATCCAGAGATTGGCGGCAAAATTGAAGTCGAAGTGGCCATTAATGCCGACGGCGCGGTAGCCACTGCTGTGGTTCTCGCTTCCGAGATTGCCGTTGATGATTTTCAACGCGAGATTATCGCCGCCATTCGCCGGTGGAGATATGACGTGATTACACAGGGACAAGTTAAAGTTGTTTATCCGATCATCTTTATTAAAACCAGCTAATCGGGCCGGCGACGCCCGGAGGTTGCGGAGCGTAGCATGGAATTGAATTTTTGGGAAACGGTTCGCACCAGTCCGACGTTTATCATTCTGTTTCTTTGCTCGCTCGTGACGATCACCTTTATTATTGAGCGGTGGCTTTATTTTCGGCGGACGCAAGTTAACGCCGAAATTTTTGTTCATACGCTGAATAAAAAAGTCCGCGAAGGCGGCACGAAGGCGGGCATTGATTTTTGCCAGCGTTCGTCGACGCCGTTGGCGGCGGTAGTACGGTTGGGTTTGCAAAATTTTTCGCTCGGCGCTAAAAATGTTTCCGAGCTGATGGAAGCGGCCGCGCTCGAAGAGAAAATGAAAATGGAACGCTATTTAAGCATTCTGGGCACGCTCGGCAATATTGCACCGTTTATCGGCCTCTTTGGCACGGTGGTCGGCATCATTCGTGCCTTTGATGACCTGGCGGTTTCCGGCTCCGGCGGGCCTTCGGTGGTTTCCGCCGGCATCGCGGAAGCTTTGGTTACCACCGCCGCCGGTTTGGTGGTCGCGATTCCCGCGGTCATTGCGTACAACTTTTTTTTGCGCCGGGTCGGCACGGTGATGACGGAAATTGAGGCGGCGACAAAAAAATTGCGGGTGATTTTGGGTATTGCGCAATAGTCGCACGCCGGCAACAATAAAACGTAATTCTCAAACGCAAGTCGGCGTTAAGCGCCGCTCGGGTTTATGAAAAGCAAATTTCAAGATACGGATGTCGGCCTCACGGAAATCAATCTGACTTCACTCATCGACGTTTCGTTGGTGTTGGTGGTGATTTTCATGGTGATGACGCCGATGATTCTGCAATCGACCATCACGGTGTCGGCGCCAAATGTCGGCAATGCGGCCGGCGGTGAAAAACAAACCGAGTTGCGGGCGGAAGTTTATTTGAAAAGCACGGGTGAGATTTTGATCAACGGAGTGCCCATCGCCGGCAAAGGGGTAACCGATAGTCTCCGCGTGCTGCTGGACAAATCGCAAAAAAAGCTTGTCGTGGTCAGCGCGGATGAAGAGGTGCTGCATGAGCGCGTCGTCGCGACGCTCGACGCCGCCCGCCAGGCCGGCGCGAAAGAATTATCTATCGTAAAACGGCGACGCAAAACTTAAAAATGATAACATGGATTTGACTGATGAACACAGATAGCGAGATCGCTTTATCTGTGTTTTCTGTTTAAGGCAGGCACGTATGCAATCCAACAATTCTGTCGGCAATATTATAAGCAACATGCAACTGGCGCCGCTGGTGGATGTTTCGCTGGTGCTGGTGATTATTTTTATGGTAACCGCGCCGATTCTTGACACCCCGGGCTCGCTGCAAGTGGATTTGCCGAAAGCGGCGACGATCGAAGCCAATTCTGAAGATAACCTCACCATCACGTTGACGCCGGCGGGCGAAATTTCATTAAACGAAAAAGTTTTGCCACGGCGTGAATTAGAAGCAGCGTTACGCGAAAAAGTGGAAAAATATCCCAATCGTCTGGTGCTCATTCGCGCGGATAAGCAGGTGACGCATCAAAAGGTGTTAGATTTGTTAGGGGCGGCGAAAAAGAGCGGCGCTAAAAAAATTGCCATTGCCACCGTGCAGCGGCCGCGCCAGTAAATGAAAACAACATGATAAAAACGCCATCAACAACCTCGGCGCGCCCGAGCCGCGCCGGATCACCTGCAAAGTGGACGGACGATCAACCGTCGCGCCGTTTTCGTTTCGCCATTTTGGGGTCGTTGTTGGTGCATGTGTTGTTGTTTAGTTTATGGTGGTCGACGGCGCTGATTAACCCGCCGGAAATTTTGGAAATTCGTGAAGTCAGCTTTGTTGATGAAAATGAAATACCCGTGGAAAAAGAAGAGCCGGAAGTCCCAATTGGCAATGGCAAGTCAAAAACTTTAACGGTTCCTGGGGGCACGACGGATGACGATGAAGCGCCGGCTCAAAATGCGTCTACAGTTTCCGGAAATACGATGGCACAAAATCAAAACGGCGCCGTTAATGCCGAACGCGGTGAGCAGGAAACCAACGTCAATAAAATCGGCGTTCTGGGTCTGCTGGACGGGGTCGCGGAAAATGCCGACGGCGCTAATGATCTCTCTTTGAACATGCAAGCCGCCGACAATGTCGTTGAAGGCTTAAGAATGAATCGCTCGCTGACCGTAGGCAAAGGAAACAATCCTCGCGGCCAGGAAGTTGAGGGCGCTTTAGAGGCCACCAGCCGTGATGGTAAAGGAATTGATGATTTATTAGCGATCGATGCGAGTGAAGGCGTGGCGTTGAAGAAAGGGGCGCGCGTGCAATTTGCCGGGTTTGGTGGAACCGGCGGCACCGGCGGCGCCTACGGCGCGCGTTCGGCTTCTTCGCTTTATGCCGTGTTGAATCGCAATATTGGCCGTCTGCAGTATATTTACGAGAAGTATTTGCAACAGAATCCCCGCATCGGCGGTAAAATCGAAGTTGAAGTGATGATTCGCTCCGACGGCTCGGTTTCCAAAGTGACCTTTATTTCCTCCGAAATTCCTCTCCAACCTTTTTTGGATGAACTGGCCGCCGCGATCAAACGCTGGCGTTTCGAGGTGATCGACGAAGGCCGGGTGCGGGTGGTGTATCCGCTGGTCTTCATCAAAGTGGGATAGCTGCAATAAGATTTTTTTGCAATCAAGACTTTACAAAATACCGGTTCCGTTATCCCACCTTCTGGGTCTTGTTTCCAATTTATCTCCCCGCCATTAACCACTGCCAGTAATATTGCCCGTATTCGTAAAGAGCTTCGGTACGCTGATAATGCAGCGCCAGCCAAACAAGTGAGCCGCCGACCAACACGGTAAAAATGATGATCGTGCGCGGAATGCTCATGGTATAAACGACGCGCAGACCGCGAAAAAAGCGCCCGACGAACCAGAGCAAAAACACCCCAACGATGAGCAGCAGGGGCACTGTCAGGTTTTTATAAAGCAGCAGCCGGTAGAAGAACGGCGCGAGAATACCGAGTATAAGCAGGTTGGTGGCAGTCCAAAAGACAAAAGTGACGTATTGAATAAGCGGCAAGCTGCGGCCGAGAAAAAATCCCAGGATGCGCAGAAAGAGCGCGGCCAGCAACCCCAAAACAAATAAAGCGCCGATGGCAACGACAATGAACCATGCCGGATGCCAGATTAGCCAAACGAGCCGGGCTTTCCAATTCGGGTCCGCAATGAACAAATTGAGCAATTGGTCAAAGACGAGATTGGTGCGATTGGCGTAACAAAAGCCGGAGAGCAAAATGGCCATAATGCCACCTTCAGCGATTCCGAGTAGTGCGCTTAAAAACGAAGGCATTTTACGGTTTTCATTGAGGTCAACGTAAAATCCATGCGGATGCACGAACATGCGTTGCAGGTTGGCGCGCAGCCGGCGATCGCGATTTAAATAAAACAGCAAGACCAAAACCACGCCAAGCCCGACAAGCGGATACTCCTGCGGAAAAACCTGTGTTGGGTTGGGCGGAATCATCATTGGCCGACGGTCGCCGCGATTATAGGCTTGCACCAATTGAAAGGCCATGCGCCGCTGCCCGTGATGGCCAAGCAGCCCGGCGGGATGAACAAAAAAAGTCTGCGCCGGCACACGTGTTTCGCTGGAAGCAAATGCAACCCGACCGGCCTCTGGCCCCAAAGCCAATGCTGGCATGGCGGCCGGCCAATCGCGCAACGCTTGAACGAAATATCCAGCTAATTGCGGAGTGTCGTCAAATTTTTTGAAGATTTCATTCAATTTTTCGGCTTGCCGCTGCTCGGCCAGCGCCTCGTTCGGCGCGTCCTTGTCTTGGCGAACCCAGAAACCGATCATCGGTAAGATCGGGATGCGGGCGCTATTGTACACGGCGCGAAAATCGTCGAGGTGTTCCGCTTCAAATAAATCCGGCAGCAGCAGGCCAACCAATGATTCCCAATCACGAGACCACGTTGGCGGCGCGACTGCGTAGAGCGGCCGATCATCAAACGGCTTTAAGGTCTCGGTAAAATTTTTAAGAATCGCGCGAACCTCGGGTAAATGAATATCGCTGTTCACGGCGAGGCCCCATCCCAGCACCGAGGGGCGCATCACATCACGCGTGATGAGTTCGCGCGCTTGCAACAGCGCCAACTCAAAAAATTGCGGCTGTTGAATATGCGCGGCAGTTAAATAATACAGCGGCAAATCTTCGAGCAGAAAGATGCCGGCGCGATCACAAAGTTTGGGCAACAACGGGTGCGGCGGATGACCAACCACACGAATGGCATTAGCGCCGAGGTTTTTAACGTCGGCAAGAAGTTTGATTAAATTGGTCGTATCTAACAGGGCCGAGTTACGGCCGTAATCTTCAATCCAGTTCACGCCCCGTAAAACATACGGCTGGCCGTTGACGCGCACCTGCCGATCGACCAGCTCAATTTTGCGAAAACCGACATGCTCCCAAATTTCGTCGATCACTTGGCTGTGCCGCAGCAACGCAAGATGCAGAACATAAAGATTGGGCGTTGCCGGCGACCAAAGCGCCGGTTGATTGAGTTGGCAATTTAGTGCGAGTGCCTGCTGCAGCCGCTCACTGCCGTTTAACGGCAATGGCACGCTGGTGGCCAATTTTTTTGTGCGCGCAGTATCCCAAATTTCCAGAACCGCCATGAGACCGGCGGCTTCTTCGGTCGACAACTTTTTTTGTGAGCGCAATTCGACTTCGACATTAATCGCAGCCGACTCGGAGGTGAGTGTATAGTTGAATTTATTTTTTTCAACAAAAACTTCGGGCAGCGCTTCGAGGTAAATCTCGCGTCCGAGGCCGCCCTCGTTTAACCAACCCCACGGACGCTGGCGCGGCGGCAATGTCAGCAACGGAGAGAGCACATTGCTCACCTCGAGTTCCAAAAGATTTTCTTTATCGAAGAATAGCTGCTCCGGCCGCAAATCCAAAACAAAGGGAGTGTAACCACCCTGATGCGAACCGATTAGTTCGTTATTGATTTTTATTTGGGTGGCATAATTCGCCCCCTGCACCACCAAACGCAACGGGCGATTAAAAAAAGTCGAATCAAGGCGAAATGAGCGATTAAATTTAACTTCGCCCTCAAAAGCAAATGTGCCGGGAATTTCGACTTCACCACTAAACAACGGTTTTTTGCTGACCGCTTGCCAGCGCCCGTTGAGAAAAAAACGTGGCCGCAGCGTTGTTTGGAGTGAATCAGTTTGCCAAAGATGAAGCGCTGTTTTATATTGCTCGGGGAAGCTAATTTTCTGAGCCAACGCCATCGAGGGGAGCAGATTTGCCAGCGATATCCAGAGACTAAAAATCACCCGGTGTTGAAAAATGGCCACAATTTCTCCTTGATAAAAACCGATCAACAAAATTGGAATTTACCAATCTAAGAAAATACCTTTTGAAAAGCAAGTGTGTTGCAAGAGAGCGGAGGTTGGTCGCGACCCAAAGATAAGCCCGAGGAAGCAAAATTTCTCGGAGAGAATTTTCGCGCTGAATTTTTTTTAATTTTAAGTTTTCCGAGACTTGGCCCATTGTCCGTTAAAAATTTGGGGAATAGTCAGTTAAATGAAAACCTTGACAAAAATAGAAAGTTTTCCTATATTCTCACCTATCAGGGTGCGACACGCGGGGAAAAGTCAGGATGAGAATTGTTGCGGTGTCGTGAGGTGTGGAAAAAGTTCCCTTCATTGATTTCTGACCGTGAAGGAAAAATGAGGCTCGTCTGCTTTCCTGTCGGCGCTACAAGCGGGTGATCGTAGTGTTGATTCGTTACCCTTACCAATAGTTCTTCCTTCCTTAGAGTATTGTGCTGGATAAATTGTTCTGGTCACCGCAAACGAAAGAGGTTCGTTTGGCGGCATTCTTTTTTTGTCTGATTTTATTTTGTGGTTTCAGCGGTTTAAATATTGACAACCGCCCGTGGATGATTTTGACTTTGTCGACCACGCATAAGTTTGGCGTCTTGTGCATTTTTTATGTAAATGTTTTCCCAGACTTTCATCGCTGAATGTCCGCAGCATTTTAGTACAGCCGGTATAAAATGATCATTAAACGAATATTGGCGGCGTTTGCTTTTAACGCGCTCGTTCTCTCCACCTCAAACGCAGATTTTCTCACGCAAAAAGCTTTCCATCACGAATGATAATCCATGCCCAAGCCTGGGCGAGAGTGCATTTGGTTCTTGGCTGCAAATGAACTTCAAAAAGGAGACAAGGATATGCTTTTCCTGCCAGCTTCGACGTTTCGTCAAAATCTTCGGTTGATGAACATGAGGGGAAGAACGCTGTTTTTTGTTTTCGCTGTTTTAGGGTCATGGTTCTTTTCCAATGCGGCTTCGGCGCAAACAGAATTATTTTTTTCCGAGTATGTTGAAGGCTCATCGAATAACAAAGCGTTGGAGATTTACAACGGCACGGGTGCGGCGATCAATCTCGCCACCGGCAGTTATGATATTCAAATGTTTTTCAACGGCAGCGCTACGGCCGGAGCGACGATCGCCCTAACCGGAACCGTTGCCAATGGCGATGTCTATGTTCTGGCGCAAGCTTTGTCCGTCGCGGCCATTCTCGCCCAAGCTGATCAAACTTCCACGGCAAGCTTCTACAACGGCGATGACGCTGTTGTGCTGCGCAAAGGCGGAGTTATTATCGATGTTATCGGCCAAATTGGTTTTGATCCGGGAACGGAATGGGGCACGGGCTTGACTTCTACTGCCGACAACACGATACGCCGCAAGGCTTCGATTCTTGCTGGTGACGCCAACGGTGCCGATGCGTTTGATCCATCCATTGAATGGGATGGCTTCGCAAACGACACATTTACCGGTTTAGGCGCGCACTCAACCAGCGACGCCGCGCCGAGTGTGATAACAACAACACCGGCTAACGGCGCCACGAGCATCGCGGTCAGTAGCAATATTACAATCACCTTCAGCGAGGCGGTGAATGTCACCGGCAGTTGGTTCACGATTTCCGGCGGCAGCAGCGGTTCACACACGGCAACGGTTTCCGGCGGACCAACGACGTTTACACTCGATCCCGATGTTGATTTCGCCAACAACGAAACCGTTACGGTGACGGTGGTCGCATCGAATGTGACGGATCAAGATACGAATGATCCGCCGGACAACATGACGACGAATTTTATTTTTAGTTTTAGCACGCCGGCCGCGGATGTCGCGCCGAGTGTCTCGGCGACGACGCCAACCAACGGCGCTACGAATGTCGCCATCAACAGCGATGTCACTATTACGTTCAGTGAACCCGTAAATGTAACCGGCAGTTGGTTCAGTCTTTCCGGCGCGACGAGCGGCAGCCACACGGCGACGGTGAGCGGCGGGCCGACGACGTTTACGCTGAACCCCGACGTTGATTTCGCCAACAACGAGACCGTGACCGTGACGGCGTTTGCCGCCAACGTCACGGATCAGGACGCGAGCGACCCGCCGGATAACATGACGGCGGATTTCAACGCCAGTTTTACGACGATTGCCAGCGATATTGCACCGACCGTCGCCAACACGACGCCGAATAATAACGACGCGGGCGTGGAGGTTGCCACGAATATCACTGTCAATTTCAGCGAGCCAGTGAATGTGGCCGGCAGTTGGTTTAGTCTCAGCGGTTCTGTGAGCGGCGCGCACACGGCAACCGTGAGCGGCGGGCCGATGAGTTTCACTTTGAATCCGGACATCAATTTTAACAACGGTGAAACCGTGACCGTGACGATTTTAGCGGCCAACGTCACGGATCAAGACGCGACGGATCCGCCGGATAATATGACGGCGGATTATGTGTTTAGTTTTATGACGCCGTCTCTCATCATCAACGAAATTTTAGCTGACCCGAGTTCCACTGCAGGCGATGCCAACGGTGACGGAACCATCAACACGACACAAGATGAATTTATTGAATTCATCAACGTCACCGGCGCGCCGCTGAATATTTCTGGCTGGACGATTTCGGACGCGGTGCAAGTGCGTCATACTTTCCCGGCAAATACGATTGTAACGAGCCAGTGCGGCATTGTTATTTTTGGCGGCGGCACCCCGACGGGTACTTTCGGCAATACGGTGGTGCAAGTCGCGAATGCAAGCGGCAGCCAGCTCGGCCTAAACAACACGGGCGATACGATCACGTTGCGAAACGGCACTATCGTGATCGCAACTTACACCTACGGTTCGGAGGGCGGCGCCGATGAGTCGCTCACGCGCAATCCCGACGTGACCGGGCCGACGCCATTAGTGAAACACACTACGGCCACGGGCGCCGGCGGGCGTCTTTTCTCAGCGGGCTTGAAAGTTGACGCCACGCAATTCTCCGGTTGCGATCCGATCATCATATTAACGAAAGAGATTTTTGAGATTCAAGGCAACGGCACGGCGAGTCCGTTTGTCAATCAAACCGTGACCACGGAAAACAATGTGGTGACGGCGGTGGCCTCGAATGGATTTGCCATGCAAACGCCAGCGGCGCGCAGTGACAATGACGCGCAAACTTCGGACGGTATTTTTGTTTTCACCGGCTCGGCGCCAACGGTGAGTGCCGGTGATTTGGTCAACGTGACGGGACAGGTGATCGAGTTTTTCAATTTTACCGAATTTAGCAACAGCCCGACCGTGACGTTCGTTTCTTCCGGCAATCCGTTGCCGGCGCCGGTGCAACTGGACGGCGTGACGCCTTCGCCGAACCAGCCGCAATCCGCGACCGAGTTTGAGCGCTTCGAAGGTATGCGCGTGGAAATCGCCAGCGGCGTTGTGACCTCGGGAAATCAAACGTTCGGCACCGATCCGACCGCTGAAGTTCTCATTACCTCCGGCTCCAGTCGTCCCTTCCGCGAACCGGGCATCGAATTTCCTGGCCTGGCTGGTTTACCGGTGTGGGATGGCAATCCCGAAATTTTTGAGCTGGATCCCGATCGCCTCGGGCAATCAAATGCGACGATTCCCGGGGGCTCGACTTTTTCTGCGACCGGCGTGTTAGGTTACGAATTTAATGATTATGAATTTTGGCCGACGTCTTATTCCGTGAATGCGGCCACGTTGCCGCGACCGGTGCGGGCGCGCAACAACGGCGAGGCCACGATTGCAACGCTCAATATGCTGCGGCTCTTCGATGATGTTGATGATCCCGGCATCGGCGACGAGGTGTTTACGTCGCAAAAATATGCGGACAAATTGACCAAGCTCTCACTGTACATTCGTACGCTGCTCAATGCGCCGGATATTCTCGCGGTGCAGGAAGCAGAAAAGCTCGGTGTCTTGCAGGCGTTGGCGAACAAAATTAACAGCGATGACGCGTCCTTAACGTACACGCCGTATCTCGTTGAGGGCAATGACGTCGGCGGCATTGACGTCGGTTTCCTTGTGCGTAGTGGCGTGACAGTGAATGCGGTGACGCAGTTGGGCGCCACGGAGACGCTATCGGTTGACGGTTCGTTGCTGCACGACCGGCCGCCGCTACTGTTGGACGCGACGCTGGCGAACGGTTGTGCGATTTCGGTGCTGGTGGTGCATCAGCGTTCGCTGAATGGCATCGACGATCCGACCGACGGTCCGCGTGTGCGGCAGAAACGCCACGAGCAGGCGGTGTCGGTGGCCAATATGGTGCAAAATCTGCAGACGGCGAACCTGAATATTAACCTCGCCGTCACTGGTGATTTCAATGCGTTTCAATTTTCCGACGGTTACGTGCATGTACTTGGCCAAATTATGGGAACACCGGCCAGTGCGAGCGAAGCGCTTATTCCCGGCACCGATGTCGTGAACCCCGATTTGACTAACGCGGTGCTCTCGTTGCCAGCGAATGAGCAGTACTCGTATGTTTTTGAGGGCAGCGCGCAAATTCTCGATCACATGCTGGTTTCGCAAACGTTGCAAGCCGCTGTTACCGGCATTGAATACGCGCGCGCCAACTCTGATGCTGCGGAAATTTTTGAAAACGATGGCTCGACAGTGTTGCGCACGTCGGATCATGACGGCCTCGTGCTCTTCGTCACGCCGAATCTACCGGTGGCGAATGCCGGTGCGGATCAGGCGATTTGTGTTGGGCAGTCGATTGCAATCGGTGGTAGCCCAACGGCGAGCGGCGGCACCGCGCCCTATACTTTTAGCTGGACGCCATCCACCGGCTTGAATGATGCAACGTTGGCGAATCCCACCGCGTCGCCAGCAGTGACCACGACTTATACAGTTGAAGTCACCGATGCGACGGGTTGTAAAAGCACAGATGCAGTGACGGTCACCGTAAATCCGTTGCCAACCGCGAGCATCAGTGGCAATGATCCGGTGAATGCGGGATCGACGAACACCTACACGGCAACGACGAATGCAAACAGTCCAACGTATTCTTGGAGCGTAACGAATGGAACGATCAACGGCAGCAACACCGGCAACTCCGTGAGTGTTACCGCGGGTTCGGCGGGAACGATGGTGGTGAGCGTCACAGTCTCCGATGGTGTGACGAGTTGCAGCAACAGCGCGACGAAGAATGTCACCGTCAACGCTTGCACTTTGGCGGCGAATGCTGGCGCGGATCGTGCGGTTTGTATCGGACAATCCACGTCGCTCGGCGGCAGCCCAACGGCAAGTGGTGGCACACCGCCTTACACTTTTAGCTGGGCACCAGCAACGGGATTAAATGACGCGACGATTGCAAATCCAAGCGCAACGCCCGCCGCGACCACGACGTACACGGTGACAGTGAGTGATGCCGGAGGATGTAGTATAACTGATCAAGTTGTCGTCACGGTGAATGCGTTGCCGACGGTGAGTATCAGTGGTAACGATCCGGTGAATGTGGGATCAACGCAAACTTACTCGGCAACAACGAACGCGAGCAGTCCAGCTTATTCGTGGAGCGTGACGAATGGCACGATCAACGGTAGCAACACCGGCAATTCGGTGAGTATGACGGCTGGCGCTGCTGGGTCGATGGTTGTGAGTGTAACCGTTACCGATGGCAGCACAAGTTGCAGCAACAGCGCGACAAAGAATGTCACCGTTACGGCCGGTTGCGCGCTCGCGGTAGATGCCGGTATCGATCGCAAAGTGCTTTATGCGCTCACGACAACGCTCGGCGGCGCTCCGACTGTCACTGGCGGCACGCCGCCTTACACTTACAGTTGGACGCCGGCCACGGGTTTGGATAATCCGGCTGCAGCAAATCCGAAAGCGCGAATAACGAATACGACGACATTTACCGTCATCGTCACGGACGCCAACAATTGCTCCGGCACGGATCAAGTCACGATCACCGTGGAAAATTATGTTTTGTTGAGTAACAGTGACGTGAAGATCACCCAGAATAAGACCTCGAAAGGGGATATTCACGCCAACAACGATATCGAATTTCTAGCGGGCGCGCCCGGCACGCACGCCGGCAATTTGACGGCGCAGGATGACATCACGATTCAAACGAAGAACACGATTCAAGGCAATGCCACGGCCGGCGATAATATCGTTCTGTCTGGAACCGCCACGATCACCGGCACCAAACAGGATCATGCCGTTGTGGCTCAAGTGGCGTTGCCGGGTTTCACCTACACGGCAGGTGGTCAGAATGTGAACGTGCCGGCGAATGGCACAAGAACTTTGACGCCGGGTTCATATGGCACAGTTCGAGTGAATAGCAAGGCCACGTTGCTCTTGAGCGCGGGCGATTATTTTATCAACACACTCGATGCCGGCGCCTCATCCACAATTCTATCGATTAACGCCGCGGCCGGAGTGGTGAATATTTTCGTGGTGAACGATTTGCGCTTCGGCAGCAGCATGCAGGTGAAGCTCACTGGCGGCACCTCGGACAAAGTGCTGCTGGTGACATTGCAAACCTCAAAGTTGGTCGTCGGCAGCAAAGCGACTTTGTATGGCACGTTGGTTCTGCCGAATGCGCCAGTGCAGTTCTCCTCGAACGGCGCGATCAAAGGCGCCGTGTTCGCCACGTCGATTACGCTGGATTCGCAGGTGAAGTTTCTCCATCATACTTCGCCGGGAACGTTCCCGAAAGCGTCGGACGAGTCGGGTGGCGAAGATACCGGGATCGCGCAATCTGAGGCCGTGACGGATTATGCCTTAGAACAGAATTATCCTAATCCGTTCAATCCAAGCACGATGATTAGTTTCCACTTGCCGGAAGCGAGTCGCGTGACGGTTACGGTTTATTCTGTCACCGGCCAGCGCGTGCGCGAGTTGGTGAATGGCGAGATGGCGGCGGGCGTGCAGACTGTATTTTGGGATAGTCGCGATCAAGCCGGTGAAGTCGTTGCGGCCGGCATGTATTTGTACCGGCTCGTTGTGACCGGCGCAAACGGGCAAGCGGTGTTTATGCAAACGCGGCGCATGGCTTTTGTGAAATA